>JANMDK010000083.1:0-19071 GCA_031376265.1 Pseudomonadota bacterium
CCCAAGCTGGGCGTGTTCGAGAAAGTGTTCAACTCGCCTTCGCACCATCGCGTCCATCACGCAGTAAATCCCGAATACCTGGATCGCAACTACGGCGGCGTGCTGATCGTCTGGGACAAGCTCTTCGGCACTTTCGCCGCGGAGAAGGCCGGCACGCCGATGCGCTACGGCCTGGTCAGGCAGATCGACACCCTCAACCCGATCAAGATCGTTTTCTCGGAGTGGGCGGCCCTGCTCCGCGACCTGCGCTCGGCAAGAAGCCTGCGCGAGGTGGCGGGCTACTGTTTCGCCAAGCCCGGCTGGGCCCCGGAAGGCCGAGGAGTGACTTCGGCGCGGCTGCGAGAAAGGGCCGCAGCGCGCGGCGCCATTACCGAAACGCCGGAGCTGTCACACAGCTGAGCGGCGGCGCTCGTCAAGGTGGCGCTCGAGCGCATCGCGCGCCACCGCAAGCTCCTGCTCGATCGAGCGCACCAGGTGCAGCGATTGGAGCCTCAGCTCCGAGTCGCTGAGCTTGCCCTGGTCGTTGCACACCCTCGTCAGGCGCTCCGCGCCCATGCTCGCGGCCGAGCCTTTCATTGCGTGCAGGTGGTTGCGGAACTCGGTGAAGTTGCGGCTGGACACTGCGTTCTGCACTTTCTTGATCAGGTCGTCGTTGTCCGCAACGAACACGCCGATGAGCCTCTCGAGGAACCCGGGGGAGCCGAGGGCCTCGAGCTGCGCCAGCGTTTCGAGGTTGATGACCTGGGGCTGGGCGGCCTGCTCGGGCGCCGCATGGCCCTGTGCAGGCCTTTCCGGTAGCGAAGAAGTCCCCGCGCCTACGCCGCGCTCCACCAGCTCCTGGATGCCTTCGAGGAGCTTCATGGCTTCGATCGGCTTGGGCAGGAAAGCGTCCGCGCCGGCCTCGAGGCATTCCTGCTTGGCCTCCGCGGTGACGTCAGCCGAAAGCACGATCACCGGGATGCGCTCGAGCCCGCGGCCCATGAGGCGGATCAACTGCAGCGCCTCCACCCCCCCCATGCGCGCCATGTTGCGGTCGAGCAGCACGATGTCGTAATGGACGCTCTCGAGCGCATCGAGCACCTCGTCGCCGTCTGCGACGAGCATGACCGTATGGCCGCCGCGCTCGAGGATGCGCCCGATCACTTCGCGGTTGGTCGGGTTGTCGTCTGCCGCGAGCACGCTGCACTTGCGGCTCGACGCGCCCCTGCGTGCGTAGTCCTCCAGGCGCACGACGCCGTCCCGGACCTCTTCGCCTGCGGCCACCGAATGCAGCACGTTGAAAAGCTGGCGCTTGTCGAAAGGCAGCTCGAGCACCGCGGCGAAGCCTGCGGAGAGCGCGGCAAAACGCGAGACCTGCGTGTCGCGCGCCACGCCCAGGATCAGCGGCGGCGCGGGATTTGGCGCTGCCCGCTTGAAGCGCTGCGCCAGCTTCACGCCGGCGGCCTCTTCCTGGGCATGCAGCAACACGCTGTGATAAGGCTTGGCAAGGCTGATCTCGGCCGCGAGGCGCTGCGCGCCCTCCTCTGCATTCGCCACCGGAACGGCGGACGCCCCCCAGGATGCGAGCGCCGCGGAAATCGTTTCGAGCTCCGCGGGGGGAAACCCCACCAGCAGGACGCGCGCCTCGGCCAGTTCGCCGCTGACCGTCTCGGTGCGCTCGGGCTGCTTCTCGAGCGAGACTTCGAACCAGAAAGTGCTCCCCAGCCCCATCGCGCTCTCCAGGCCGATGCGCCCGCCCATGAGCTCGACCAGCTGCTTGGCGATCGTGGTGCCCAGGCCCGTGCCGCCGAAACGGCGCGTCGTGGTCTGGTCGGCCTGCGCAAAGCTCTCGAAGATGCGCTTTTGCGCCTCGGGCGCGATGCCGATGCCGGTATCGCGGATCGAGAACTTGAGGTGCACGCGCGTCTCGGTTTCCTCCTGCGCCGAAACATGCAGCGTCACGCTGCCGCGATCGGTGAACTTTACCGCGTTGCTGGCGAGGTTGATGAGGATCTGGCGAAGGTGGTGCGGGTCGCCGCGCATCGCGGGCGGCACCTCCGGCATGATCGAGACGACGAACTCGACCTGCTTCGCGGCGGCCTGCGCCGCGATGATCCGCGACGTGCTGTTGACGAGCGCATGCAGGTCGAAATCCGCATGCTCGAGCGACAGCTTGCCGGCCTCGATCTTGGAGAAGTCGAGCACGTCCTCGACCAGGCCGAGCATCACGCGAGACGATCCTCGCAGCGTCTGCAGCATGTCGGCCTGCTCGCGGCTGAGCTGCGTGTCGCGCAGCAGGTCGGCCATGCCGATCACCGCGTTCAGCGGCGTGCGCATCTCGTGGCTGACCACCGAAATGAAGCGCCGCTTGGCGAGGTTTGCCGCCTCGGCGCGGGAAAGCGCGTCGAACATGCGCTTCACCAATGACAGCACGTACAGGCTCAGCGCCAGCAGCCCCAGCAGGAGTCCGATGCCTTCGTCCAGATGCGCGCGCCAGAATTCGCTGGTCGCGAGCACGGTGGAGAACCCGGCAACGCTCAGGCCGAGAGAGAGCAGCAGATGGCGCGGACCGAACCGGAAGCCGTTGGCCAGCGTTACCCACACATAGACGAGGAAGAGCGCCAACGCGCGTTCCCCGAAAAACGACATGGCCCAGGTGACCATGCCGAGGTCGGCAGCCAGGCCGATGAACCGCCTGAACTGGGAGACGCGGTCGGACGCCAGCGCCCAGGCCAGCACGCTCGCCGAGACCAGGAAGTACACCAGGTACACCGATACATCGACCCGCAGCACGCCGCCGCGCGCAAGGTCGGGGATGTCGATCAGGTAGAAGCCGAGCACCGCGGCCACGAGGACGCGCACGAAAGCCTGCTCGTGCTCGGTGTCCGGACGCGAGGCGAGCTTCTTGCGCAGGGACTGCAACATCTGCATCTCGGTCAGGCCGGGTCGGTACTGGCGACCTGGTCGGTAAGTTCCCGCTGGACGCGGGCGACGTCGTTCTCGACGCCGAAGAACGCATCGATGAGGTCCGGGTCGAAGTGGCGCCCGCGCTGGGCGCGCAGGTATTCGAAGGCTTTTTCGACCGGCCAGGCCTTTTTGTAAGGGCGCACCGCGGTCAGCGCATCGTAGACGTCGGCAATTGCGACGACGCGCGCGCAGAGCGGGATATGGTCGCCGACCAGGCCGTTGGGGTAGCCCGAGCCGTCATACTTCTCGTGGTGGCCGAGCGCGACCAGCGCGCCCATGCGCACGTATTTGGAAGCGCTGCCCTTGAGGATTTCGTGCCCGATCACCGGGTGGCGGCGCATGGTCTTGAGCTCGGCATCGTCGAGGCGGCCGGGCTTGAGCAGGATGCCGTCGGGAATGCCTATCTTGCCGATGTCATGCAGCGGCGCGGCAAGCTCGACGGTCTCGGCTTCCTCGTGCGACAGGCCGATGGTGTCGGCGATCAGGCGCGAATAGCGCGACATGCGGATCAGGTGGTTGCCGGTCTCCTCGTCGCGGAATTCGCCGGCGCGCGCGAGGCGCAGCAGCGTCTCCTTCTCGCGCTCGCGGATCTCCCGGGTGGCGTCCTCGACCATGCCTTCGAGCAGGCGCTTGCGGTCTTCCAGGGCAAGCTGCTGGCGGCGCAGCGTGATGAGGTTGCGGCAGCGGGCGAGGCATTCGCGCGCGTCGATGGGCTTGATGAGGAAATCCGTGATGCCGGCATCGAGCGCCGCATAGCGGATCTTGCGGTCGTCGTGCACGGTCACCATGACCATGGGCACGTGCTCGTAGCCGGGCAGCCCGCGCAGGCGCTTCACGAACTCGATCCCGTCCATGTCGGGCATCGAGTAGTCGACAAGGACGAGGTCGGCTACGTGTTTCGTCGCCCAGACGACGGCATCGACCGGGCGCGCGAAAGGCTGCACGACGACGCGGTCGTCGAGGCCCCGCACCACCTGCTCGAGGATCGCGCGGCCGGTCGACTGGTCGTCGACCACGACGATCGTGTTCTTCATCGCCGGCAGAATGTGGACTTGGGCAATGCCCATGCTTTCCCCCCCTCGCGGGCAAGACTACCCCCGGGTCATAAGAATGTCTAGCAAGTGCTTGCCATTACAGGACATTTTGAACTGCCCGGGCGCATCTTCGGAAGCCCGGATCGCGGCCCGGCTGCGGCGGCGGATTCGGTTCTTCGGCTGCTGGTGCCGGAAAAGGGACTCGAACCCTTACGATGATTAGTCGGCGGATTTTGAGTCCGCTGCGTCTACCAATTCCGCCATTCCGGCATTTCGGGAAGGCGCGGATTATCGCACGGCGTCCGGCCGGATCGGGCCGCCGATTCCACGCTTATTGCGTGGTCATCGCGCCTTATAATGCGCGGGCCATGCGCGTCGACGAATTCGATTATGCGCTTCCCGAAGAGCTGATCGCACAACACCCCGCCGCGCAGCGCCGCGCGAGCCGCTTGCTTCGTCTCGACGGCGCGACCGGCATCCTGCGCGACCTCAATTTTGCCGACATCCCGGCGGAAATCGACTTCCGCGACGTCGTCGTCCTGAACGACACGCGCGTCATCAAGGCGCGCCTCGCCGCAAAGAAAAGCACCGGGGGCAAGCTGGAGGTATTCGTCGAGCGCATGCTCGGGACGCACGAGGCTTTTGTACTCATGCGCGCAAGCCACCCCGTGGCGATCGGCTCGGAGTTCATTGTCGGCGAGACGGTGACCGCGTCGGTGCTCGGCAGGGAAGCCGACCTCTACCACGTGCGTTTCCCGGAACCCGTCGAGGCCGTGCTGGAGCGCTTCGGCTCGGTGCCGCTCCCCCCCTACATTACCCACGCGCCCGGTCCCGAGGACGCGGAGCGTTACCAGACGGTTTACGCCGAGCGTCCTGGCGCGGTTGCTGCGCCGACGGCCGGATTGCACTTCGACATGCCGATGCTCGATGCCCTTGCCGGCCGCGGCGTGAAGATCGCCCGCATTACCCTGCACGTCGGCCCCGGGACCTTCCAGCCGGTAAGGACGGAGAACGTTGCAGACCACAAGATGCACAGCGAGCGCTATAACGTGCCGCAGTCCACGGTCGATGCGATTGCGGCCGCGCGCAAGGCCGGCGGGCGGATCCTCGCCGTCGGGACGACTGCGCTGCGCGCGCTCGAAAGCGCGTCGCGAAGCGGCGAGCTGAAAGCCGGCGGCGGGGAGACCGACCTTTTCGTGACGCCCGGGTTCCAGTTCCGCACGGTCGACCGGCTGCTCACGAACTTCCACCTGCCCAAGTCGACGCTGCTCATGCTGGTGTCGGCTTTCGGCGGCATCGAGAACATCCGCAAGGCCTACGCGCACGCGATCGCGAAGCGTTACCGGTTTTTCTCGTACGGCGACGCGATGCTGATCGACAAAGCGCGTTGAAAGCACGCCGGTGAAGTTCAGCGTCCTGGCCTCGGACGGGGCCGCGCGGCGTGGAAGGCTCGAGCTCGCGCACGGCACGGTCGAAACGCCCGTCTTCATGCCGGTGGGTACCTACGGCTCGGTCAAGGCGATGTCGCCGCTCGAGCTTCGCGAGGTCGGCGCGCAAGTCGTGCTCGGCAATACCTTCCACCTCTGGCTGCGCCCGGGGCTGGAAGTCGTCGAGAGGCACGGCGGCCTGCACCGCTTCATGGCCTGGGATGCGCCGATCCTCACCGATTCCGGCGGATTCCAGGTCTTCAGCCTCGGCGCGATGCGCAAGATCTCCGAAGAGGGGGTGCGCTTCGCCTCGCCGATCAACGGCGACCGGCTGATGCTCACGCCGGAAGAGTCGATGCGCATCCAGAAGATCCTCGACTCGGACATCGTGATGATCTTCGACGAGTGCACGGCGCATCCCTCGACCCTGCAGGACACCGCGGACTCGATGCGCCTGAGCCTTCGCTGGGCCGAGCGCTCGAAGCGCGCGCACGAAGGCAACTCGAACGCCCTTTTTGGGATCGTCCAGGGCGGGATGTACGAGGACCTGCGCGACGAGTCGCTGGCCGGGCTCGAGGCGATCGGCTTCGACGGCTATGCGATCGGCGGATTGTCGGTAGGGGAACCCAAGGCGGACATGCAGCGCATCCTCCGCCACACCGCGCCCCGGTTGCCGGCGGCAAAGCCGCGTTATCTCATGGGCGTTGGCACGCCCGAGGACCTCATCCTGAGTGTTGGCGCCGGCATCGACCTATTCGACTGCGTGCTGCCGACCAGGAACGCCCGCAACGGCTGGCTCTTCACCCAACACGGCGACATCAAGATTCGCAATGCAAAGTACCGCGAGGACACCGCGCCGCTGGATGCCGACTGCGCCTGTTATTGCTGCCGCAACTTCACCCGGGCCTATCTGCACCACCTGCAGCGCGCCAACGAGATCCTCGGCGCGCGCCTGGCCACGATCCACAACCTGCACTATTACCTGTCCCTGATGGGCGAGCTTCGCGGCGCCATCGAGGCCGGGAACCTGGCAGCCACTTCGCAACGGCTGCTCGCCGAGCGCCGGAAACTCTCCGAACCCGACGGGTAATGCAACGCAAGCTGCTATAATCTCGCGCTTTTTTCGCGTTTCCAGGAGCTCCCCGTGCTGATCTCTTCCGCCTTCGCCCAGGCGACGGCCCCCGCCTCCGGCGGCGACCCCGGTTTCATGGGGCTGCTGCCGATCATCCTGATGTTCGTCCTGCTGTACTTCCTGATGATCCGCCCCCAGATGAAGCGGGCCAAGGAAGCGCGCGCAATGGTCGACGCGCTGCAGAAGGGCGACGAGGTCATCACCGCCGGCGGCATCCTCGGCCGGATCAGCAAGATCACCGACGCCTACATCACGCTCGAGATCGCGCCGAATACCGAGATCAGCATCCAGAAGGCCGCGGTGCAGACGCTGCTTCCCAAGGGCACGCTCAAGACGCTGCAGTAAGCAAAACGCAGCGCAAATTGCCTTAAGGCCTCCCGCACGTGAATCGCTACCCAGCCTGGAAATACGCCCTCATCGCTCTCGCCGTGGTGCTGGGCTTCCTGTACACGCTGCCGAATTTCTTCGGCGAATCGCCGGCGGTCCAGGTGTCCAGCGGCAAGGCCACGGTCAAGATCGACGCCACCGTGCTTGCCCGCGTGGAAGACGCCCTCAAGAAAGCCAATATCGTCTACACGGCATCGCTGCTCGAGATCAACAGCGTCCGGGTGCGCTTCACCGACACCGACATCCAGCTGAAGGCCAAGGACACGATCAGCCAGGCGCTGAATCCCGACCCGGCCAATCCGACGTACATCGTTGCGCTGAACCTGCTTTCCTCCTCGCCGAACTGGCTCACCGCGATCCACGCGCTGCCGATGTACCTCGGCCTCGACTTGCGCGGCGGCGTGCACTTCCTGCTGCAGGTCGACATGCAGGCCGCTTTGACCAAGCGCCTCGACAGCCTCGTCGGCGACGCGCGCGGCCAGATGCGCGACAAGACCATCCGCCACTCCGGCATTACGCGGGAGGGCCAGTTCATCCGCATCCGTTTCCGCGACGCGGAAACGCGCGAGAAAGCCAAGCGCCTGATCAGCGACAACATCAGCGACCTCTCGCTCACCGAATCGCAGGATGGCGAGGAATTCCGCCTGGTCGGCACGCTCAAGCAGGAGGCGATCAAGCGCACGCAGGACTTCGCCCTCAAGCAGAACATCACCACGCTGCACAACCGCATCAACGAGCTGGGCGTGGCCGAGCCGGTGATCCAGCAGCAGGGCGCCGACCGCATCGTGGTCCAACTGCCCGGCGTGCAGGACACCGCCAAGGCCAAGGACATCCTCGGGCGCACCGCCACCCTCGAAATCCGCATGGTGGACGAGGAGAAGATGAACCCCGAGTCCCTCGCGGCGGCCGCCAGGGGCGAAGTGCCTTTCGGCGACGAGTACTACGTCGAGCGCAACGGCGCGCCCCTGCTGGTCAAGAAGGCCGTGGTGCTGACCGGCGACCGTTTGACCGATGCCCAGCCCGGCTTCGACAACCAGACCCAGGAACCGGCCGTCCACCTCACGCTCGACGGCACCGGCGCGCGCATCTTCAAGGACGTGACCCGCGAGAGCGTCGGCAAAAGCATGGAGATCCTGCTGATCGAGAAAGGCAAGGGCGAGGTGGTGACCGCGCCGGTGATCCGCTCCGAGATCGGCGGCGGGCGGGTGCAGATCTCCGGCCGCATGACCACGGTGGAAGCCAATGACACGGCCCTCCTGCTGCGCGCCGGCTCGCTGGCCGCGCCGATGGAGATCATCGAGGAACGCACGGTCGGGCCGAGCCTGGGCAAGGACAACATCGAGAAGGGATTCAATTCCACCAAGTGGGGCTTCCTCGCGATCGTCGCGTTCATGACGATGTACTACGTACTGTTCGGCCTGGTCTCGTCGGTCGCGCTGGGGGTGAACCTTTTGTTCCTGGTGGCCCTGCTCTCACTGCTGCAGGCCACGCTCACCCTGCCCGGCATCGCGGCAATCGCGCTGACGCTTGGCATGGCGATCGACGCCAACGTGCTGATCAACGAGAGGATCCGCGAGGAAGTGCGCGGTGGCGCGACGCCGCAGGCGGCCATTGCGGCCGGCTACGACCGCGCGTTCGGCACCATCCTCGACTCCAACATCACCACCCTCATCGCGGGCCTTGCGCTGCTGATCTTCGGCTCGGGCGCGGTTCGCGGGTTCGCGGTGGTCCACTGCCTCGGCATCCTCACCTCGATTTTCTCGGCGGTGATGGTCTCGCGCGCGATCGTCAACCTGATCTACGGTCACCGGCGGCGGGTCCAGCACCTGTCCATCGGCGACACCGGCTGGAAGTAAGCGACCATGGAATTCTTCAAGATCCGCCGCACGATCCCCTTCATGCGGCATGCGCTCACCTTCAACATCATTTCGCTGGCCACCTTCCTGCTGGCGGTTTTCTTCCTCGCCCACAAGGGCCTGCATTTCTCGGTCGAATTCACCGGCGGCACGGTGATGGAGATCAGCTACAAGGAAGCCGCCGAAGTCGACAAGATCCGCGGCGCGCTCGACCGTGCCGGCTTCAAGGACACTTCGGTGCAGAATTTCGGCTCGTCGCGCGACGTGCTGATCCGCATGCCCCTGGTGCAGGGCCAGTCGAGCGCCGACCTCTCGCAAAAAGTGATGGCCACATTGCAGGCCGAGCACAAGGACGCCGAGTTGCGGCGCGTGGAGTTCGTCGGGCCCCAGGTGGGCAAGGAACTAGCCGAAAACGGCGCGCTCGCGCTGCTGGTCGTGTCGATCGGGATCGTGCTTTACCTCGCCCTGCGGTTCGAATGGAAATTCGGCCTGTCGGCGATCATCGCGAACCTGCACGACGTGGTGATCATCCTCGGCTTCTTCGCGCTGTTCCAGTGGGAGTTCTCGCTGCCCGTGCTGGCCGCGGTGCTTGCGGTGCTCGGCTATTCGGTCAACGAATCCGTGGTGGTCTTCGACCGGGTGCGCGAGAATTTCCGCAAGATGCGAAAAGCGTCGACGCCGGACGTCATCGACGCAGCCATTACAGGCACGATCTCGCGCACGATCATTACCCACGGCTGCACGCAGATCATGGTGACGACGATGCTGCTCTTCGGCGGGCCGGCGCTGCACTACTTCGCGCTGGCGCTCACCATCGGCATCTGCTTCGGCATCTACTCGTCGGTGCTGGTGGCGAGCCCGCTGCTCATGTGGCTCAAGGTCGACCGCTCGCAGTTCACCAACGTGAAGAAGGCGCGCCGCGAGGAAAACGAAGGCGCCGTGGTCTAGCGCATCGCGCCCGGGCCCCCGCTACTTCAATACCTGCACCAGGTTGTTGTAGTCGTCGGTCCAGAGCCGCCAGGAAGCCTGCTCCTCCACGGGCTCCGACACTTCCTTGATCAGCGGCGCCTCGAGCGCCTTCGGGTCGCGGGAGACCAGCACCCAGTCGCTCTGCGTTTTCTCCTCCTCGCCTTTCTCGTACACGCCCACGGAATGCACGCCGTTGGCCTTGGCGATCTTGGCCACCACCGGCCCGAGGTGCAGGAAGCGGTTCGACACATGGAAGGCGACGATCCCGTCGGGCTTCAGGTGTTTGAGGTAAACCGCCAGCGCTTCCTTGGTGATGAGGTGCACGGGGATGGCGTCGCTCGAGAAGGCATCGACCGCCAGCACGTCGAATTGCTGCGGTGATTCCCGCTCGAGCGTGAGGCGCGCGTCGCCCAGCTCGATTTCGATCTTCGCTGCGCTGTCCCCCAGATAACCGAAATCGCGCTTCGCGATGGTCACCACCGCCGGGTTGATGTCGTAGAAGCGAACCACGTCGCCTTTGCGCCCGTACCCGGCCAGCGTGCCGATGCCCAGGCCGATGACGCCGATGCGCAATGGCTTGCCGTCCGCCTGCTTCGCCGCGATCGCCTTGCCGATGCCCGAGGTCACCTGATAGTAGCTTGTCAGGTCCCGCCGCGCCGGGCCGGTCTGGTACTGCTCGCCATGCATGATCGTGCCGTGGAGCAGCCGCCTCAGGTGCTCTGCCTCCCCGGCCTTGCCGTATTCCTTCACCCGCAGGACCCCGTAGAAGTTGCGATCCGAAACGAGGACATAGTCCTGGAACTTGAACCCGTCGTAGCACACGGCGCCGGTCACGCCGAGCAGCGTCACCAGGCTCGCGGCAAACGCGAACCGGTTCACATGCCGGTAAAGGATCACCCCCAGCACCGCGCAGCCCACCAGCCCGATGCCAAGCTCGTAGTAGGCGTTGAAGGCAAGGGGCGCAACGACAGCGACGAACAGCCCGCCAAGCGCGCCCCCGACCGAAACCCAGAGGTAGAACGCCGTGAGGTACTTGTTGGGCGGGCGGTGCCGGTACAGCTCGCCATGGCAGAACATGCACGCCATGAAGAGGCCCGAAAGGAAGATCCCGAGCTGGAGGTAAAGGTCGAACTGGTGGTCCGGATCGACCAGCAGCCAGGCCATCGCCCCGACCCAGACCAGCACGAACGACCACCACCAGTTCGGACGGTAGAGTCCCTTTCCTTCGAAGCAGAGGATGAAGGAAAGCAGGTAAAGCGTGAGGGGCGCGAGCCACAGCAGGGGGATCGCCGCGACGTTCTGCGTGATGTGGTTCGTGACCGCCAGCAACATGACCGAGCCGGTTCCGGACAGCGCGAGCCACAGTGCGATTTCCCTCCATGCAGGCGCAGGTGCACTGTCCGCGCCGGGCTCGTGGCCGGTCGCTGCCGGCTGCGCCCTGGACGTCAGCCAGGCCAGCGAAACGCACAGCAGCGAAAAGGCCGCGAACATCCAGGACCAGCCGTACACCTGCTGCCCGTTGCTGAGGTAGGGCTCGACCACGAGCGGGTAGCCAATCAGCGCGAGAAGCGAGGCGAGGTTCGAAATCGCAAACAGGCGGTACGGGTTCGCGCCCGGGCGCGCGCGGGCAAACCACGCCTGCACCAAGGGGCTGGTCGACGAGATGAGGAGGTACGGCAACCCGACAGTTGCGGCCAGCAGCAGCAGGATGCGGGAGATCGGCTCGCCTCCGCCGATGGGTTTCCACGAGGCGTCGGGCTGGATCGGCAGCGTGGCAATCGCGGCCGCTAGCAGGAACGTATGCAGGATCGCCTGGTTCCTCGGGGACAGCTTCGCGGTGGTGGCATGCGCGTATGCGTAGCCCGCAAGCAGCACGCACTGGAAGAACAACATGCACGTGGTCCAGACCGCTGCCGTGCCGCCGAACCACGGCAGGATCAGCCGGGCGATCAGCGGCTGGACGAGAAACAGCAGGAACGAGGACAGGAAGATCGTGAGGGCATAAAGCATGGGCAAGGGCGCGCCAGGCGCGTCAGGGAAAGTCGACCGGGATCAGATGCGCCGGGCGAGCCCGGCGGCGAGGCCGGTATACCCGGCGGGAGTCAGTGCGAGGAGTTGTTTCTTCGCTTCCGCGGGGACCGGAAGGCTGCGGATGAAGGTCGCGAGGCGTTTGGCATCGATCGCCTTGCCGCGGGTGAGTTCCTTGAGCTTTTCGTACGCCTCCGGCACGCCATAGCGGCGCATCACCTGCTGCACCGGCTCGGCGAGCACTTCCCAGTTGGCATCGAGGTCTTCGGCGAAGCGCGCGGGGTTCACTTCCAGCTTGCCCAGGCCGCGCAGGCAGGCCACGCAGGCGAGCAAGGTATGGCCCAGCGCGTTACCGGCATTCCTGAGCGCGGTCGAGTCGGAGAGGTCGCGCTGCCAGCGCGAAACCGGCAGCTTGTCCGCGAGGTGCCGGAGCAGCGCGTTGGCGATGCCGATGTTGCCCTCCGAGTTCTCGAAGTCGATCGGGTTCACCTTGTGCGGCATCGTCGAGGAACCCACTTCGCCCGCCCTGAGCCTCTGCTTGAAGTAACCGAGGGAGATATAGCCCCAAACGTCGCGATTGAAGTCGAGCAGGATCGAATTGGCGCGCGCCCAGGCGTCGAACAGCTCGGCAAACGCATCGTGCGGCTCGATCTGGGTGGTGTACGGGTTGAATTCGAGCCCCAGGCTTTCGACAAACCGCCGGCAGAACCCTTCCCATTCGAACTCCGGGTAGGCCGCAACGTGGGCGTTGTAGTTACCCACTGCGCCGTTGATCTTGCCCAGGACCGAGACGCCGGCAATCCTCGTGCGCGCGCGGCGCAGGCGATGCACGAAATTCGCCATTTCCTTTCCCATGGTCGTCGGACTGGCCGCCTGGCCGTGCGTCCGCGAAAGCATCGCGAGGTCGGCGTGCTTGTGCGCCAGTGACCGGATGCCGCCAACCAGCTCGTCGAGCTTGGGCAGCATCACCTCCTCGCGCGCTTCGGCCAGCATGAGCGCATACGAAAGGTTGTTGATGTCTTCCGACGTGCAGGCGAAGTGGATGAACTCAAGCCCGCGCTCGACTTCCTTGTTCCCGCCGAGCCGGCCTTTGAGCCAGTACTCGATCGCCTTGACGTCGTGGTTCGTCTCGGCCTCGATGTTCTTGATGTGCTCCGCGTCCCTGGCCGAAAAACCTTCGACGAGCTTGTCGAGCGCGGCGACCGTCTTTGCGCCGAACGGCTTCAGTTCCGCGATCGCCGGCTCGGCGGCCAGCGCCTTGAGCCATTCGATCTCGATCCTCACGCGGTAGCGGATCAGCGCAGCCTCGCTGAAATACCTGCGCAGCGCGTCCACGGATTTCGCGTAGCGGCCGTCGAGGGGGGACAGTGCATCGAGTTGCGTCATCTGGGCAGAGCCGGCATCGGAGACGCGGACGGCGTTTTTTTGACTCGGCATTATAACTTCGGCGCCACGGCCGCTGGACCCAAGGGCCGCCGGACCCGAATGTTATAATCGAGGCGCAAATCCTTCCGGAAAAAACTCCCCCATGAAACTGCTTGGCTCGGTCCCGAGTCCGTTTACTCGAAAGGTCCGCATCGTGCTCGCCGAAAAGCGCGTCGAATGCACTTTCGACCTCGTCGACGTCATGGCGGCCGACAGCCCGGTGCCTGCGCACAACCCGCTCGGCAAGGTGCCGGTGCTCGTGCTCGACGACGGCAGCACGCTTTACGATTCGCGCGTCATCGCCGAGTTCCTCGACACCGTGTCGCCCAAGGGCCGGCTGATTCCCGAAGAGAATCGCGACCGCATCGCGGTCAGGCGCTGGGAAGCGCTGGCCGACGGCGTCATCGATGCGGGCATCCTGATCCGCTACGAGCAGGCCCGCGACAAGAAATTGCAGAGCGAGGCGTGGATCGCGCGCCAGACAGGCAAGCTCGAGCGGGGGCTGGTCGAAATGGCCAGCGAACTGGCCGAGAAGCCGTGGTGCCACGGCAACGGGTTCACGCTCGCGGATATCGCCACCGGTTGCACGCTCGGCTGGCTGGCTTTCCGCTTCCCGCAGATCGACTGGCGCGGCACGTATCCCAACCTCGCGCGGCATTTCGACAAGCTGTCCGAGCGCCCGGCCTTCGCCGACACGGTGCCCAAGGCGTAAGTCCCAGGGCCGCGCAGCGTGAACGAAGGCACGCTGCTTTTCGTCAATTTCGCGGTTTACGCCTGGCTGCTCCTGCTGCCGGTCGCGGCAGTGGAAGCCTGGGAGCTCAAGCGCGGCCTTGCGCTTGCACCCGGCCGCGCCGCCACGGTTTCCCTCCTTGCCAACCTGGCTTCAGCGCTGCTCTGCTCGCTGGCCGTATTTGGCGCCGGCTGGGTGCTGGGGTACCTCGATGTGGTGGCCGAGCCGAATGCAGGCGAAGGCGATATCGCCGTCCTGGTCGCGCTGGTGCCCTGCTTCTTCCTTTCGGCCTGGTCGGAGACCCTGGTCGGAACCCTGCTGCTCAAGTCCATCCCGGAAGAAAAGATCCGCACGGTGGTCTTCCGCGCCAACCTGCTCGGTTACTCGATGCTGGGCGTGGTTCCGATCGCGCGGTTCATCAAGAGCGCCCTCGTCAACCAGCGCATCATCTGGTAGCGACGGTTACGCGATGACCCCCCCGCCGAGGCAGACCTCGCCGTCGTAAACGACGACCGACTGCCCGGGCGTCACCGCCCAGTGCGGCTCGGAGAATTCGAGGGACAGCTCGTCATCTTCGACGCGCGTCAGCTGGCAGGTCGAATCCGCCTGGCGGTATCGGCTCTTGGCGGTGTGCACCGAGCCCTCTTCGGGCAGGTCCCCGCTGACCCAGGACGAGTCCACCGCGGAAAGCCGCCGCCTGAGCAGCAGGGGATCGTCATGGCCCTGCACCACGACCAGCGTGTTCTCGGCGGGATCCTTGCCTGCGACATACCACGCGTTGCCGTCGCCCCCTTTCTTGCCGCCGATGCCGATGCCCTTGCGCTGGCCGATCGTATAGAACGCGAGGCCGATATGCTGGCCGATCGCCTTCCCGTCCGGGGTCCGGATCGGGCCGGGCTCCCTCGGCAGGTAGCGATTGAGGAACTCGCGGAACGGGCGCTCGCCGATGAAGCAGATGCCGGTGGAGTCCTTCTTGTCGTGGTTCGGCAGGCGGGCCTCGGCGGCGATGCGCCGGACCTCCTTCTTTTCCAGGTGGCCGACCGGGAACAGCACGCGCGAGAGCTGCGACTGGACCAGCCTGTGCAGGAAATAGCTCTGGTCCTTGGTGGGATCCGCACCTCGCAGGAGCTCGAATTTGCTGACGCCTTCCTCGCGGTCGACGACCGTTTCGCGCACCTGCGCGTAATGGCCCGTGGCGATGCGCGAGGCGCCAAGGTCCATGGCGTGGTCGAGGAAGGCCTTGAACTTGATTTCGGCGTTGCAAAGCACATCCGGGTTAGGAGTGCGTCCGGCAGAGTACTCGCGCAGGAAATCGGCGAAGACGCGGTCCTTGTATTCGGCGGCGAAATTCACCGCCTCGAGCTCTATCCCGATCACGTCGGCCGCCGAAGCGGCATCGATCAGGTCCTGCCGGGTGGAGCAGTACTCGTCGTCGTCATCGTCTTCCCAGTTCTTCATGAAAAGGCCGACGACGTCGTAACCCTGGCGCTTGAGCAGGAGTGCTGCGACCGACGAATCGACTCCGCCGGACAGGCCGACGACGACGCGCTCGCCCATCACGCATATCCGCTGGCAAAGACCTCCAGCGGGAATCGCTTCCCGGCGAGGTAGTCGTCGATGCAGGCCAGGACCAGCGGCGTGCGATGCATCGACTCGCGGGCGGCCAGCTCTTCACGCGTATACCAATGTGCCGCGACGATTTCCTTGTCCAGGACACGCCCCTGCTCCACCCCGTCGAGCCGCCCTGCAAATGTGAAGCGGATGAATGTGACGTCGCGCGGCGCGTAATACCAGCGATAGATGCCGACCAGCGATTCGGGCGTGAAGCGATGGGCGGTCTCCTCGAGAACCTCCCGCGCGCAGGCCGCGACGAGGCTTTCGCCTGGATCGAGGTGCCCGGCCGGCTGGTTCAGCACGCGCGCGCCGTCGTAGTTCTCTTCGACAACAAGGTAGCGGCCGTCCTGCTCGATCACCGCCGCGACGGTGACCGACGGCGGCTTCCACTCCCCGCTCATGCCGCCTTGGCGGTGTTCTTCCGGATGAATTCCGCCATGCGGGCCACGCCTTTCTCGATCATTTCGTTCGACGCGGCATACGAGAAGCGCACATGCTGGCCTTCGCCAGGCACGCGCGATCCAAAGTGGATATCTGCAAGCACCGCCACGCCGGCCTCGTGGAGGAGGCGCTTGCGGAACTCCTCGGAGTCCTTCGCCCCGATCATGCTGCAGGCTTCGGTGACGTTCGGCCACGCATAGAACGCGCCCCCCGGCGTCTGGCACTTGACCCCGGGCACTTTGTTGAGCAAGCCAACGATGAGGTCCCGCCGGGCGAGGAAACTTTGCTTCATCATCTCGGCGGCATCCTGCGGGCCGTTGATCGCCTCGACCGCGGCCCACTGCGAAATCTGCGAAGCGCACGAGTCGGTATTCGTCACCCAGCGGGTGAACACCGGTGAAAGCGTCGGATTGGAAATGAACCCGATCCTCCAGCCGGTCATCGCCCAGGTCTTGGAGGCGCCGTCCGAGATGATCGTGCGCTCGTACATGCCGGGGACCTGCGCGATCGAGAAAAACGTGCCGTCGAAGGTGAGGCGCGAATAGATTTCGTCGGCATACACCCAGACCTGCGGATGCTTCTTCAAGATCGCGGCGATCTGCCCGAGCTCGGCCTTCGTCAACAAGCCGCCGGTCGGGTTGTGCGGGTAGTTGAGGATCAGCAATTTCGTCTTCGGCGTGATCAGCCTTTCGAGCTCGGTCGGATCGAAAGAAAAATTGCGCGATTCCTTGAGGTTGATTGGCACCGGCTTCGCGCCGCACGCAACGATCTGCGACTCGTAGATCGGGAACCCCGGGTTCGGATAGATCACTTCGTCGCCCACACCGTAGTCGGTCACCGACAGGATTGCGTAAGCGATGAAAGGTTTTGCGCCGGCGCCGACGACCACGTCCTCGGGCCGGATCGGCAATCCGCCGCGCATGCCTGCCATGTATTTCGCCGCGGCTTCCCTCAGCGGATCGATGCCGGCCGACGGGGTGTAGCCATGCTTGCCTTCCCTGATCGCGCGGATGCCGGCTTCCTGCACATGCAGCGGTGCGGGGAAGTCCGGCTGGCCTATGCAGAACGAGATGATGTCCTTGCCGGTCCGGGCAAGGCTGTTGACTTCGGCGAGAACGACGAAGGCATTTTCGGTGCCGAGGTTCTGCGCGCGCTTGGAGAGTTGCAGCATGGAGTCGCGTCCGAAAAAAGGGGACATTTTACCGTTATCATCCGGCCATGCTGGTCAACTGCGTCGCGTATCAGGATGGCAAGAAGCTCGCCGAAATCCCTGTCGAGGACATCAGTACCTATGTAAGCCGGCCGGACTGCTTCGTGTGGGTAGCGCTCAAGGATGCGACGCCGGCCGAGCTCGAGCAGATGCGCGAGGAATTCGACCTGCACGAACTCGCGGTCGAGGACGCCCAGCACGGGCACCAGCGCCCGAAGATCGAAGAGTACGGCGATTCGCTATTTGCGGTGCTGCATACCGTGGAAATGAACGGCGAAGAGCTGCAAGTGGGCGAAGTCGACATCTTCGTCGGTCGAAACTACGTGCTTTCGGTGAGGAACCGGACCCTCAAGGGATTTCAGGACGTGCGCGCGCGCTGCGAGCGGGAGCCCGAGCTCCTGCGGCACGGCTCCGGATACGTGCTGTATGCGCTCATGGATGCGGTCGTCGACCGGTACTCCCCGGTCTTCGATTCGCTCGAGACGGAGCTGGAGGAAATCGAGTCGCGCATCTTCTCCGCCGCCACGACGACGCGCGCGAACATCGAAGCGCTCTACGACCTCAAGCGCAAGCTCATGACGCTCAAGCACGCGGCCGGGCCGCTGCTCGACTCGATCGGCAAGCTCTTCGGGGGGCGTGTCCCGCAGGTATGCGCGGGGATGAGCGAATATTTCCGCGATGTTTACGACCATCTCATCCGCGTCAACCAGAACATCGATTCAACGCGCGAGATGGTGACCACCGCGACCTCGGTTAACCTGTCGCTTATCACGCTTGCCGAGAACGAAACGACCAAGCGTCTGGCGGCGTATGCCGCGCTGGTGGCGGTGCCTACGATGGTGGCCGGCGTCTACGGCATGAATTTCGAGCACATGCCCGAACTCAAATGGGTGTGGGGCTACCCGTTCGCCCTCTCGCTGATGGTCGGAATCGACATCTACCTGTGGCTCCGCTTCAGGAAATCGGGTTGGCTCTGACCCGTTAGCTGACTGTCCGCAAGACCTCGGCCACGGTGCCGAACATCTGGTCCAGGTGCTTCTTCTCGCAGATCAGCGGCGGGCAGAAGGCAATGTTGTCGCCCACCGGGCGCACGAAGACGCCCTTCTCCCAGCATTTCTCGAAAACCTCGAATCCGCGCGCACCGGCGGCACCTTCCCGCGGCGCAAGCTCGACCGCGCCGATGAGCGCAAGGTTGCGGCAGTCGATCACATGGGGCGCGCCCTTGAACGAATGCACGCCGTCTTCGAAGGCCTTCGCCAGCTCGTTCGGGCGATCGAAAAGGTTTTCTTCCGCGTAAGTGTCCAGCGTGCCGAGCGCCGCGGCACATGCAAGCGGATGGCCCGAATACGTGTAGCCATGAAAAAACTGCACGCCCGCGCCGGTCGATTTCATGAAGGTGTCGTAGATCTCCTTCTTCACGATCACGCCGCCGAGCGGGACGCTGCCGGAGGTCACGCCTTTTGCGAACGTGATCATGTCCGGCGTCACCCCGAAGTACTGCGAAGCGAAAGGCTTGCCGAGCCGGCCGAAGCCGCAGATCACCTCGTCGAAGATCAGCAGGATGCCGTGCTTCGTGCAGATGTCCCTCAACCGCTGCAGGTAGCCTTGCGGCGGCACGAGCACGCCACCGGCGCCTGAAACCGGCTCGACGATGACCGCGGCGATGTTCGACGCGTCGTGCAGCGGCACGATGCGCTGCTCGAGCTCGTCGGCCAGTTCCGCCCCGGTCGGCGAGCAGCCGCGCACGAACGCGCGCGCCGAAAGGTCGTGCGTATGGCGCAGGTGATCGGTGCCGCCGAGCAGCAGGCCGCCGTAAGCCTTGCGGTTCACCGGCACGCCGGAGACCGACATGCCGCCGATGTTCACGCCGTG
>JANMDK010000092.1:0-18232 GCA_031376265.1 Pseudomonadota bacterium
GAGCGGCTGGCCAAGCAGGGCATTGAGCCGCAAATGATGACGAGCGAGGAATTCAACCGGCTGCTGCGCGCGGACTTCGACAAGATGGCCCGGGTGGTGAAGCTTTCGGGCGCGCTCTTGGCGACCATCGCATTCGCGATCGTGCCGCCGGCGCCGGGCCGGTTCTCGACGATGACGTTGTTGCCCAGTGCCTGGCCGAGCTCGTTGCTGATGGAGCGCGCGAGGATGTCTTGCACCCCGCCTGCGGCAAAAGGCACGACGATGTGGACCACCTTGCCCGACGCGATCTGCGCGGCCGCCGGGTGCGGCAGGCAGGCGAGGACGAGCGAGGCGGCGAGGATGCGGGCGAAGGTCATGCAGTGCTCCGGGAATGCGTTACGGGGGCCCGAATGATATATCGCCGTAGTAGGCGACGATCGACTCCCCGGTGTTGTCGGTGTCGCTCGAGACGATCACGCTGGTGACGCGCGGCGCCTCGGTGCCGAATGCTCGGCGATAGTCCCTGAGGATGTCGCGCCGCACTTCGACCCATTGCCCGACGCGCGCGCTCCCGCTCTCGGCGACGATCATGCGCACGCGGTCGGTAAAGGCGTTCGGCACGAGGGTCTCGCGCAAGGCCTTGCGGTCCCACACGTAGCAAAGGGCCGCCGCGGGCACTTTCGTCCCGTGCACCATGCGGGCGATCGAGAGCTGCATGCGCTCGCCGGTCGACAGCGTCGAAGGGTCGGGATCGAAGGTGAGGTAGACGCGCGCCGCGAAATCGTCGCCGTCCTTGCGCCGGAGATCGCCCCGCTCGACGAGGTTCATGGCTTTCCAGCGCCAGGCGAAGGTGGGGTGAGTGCGGGGGTCCACGCTCATCTCGCGCACCAGTCCCGATGCCGAGGCCTGCGCGTCGGCGCGCAGCACCACGCCGCCTTCGTCGTCCACCAGCGAATAGCGGGTCGGCCGCGGCCCGCCGGCGAACGCCCACGGCTGGAGTTCGGCTGGGAGCGTCGCGCCCGGCTTCATCGCGGAGAAACGCATGGCGTCGATGCGCGCGCCCTGCGCGAGGACAGGCCGCCACGCACAGGCGGCGAACGCGGCCAGAATCGCGCGGCGGCGCGGATTCAAGCGCGCCTCCGCATCAGGCCGGTGGCCTCCAGGCGCCCGAGGTCCTCCGGGCGATCGACGTCCCAGAGCGTGCGCAGCTCGCGCCAGCGCCAGTCGAGCCCGGTAAGCGCCTTACGCGTCTGCTTCATCACCGACGCAGTGCTCCAGTCGATCCCCTGGAAGAGGACAGGCGAAGTGCGGGACAACCCGATCAGCGGATAGCCACCGTCCTCGGCCGGCGCGATGACCGCGTCGCAGCTTCGCAGCAGGCGCGAGGCCCGCTGCAAGTCGGCCCGTCGCAGCGACGGGCAATCGCTGCCGATGAGGATCATGCGGTGGTGCTTTCGAAGGCCGCGGCGGAACGCCTCTTGCATGCGGTTGCCGATGTCGCCCCGCGCCTGGCAACGCAGCGCGACGCCATGCCGTCTCGCAAGCACGCGTAGTGCGCCATGGCCTGCGGGCGCGCCGTGCAATTCGACCCGTCCGCAGCGCGCTGCGATCGCCGTGACGAGCGCGCGCTCGACGAGGCGCGAATGCAGGCGCGCGGCGGCAACCTCGCCGATTCTCGCCGCCAGCTGCGTCTTCACCCGGCCCGGCTGCGGCGCCTTGGCGAAGACGACGATCAACGGCGAAGGGTCGCGCACCGCTCAGCCGTTGCGCGCATAGATGCGGGCGAGCCGCTCGGGATTCGCGCCGAGGAACCAGGCGAGCCGCAATCGCCACATGAGCACGATGGTCGCGAGCACGCCGTTCTTCTCCCAGCGCCGGCCTGAGGTCCACACTTTTTCTTCGAGGCAGGCAGGCCGCCCGATCCGCTTGAGGCTTGTGGAGAGCGCGATGTCTTCCATGAGGGCAATGCGCGGAAAGCCGCCGGCCGCTTCGAACGCCGTGCGGGTGACGAAGATCGCCTGGTCGCCGGTGGCGATGCCGGTAATCCGAGAGCGCACATTCATCATCGCGCCGACCACCGCCAGCATCGGGTGAGCCGAAACGATGCGCACATCGAAGCGCCCCCACGGGTGCGTGGCGAGCGCAGCTTCTATCAGCGCATCGGCGCGCTCCGGCAGGCGCGTGTCGGCATGCAGGAAAACGAACGCATCGCCGGTTGCCGCCCGGGCGCCGGAATTCATCTGCGTGGCGCGTCCCTTGGGCGAGGCGAGCACGCTGTCCGCGAGCGGGCGGGAAAGATCGATGGTCGAATCGCTGCTGCCGCCATCGGCCACGATCACTTCATGACCGCGCGCCCGCAAGGCTTGCAGCGCGGCAAGGGCCGGCGCGATGCCGGCCGCCTCGTTGAATGCCGGGACGATGATCGAGAGCCGCATCGCCGGAGCCTGAAGGCTATTTCCTCGCTGCGTCGTTCAGGGTCCAATCGTAATCGAGGAAGGAAAGCGGCGCGCGGCCCTCCATCACCGCCTTCTGCGCCTCGGGCCCATCGGCGAGGAGCTTCGCGTACCGGGCGAAATACTGCTCGCGGCTGCCGAAGTCCTCCTTGAACCAGTCGAAGATCTTCGAGACCTCGAGCTTGCCGCCTTCGAAGCGGTTGCGCGAGCGGTCGGAAAGGAAGCGCACCGCCTGCTCCTCGAGCTGCGCGTCCAGCTTGTCCGCCGTGTAGGCCTCCTCGCGCAGCATCGGGCAGCCGATCGATGCGCAGTTGAGCGCGTAGTGCACGCGAAGCTCGTTGTACGCGCCGGGCTTGCGCAGCATCTCGTGCTCGAGCTGGTCGAGATACGACTCGCGACCGAGCAGCATGAAGAATTTGTCCTTCCACGGGTTGCCGAACACCGTGCCGAAATCCTTGATCGACTTGAGGCCCGGGTAGCGGGTGAGGATCTTTTCGACCGTGAAGGCATTGTAGGCATTGATGAGGAAGGCCATGCGCTCAGGCCTCGGCCACGCGTTGAACTGCGCCTCGGTGATTTTGGAAACCGAATCGAGGTAGGCCTTGAGCGCCGGGCGGTCCTTGGCGAAGTCCGCGTAGCGCACCTGCGAGGCCTTGCCGCCCTGCACTAAGACGACATGCTTCTTGAGCAGCGCGTCCCAGGGCTTGTGGTCGAAGCCCTGCGCGAACGCAAATGATGGCGCAAGCACGCCAAGCATCACCCACAGCAGTTTTCTGACAAGCCTGTAAATCATCCCCGCCTCCATGTATGGAATTTCTCGACCCAGCCGAGCAAAGCCTGCGGCGCGTGCGCTTTTTTCCAGACGCCGGCCGCGAACTTGTTGGCTTCGGCCAGCGTCGGGTAGATGTGGATCGTGCCGAGGATCTTGTTAAGTCCCAGCCCGTGCCGCATCGCCATCACGAATTCCGCGATCAGGTCGCCGGCGTGCTCGCCGACGATGGTCACGCCGAGGATACGGTCCTTGCCGGGCACGGTGAGCACCTTGACGAAGCCGTGCGCCACCTCGTCGGCGATCGCGCGGTCGAGGTCGTCGATGCCGTAGGTCGAGACCTCGCAGGCGATGCCCTGCTCCTTCGCCTCGGTTTCGTTGAGGCCGACGCGCGCCACCTCCGGGTCGGTAAACGTGGCCCACGGGATCACCGAATAGTCGGCGCGGAATTTCTTCAATCCGCCGAAGAGCGAGTTGACCGAGGCATACCAGGCCTGGTGCGACGCCGTGTGGGTGAACTGGTAAGGCCCGGCCACGTCGCCGCAGGCATAGATGTTCGGGTAGCTGGTTTGCAGGAATTCGTTGGTCTGCACGGTCTTGTTCTTGTTCAGCGGGATGCCGAGCTCCTCCAGCCCGTAGCCGGTCACCCGGGGCGCACGCCCGACGGCAACGAGCACCTCGTCGAATTCGATGCGCACGTCGCGGCCATCGTGCTCGCAGACGAGCACTTTCGTGGCGCCCTCGAGGTGGAAGGCCTTCGCCTTGTGCCCGGTGAGCACGTCGATGCCTTCGGCGCGGAATTTCGCTTCCACCAGGGCCGAGATCTCCGGGTCCTCGCGCACCATGATGCGCGGGAGCATCTCGACCTGGGTCACCTTGCTGCCGAGGCGCGCGAACGCCTGGGCGAGCTCGCAGCCGATCGGGCCGCCCCCAAGCACCACCAGCCGGGCCGGCAGCTTTCGCAGCCCCCAGAGCGTGTCCGAGGTCAGGTGGCCCATCGCGTCCAGCCCGGGGATCGGCGGCACGAAAGGCGAAGCGCCGGCCGCGATGACGATCGAGCGCGTCGTGAGCCGCCTCGTCCCGCCACCGGCTTCGCGGACCTCGACTTCCCAGGGCGAAACCATCTTTGCCTCGCCCATCACGCACTCGACGCCAAGGCCGGTAAAGCGCTCGACCGAGTCGTGCGGCTCGATCGTCCTGACGACGCGCTGCACGCGCTCCATCACCTCTGCGAAATCGAATTCGGCCGTCGCGCTCCGGAGGCCGTAGTCCTTAGCGCGCCGGATCTGGGTCAGCACGCGCGCCGTCTTGATGAGCGCCTTGGAGGGCACGCAGCCGGTGTTCAGGCAGTCCCCGCCCATCTGGTGCTTCTCGACCAGGGTGACTTTCGCCTTGACCACCGCGGCGATCAGCGCAGCGACCAGGCCGCCCGAACCCGCCCCGATCACCACCATGTTGCGGTCGAACGACCGCGGCTTCGTCCAGCGCGCATAGACGCGCCGCTGCTTGAAATAGTCGACGGCGCGGGAGGCGATGAAAGGAAAGATCCCGAGCAGCACGAAAGCGCCGAGCAGGCCGGGCGAAAGGATCCCGGCGGGCGACTGCAGCTGCGCGAGCTGGGTGCCGGCATTCACATACACCAGCGTGCCGGCCAGCATGCCGAGCTGGCTGACCCAGTAGAAGGTCCAGGTGCCGATCGGCGTGAGGCCCATCGCGAGGTTGATCACGAAGAAAGGCACCACCGGGATCAGCCGCAGGGTGAAGAGGTAGAGCGCGCCCTCGCGCTTGACGCCTTCGTTGAGCGTCTTGAGCTGCTGGCCGAATTTTTGCTGCACCCAGTCGCGCAGCAGGAAGCGCGATGCAAGGAAGGCGAGCGTCGCGCCGATCGAGGAGGCGAAGGAAACGATCAGCGTGCCCCAGACGAGGCCGAAGATCGCGCCGGCCGCCAGCGTCATGATCGCCGCGCCCGGAAACGAAAGCGCGGTAACTGCGACATACGCGGCAAAGAAACCCAGCGCGGTGGCGAGCGGGTGCGCCGAATACCAGCCGTCGATCGTCGCCTGCTGGCTCTTGACGCTGTCGAACGTCAGGTACCTGTGCCCGCCGAGCGCGAAGAATGCGATTGCCGCGATCGCGATCGCCGCAAACACCAGCACCTTGGATAGCTTCATCGAATAGTTCCCCCCGCGGGCTTGGTCGGCCCGGGCGCCGGAATCTTACAGGGCCGCTGCCAATGCCTGCGCCGGAGCGGCGCGCATGGCGTCGCCGATCGAATACGCAGGGCCGCTGCAAATGCGCCGGTAGTACGACAGCCAGGCGTCAGATCCCGGCGGCCACTGCGCCAGGAAGCGCGCCTGCCAGGCCGCGGCGTCGTAACGTACCGGCAATGCATGCACATGGAGGCCTTTCCGCGAGATGCCGTAGAGCGTTCCCGCTCCGGGCGCGTGGACCGAGACGCGCGTCACGATTCCATGCTGCGTGCCGCGGAAATTCGGCATCCCCGCCGCGCCGTTATTGATGAGGAAGGCCTCGCCGCGATTCGCGGGCAGCGCCTGCAACACGGGCAGGCAGGTGTGGCTGCTGGCGATCACCGAAACCTTTGCGGCCTCAAAAGACGCGGAGGCGGCGGCCAGCCCGGCGGGCGTTGCCAGCGCCTCCTGCGAATAGCCCCACCCGGAGAGCGAGTCTGCGTCGCCGTGCACGATGCCGACACGCGTGTCACCGACTCGAGCGACCGCATACATCGGCAAGGCGCCAAGCCGAGCAGTTAACGCGGGCTCCGCCGCCGCAGTCGCGCGCAGCCTTTCCATGATGCGATTGGAGCGGTCGACTTCGGCATCATTCACCCATTCCGGATAGCCGCAGCCGCAGCCGGCGCCCTGCGCTGGCTGGGCCAGTTCGGTCTCGACATTGCCGCGCGTCGCGTCGTGCGCCAGCACGGCCTCATTGATGCGCCTGAAATCGGCCGCATCGACGTTGAACCAGTTGAAGTCGCCGTTGAAGACGACCCGCGCGCCGGGCTCGCGGGCTGCGAGTTCCAGCAGGGCCTCGAGCGCGAAGGGGTTGCCGTAGAGGCCGCCGGCAACGTAAAGCGTTTCGGACTCGACCGCCGGCGCGGTTGCGAGCGCCCGGGCACCATAGCGATACGCGACCGGGCAGGCCCGGCCCGGGCCGCTAGCCATCCACTGCGCCCTCCAGCGCCCCGCCGCAGGACGAGCCCTGCCCGGCGGTGCAGCCGTAGCAGTGGTCACGCACCGAAATGGGATTGCCGGTGAGGTCGCGGCCGATCAGGTCAGACAATTGCACTCGGCGCTTGCCCGCAACGACGAGCGGCAGGCCGAGCATCTGGTTGAAATCGCAGTCGTACACCGCGCCCCGCCAGTCGACCGAGATCAGCGTGCGGCACATGACCCCGTCGAGGTTCTCGTCGCGGTGCGCGCCCTTGAGCAGGGTCATGTAGTCGTTGAACTGGCCCTTGGACACCAGCGTGCTGCCGAACCGCTGGATCGGCATGTTGGCCAGCGTGTAGAGATGATTGAACACCACGCCGTGGCGCGATCCGAGCTCGCGCTTGTAGTCGGCCTCGAGCTTTTCCTGTCCCGGGGGCAGCGAGGGGCCCTGCGGGTTGTAGACAAGGTTGAGGACGAGGCCCGAGCCTGGCCGGCCGTAGCCGAGCGCATTGAGCCGCAGCAGGCCCGCGATGCTTTTTTCGTACACGCCCTTGCCGCGCTGCCGGTCGACCAGCTCTTCGGTGTAGCAGGGCATGGAGGCGGTGACCTCCACCTGGTTCGCGGCGAGGAAGGCGGCGAGGTCCTCATGACCGGGCTCTTCGAGGATCGTCAGGTTGCAGCGGTCGATCACGCGCACGCCGAGTTCGCGGGCGCGCGACACCAGTTCGCGGAAATGCGGGTTGAGCTCCGGCGCACCGCCGGTGAGGTCGAGCGCCTTGATGCCGGACACCGCAAGAAAGGCGAGCACGTCGGCGATGGTTTCCCTCGACATGACCTCGGTGCGCGTGGGGCCGGCGTTGACATGGCAGTGCAGGCAGCTCTGGTTGCACTTGTAGCCGAGGTTGACCTGCAAGGTCTCGAGCCGGCCCCGGCGAAGGGCCGGGAAGCCGAACTGCTGGATCAGGGGAAGGGTTGCGTGCACTCGGCTACCTGTCTTGTTCTGTGGTCGCGATATCGGGACGGGCTCCTGTTGGTCGCAGGGCCCGATGAATCCTTACAGCGGCCCGACCATGCCTTGCTGCAGGCGCTCGTCCAGTACGTCCACGAGGCGGCTGCTGGTGGCGCGCAGGCGCTGCGAGAGCATCAGCACGAATTCCATGAGGATCTTGGCGCCCAGCATCGGCTGCTCGACGATGATGCGGGCGAGGTTCTCGCGGTTGAGCACCGCGATCATGGTCGGCGCGTCGGCCACGCAGGTCGCAAAGCGCGGCTCGCCGTCGATCATCGACATCTCGCCGAGCGTTTTGCCGGCATCGACCACCGCGATCACCTGCTGCGTGTTCCAGCGGTCGCGCTTCATCACCTCGACGCGGCCCTCGATGATCATGAGCATGAAATCGCCACCCTCGCCCTCGTGGATGATCTCGGCGCCTTGCGCGCACATGTAGACGTCCATGAAGTGGGAAAGCAGCCGCACCTCGGCGTGCGAGAAATTCTCGAGCAGGTTGCACTTGGGAATCAGCGCGTGGATCTGCCCGGAAAACTTGGTCGCATCTCCGAGGAAATCGAGATGGGCAAGCTGCTGGGGGCGATCGGACATAGTGTGGGCTAAGGGCCTGTTCTTGGGGCCATTCTAGCCGATCAGCAAGACTACGGTCGCAGCCCATCCGGCCGCCGAGCCGAGCAGCCAGCGATCGTCGAGCAGCTCGTTCGAAGGGTCGCCGCCGCCGCCCCGGTGCCGCAGCAGGAAGAGATACCGGAAGGTCCCGAAAAGCACGAAAGGCAGCGTGAGGACCAGGTCGGTGCCGTGCTGCGCGAGCGTATCCGGCGCCACGGTATAGAACCCGTACGCGAACAGCATGCCGGTGGCGCAAACGAGGATCGCCCCGTCCAGGAAAGACTCGGTGTACGAGTCGAGCACCGGCCGGTGCTTGCCGGCGTCCTCGGCCAGGCGCAGCAGCTCGGCGCGCCGCTTGGCGAATCCGAGGAACAGCGTGACCAGCAGGCCGCAGAGCAGCAGCCAGCGCGACGGCCCGATGCCGATGCCGACCGTGCCCGCGAGGATGCGCAGCATGAACCCGGCAGCGATGATGAAGACGTCCACCACCGGCACGCGCTTCAGGCCCAGCGAATAGCCGAGGTTGATGAGTGCGTAGGCGGCGAGGATCACCGCCACCGCCGGCCCGGCGGCGAGGCCGAGCGCGAGCGCAGCCAAACCGAGCAGGAAACCGAAGACGATCGCCCCGGTCGTGCCGATCTCGCCGCTAGCGAGCGGGCGCAGGCGCTTGTCCGGGTGCTCGCGGTCGCGCTCCCGGTCGAACACGTCGTTCATCGCGTATACCGCGCTCGACATCAGGCAGAAGGCGAAAGTCGCCGTGAGGGCGGCCGCGACCGTGTCGGCGTCGCCGAGCGCATGGCCGAAGATCAGCCCGGGCAGCACGAAAGCGTTCTTGATCCACTGCTGCGGACGCGCCAGGCGCACGTAGGGCATCAGCTTCATCGCCCGCACGAGTCCCCGGCGAAATATTTTTCGCAGTAGTAGCAGTGGCCGATCGGCAGCCCCGCCGGGATGCGGTACCAGCGGTCGCGCACCTGCTTGAGGATGCCTTCGCGGTAGGCCTTGTAGTCGAATCCCTGGCCGAGCACGAAGTGGATGGTGGTGCCGGAGACTTCGATGGGCCGGACTTCGACCGACTTGAAATAGGGCCGGTAGTCCTGCTCCGGCGGCGGGTCGCGCCGGATAATGAGAATGTTCTTGCCTTCGAAGCGGCGCACGTCGGTGACGATGTCGTCATGGCGCGCATGCGAGGTGCCGGCCCCGAACACGAAGAAATACTGCCCCGCGTAGTAGGAAAAGATCGACGAGAGCGTGTAGTTGTCGGTAGCGAGCGCGTAGTCTTTATAAGGCGCGAGCTTCTCCACCACCTGCAGCGTGCGGAACTGCAGCACGAGGCGCGAATATAGGCGGTTGGACTTCCAGGTCTCCAGCGGCAGCGCCGCAGCCACCACCGCGACTAGCGCATGCACGACGGCAAACGCCGCGAAGAATTTCGCGCACCTGACGAGCTTCCCGGCGGGCAGCGCAATCGCTAGCGTCAGCACCAGCGGCGGGATGAACGAAAGCAGCCAATGCAGGCCGATCTTCTTCAGCGGCGACAGGGCGGCGAACACCAGGAAGGGCACAATCCATGCGAACACCAGCGCGCGAACGCCCGGGTCGGCCAGCGTCCCCGACAGCGCCCGCCGCTCCCTCACCGCGTACCAGAGCAATGGGGCCGCGAGATAAGCCAGGGACGCAATGAAGAGCAGCGGGTTCGTCCAGCCCAACCCAGCGCCTTCATGCCGGTTGATCGCGTTGAACATCACGTTCGACCAGCACGCCTCGAAGTTCCAGTAGAGGTTGACCAGGCCGGCCGGCAAGGCGCCCAGGAACACGAGGCCGAGCGCCGACCAGCGCGCGCCGCCGCCGCGCCGCACGAAAGCCCAGGCGATCATGCCCAACCCGAGCAGGACGGCGAAATACTTGGAGAGGAAGGCGAGGCCGAGGAACACCCCGGCGAGGAAAAACCCGGCCATCCACTGCCGCTGCGCGGCGCGGGCGAACACCACGATCGCGGCGAACGAAAACAGGATCAGCGGCGTGTCCGTGGTGACCAGGACGTTCCAGACGTTCATCGGCACCAGCAGCACGAGAACGGCGGCCAGATCGGAGGAAGGCTGCGCGACGCCAAACCAGCGCACCAACGTCCAACGAGTGCCGAAAGCGAGCGCCGCCGGCAGCAACACCGAAGGCAGGCGCAGGAACCACTCCTGCAGGGAGAGCGGCGCGAGCAGCGCAAGCAGCCAGCCGATCATCGGCGGATGGTCGTAGTAGCCGATCGCCGGTTGCTGGCCCCAGACGAGGAAATAGGCCTCGTCCCCGGTCAGCGGCGTGACGGCCGAAAGCCAGAGGCGGAAGACCAGCGTTGCCAGCAGCGTGCCGAGGAACCACCGGCGGGCCGCGACGGCGTCGATTTCCGTCGCCGACCTCACGCGTTCCCCCTGACCAGGAGCGAAACGCCGGCGACGACCAGCACCGAGTAGACGGCCACGACCACGCTCTGCGGCCTGACCACCGAATGCAGCCGGTTGCCGATGTAGAACCCGCCGAGCATGGCCGGCACCAGAAGGGCCGAGCAGACGAGCAGGCTGTCCTGCATCAGGAGGCCGCTGATCCCGAAAAGCACCACGCGTACCAGCGCAGAGAACATGATCATCGACGCGTTGGTGGCCCGCAGCGCGTCCTTTTCGCGGATGCGGCCGGTGAAGTACATCGCGAAGATCACCCCGCCGGTGCCGAACAGCGCCGAAAGGGCGCCGCCAATGACGCCGACCGGCACGCTCCACGCCCGGCGCATCACGATCGGCACGCCGCGCCGCATCAGGCCGTAGGCGGCATACAGGAGCACGAATCCGCCAAGACCCAGCAGCAGCGGCCCTTCGGGAACCCGGATCAAAAGGGTCAGGCCGAGCGCCATGCCGATGAGGATGAAGGGCACCAGCCACGCGACCTCGTCGAAGCGGATGCCCTTCTTCAGCGTCGACCAGAGCACGATCGTCGCCGCGAGGTCGAGCATCATCATGAGGGGCACCGCGAACTTGAGCGGAAGCAGCAGCGCGAGCAGCGGCACCGCGACAACGGTCGAGCCGAAGCCGGTCAGGCCGAAGATCACGTAGGCGGCCAGGACGATCAGGGCCGCGAGCGCGAAGGTCTCGATGGGCAGGCTCATGCTGCCCGCGAGGCTACCAGTTTCTCAGGCGCGGACGGCCTTCCGGCGCGAACGGACCGCGCTGGAAAGCATCTCGAGCATGCGTGTGGTGTCGTCCCAGCCGAGGCACGCGTCGGTGACACTCTGGCCGTAGGTGAGCGGCTTGCCGGGCACGAACTCCTGCTTGCCCTCGACAAGGTTCGACTCGGCCATGATCCCGACGATGCGCTGCTCGCCGGAAGAGACCTGGCCGGCGATGTCGTTCGCGACGTTCATCTGCTTCTTGAAATCCTTCGAGCTGTTGGCGTGCGAGAAATCGACCATCAGCCGCTCCGGCAGCTTGGATTTCTTCAGCTCCTGGCAGGCGGCCTGCACGCTGGCCGCGTCGAAGTTCGGCGTCTTGCCGCCGCGCAGGATGATGTGGCAGTCCTCGTTGCCGCGCGTTTCCACGATGGCGACCTGGCCGCTCTTGTGCACCGAGAGGAAGTGGTGCTTCTGGCGCGCCGCGAGGATCGCGTCGACCGCGATCTTGACGTTGCCGTCGGTGCCGTTCTTGAAACCCACCGCGGCCGAGAGCCCGGAAGCCAGTTCCCTGTGCACCTGCGATTCGGTGGTGCGCGCCCCGATCGCGCCCCACGACACCAGGTCCCCGATGTACTGCGGCGAGATCACGTCGAGGAATTCGCAGCCCGCGGGCACGCCGGCCTGGTTGATGCGCACCAGCAGGTCCCTCTCAATGCGCAGGCCCTCGTTGATGCGGAAGCTGCCGTTCATGTACGGGTCGTTGATGAGGCCCTTCCAACCGACCGTGGTGCGCGGCTTTTCGAAATACACGCGCATCAGGACTTCGAGGTCGCCGGCATGCTTCTCGCGTTCTGCCTTCAGCTTTTCGGCGTAGGCGACCGCCGCCGACGGGTCGTGGATCGAGCAGGGCCCGACGATGACGATCAGCCGGTCGGACTTGCCGGCCAGGATCTCGCTCACCTTGCGGCGCGTATCCGAGATCAGCTTCTCGACCGGCGTGTGCTGGATCGGGAAGAACTTGATCAGGTTCTCGGGGGGCGGCAGCGGCACGATCTTCTCGATGCGTTCGTCGTCGGTGAGCGAAGTCTTGTCCGCGGGCACGGGGGGTTGGTAGTTGTCAGCGGGCGTTGTCATGTTGGTCTCGGGGTCTGAGAGGAGGGGTCATCCCCCTCTCCAAAAAACAAAAACCGCCAGGCATTCCTGCGCTGGCGGTTCGTTAGGAGAATTAGGCTTGAGCTTAGCCGGTCCCCTCCGCCGCCAGGCGGGAGAAAAAGTGGAAGAACGCATAAAACCGGTAGCTCATGGGACGGGATTCAAGCATGAACCGCGGGTGCTTGGCAAATGGGCCGGCCATGGCGCCCGCAGGCTCAGTCTTGTTTCGGCCATAGGATCATCTGCGTGCAACGAAACAAGGCGATGGTCCTGTCAGTGCCTTCTGACGTGACCACGGCGTCCCACACCTGCGTGGTGCGGCCCAAGTGCACCGGCGTCGCCCTGCAAAAAATACTGCCGTCGCGCGCGGTCCCTACATGGTTGCTCTTGAGCTCGACCGTCGTGAAGCCGCTCGCGCCGGGCGGCAGGTGCGAGGTGCAACCGTAGCCGCAGCTCGTGTCGGCAAGCGCAACGACCGTCGCCGCATGCAGGTACCCATTGGGCGCGAAGAGCTCCTTGCGCACCACTACGCGGCTTTCCAATCCCTCGGCGCGCACCGAAAGGATCTCGATGCCGATGAGCCCGGGCAGGTGGCCGGGCCCTTTCGCATTGAGCACGCCGGGCGTGATTTCAGTACGGAACGTAGAAGCGGCAGACATGCGCTCTCCTCGAAGCGGAAGCGTGAAATATATAACGAGGCTGGCACTCGCGATTGCTGACTGCCAACCCAATTCGTGCTCAAGGTCATCCGTCCACCGTCGATAACCGTTATATGGCTTGAGTATTGCTACGCATGAAGTGCCGTGCTACTTTTTGCACAGCGCGTTGTTCCCGTCGCACAAACGAAGGAGATAACAACATGTCGGCAACCGTCGCTAATCCTGCAGCCGTGTCTGACACGGGCGCTCAGGTACTCCCCATCGCCGGGTTCAAGGACGTCTACAACGTCCCCTTCGTCGACAAGGCGCTCCACCAGCTGCCATTGAGCGCGAACGAATCGCTGCGCGCCCTCTACGAGAAGATGGTCAAGCTCGGCGGCACCCGGTTCACGGTGAAGCCCTCGGTCATGCCCGCGATGGACGACCTCTTCGAGGAGCTGCCGAATTTCGCCGAGGTGCTCGAGGACATCCGCAAACACCTGGTGCTCTGCATCGATTCGGAGGACTCCATCGAGCTGCCGCCGATGCTGCTGCTCGGCGAGCCCGGCATCGGCAAGACGCACTTCGCGCGCCGCGTGGCGCAGATGCTCGGCACCGGCTACGGCTTCGTGCCGCTGAGCTCGCTCACCGCGGGCTGGGTGCTTTCGGGCTCCTCGTCCCAGTGGAAGAATGCCAAGCCCGGCAAGGTGTTCGACACCTTCATGCACGGGGACTACGCCAACCCGGTCATGGTCGTCGACGAGATCGACAAGGCCTCCGCCGACGGCCACTACGACCCGCTCGGCGCCCTCTACGAACTGCTCGAATCGGACACCGCCTCGCGCTTCGTCGACGAGTTCGTCGAGGTGCCGATCGACGCCTCCGGCGCGGTGTGGATCGCCACCGCCAACGAGGCCGGGCGCATCCCGGACCCGATCCTCAACCGCATGAACGTCTACGAGATCGAGCCGCCGGATGCCAAGGGCGCTGCACGCATCGCGCTTTCGATCTACCGCGAGATCCGCAACGGGCACGACTGGGGAAAGGCATTTCCCGAAGCGCCCTCGGCCCTGCTGCTCGAAAAACTCTCCAGCTACGGCCCGCGGGAGATGCGCCGCGTGATCCAGTCGGGCTTCGGCAACGCCAAGCTCGCCGGCCGCGCCGAGATCACGCCGGACGACGTGCAGGAGAACCGCGCCGCCAAGCGGCAGCGGATAGGTTTCTAGGGTCGGGGGAGACCTGAGAAGGGGGGGCGGAGCCTCCTCCTTCTTTTCCTACGTGTAGGCCAAAAGCCGCCCGCACGCGATTACCGACAGCCACAGCAGTAGCGATAGCGCCGCGGAAGCGCGCGCTGCCGTCGGTGGCATCACGTCGACGTCCCATGCGGCGGCGCCGCGAAAAATCGTGACGTGAAAGAGGGCCGCATTGGTGACCGCGGCCATGATCAGGCAGATCTTCAGCGCGAACACCGGGTTGGAAACGAAGTCGGTCGCGTGCGCCGCGAACATCATCAGCCCGCTCGGCAGGATCAGGAAGGAGCTGCCCACCGTCCAAGGCAGCGTGTGGCTCGCAAGCTTGCGGACCGACAGGCCGCGCGAAAACCCCATGAGCCTCAGGTCCAGCACCGCGATCGAGCCGACGAGGATTGCAAGGCCGATGAGGTGCGTGGTCTCGACCGCCGGATACAGCCAGGTCGACTTGCGCATCGCCAGGCCCAGCGCCGTGGATTCGAGGACTCCCATCGGCGCCATGGGCGGGGCTACCTCAATTCAACAGTCTTGCCGCCGGCGGTGATCCGCTCGGCGCGCATTTCCCCGGGCTTGTTGCGGTTGGCGTAGCCCTCGACGGTCACCGTCGCGCCGACCTTGATCGCGTCGTTGGCCAGGCCGCGCGCTTCCATGCGCGAAGGCGGCGCAAGCACTGCCTGCCAGGTCTTGCCCGGGGTCACCAGCTTGACGTAGCCGTGCGGGTGTTCGTAGCCGGATTCGCTGATTCTGCCCGTGAGCTTGATCAGCTTGTCCGAGTCGTACTCGCTCCAGCCGTGATGCGCGAGCGCGGCCACCGGGATCGCCACGAGCGCAAGGATCAGTGTGCGAAATTTCATCGGTGATTTCCTTTCGATCGCCGGGATCAGAGCCGCTGTTCCACCCAGGCTCCGACCGATTCCAGGGCGCCGCCGAGCTTCGAAGGATCTGTCCCGCCGGCTTGCGCCATGTCGGGACGCCCGCCGCCCTTGCCCCCGACCTGCTGGGCGACGTAGTTGACCAGGTCGCCCGCCTTGACCTTGCCGACCAGGTCCGGCGTCACGCCGGCGATCAGCGACACGCGCCCGTCGGCCACGGCGCAGAGGACGATCGCCGCCGACTTGAGCTTGCCCTTGAGCTGGTCCAGCGTCTCGCGCAGCGCCTTGGCATCCGCGCCCTCCATGGTCGCCGCCAACACTTTTGCGCCTTTGACATCCACCGCCTGCGAAGCGAGGTCGTCGCCCTGCGAGGTGGCGAGCTTCGACTTGAGCTTCGCGAGCTCGCGCTCGAGCGCCTTGACGTTGTCGAGGATCTGGCCGATGCGCGCCGTGAGTTCCTGCGGCTGCGCCTTGACAGCGGAAGCCGCCTCGACGAGACGCGCCTCCTGCTCCTGCACCAACGCCAGCGCGCCTTCGCCGGTCACCGCCTCGACGCGGCGAATGCCCGCGGCCACGCCGGTTTCGGACACGATCTTGAACAGGCCGATGTCCCCGGTGCGCTGCACGTGCGTGCCGCCGCAAAGCTCGGTCGAGAATTCGCCCATGCCGAGCACGCGCACTTCGTCGCCGTATTTCTCGCCGAAGAGCGCCATCGCGCCGGCCTTGATCGCATCGTCGTACTTCATCGTGCGAGCCAGGACTTCGCTGTTCTTGCGGATCTCGCGATTCACGATGACCTCGACCTTGCGGATCTGCGCTTCGGTCATCGGCTCGTTGTGCGAGAAGTCGAAGCGCGTCTTCTGCGAGTCCACCAGCGAGCCTTTCTGCTGTACGTGCTTGCCGAGCACTTCGCGCAGCGCCGCGTGCATGAGGTGGGTTGCCGAATGGTTCCAGGCAGCGCGCGAGCGGCACTCGACATCGACTTGGCTCGATACCTGGTCGCCTACCTTGATCGTGCCGGCCTTGACCGTGCCGTGGTGGCCGAACACGTCGGCCTGGATTTTTTGCGTGTCCTCGACCGTGAACGTGCCGCCGGGCGCGGAGAGCTCGCCGCGGTCGCCGACCTGGCCGCCGGACTCGGCGTAGAACGGCGTCTTGTCGAGCACCACCACGCCGGGTTCGCCCGCCTCGAGGCCCTGCACCTGGCTGCCGTCGCGATACAGGGCGATGACCGTGCCCTTCAACGCGAGGGTGTCGTAGCCGTGGAATTCGGTCTTGTTGCCGGAGTAGTCGAGGCTCGCGCCCATCGAGAAGCGGGACGCCGAGCGCGCGCGCTCGCGCTGCGCCTGCATCGCGGCCTCGAAGCCGGCGAAGTCGATCTGGATGCCGCGCTCGCGCGCGATGTCGGCCGTGAGGTCGACCGGGAAGCCGAAAGTGTCGTAGAGCTTGAAGACCGTCTCGCCGTCGAGCATCGGCGACTCGCCGGCCAGCGCGCCTTCGAGCACGCCCATGCCGTGCTCGAGCGTTTCGGCGAAGCGCTCTTCCTCGGTCCTGAGTACTTGTGCGACGCGCTCCTTGTTGGCAGTGAGCTCGGGATAGGCCGCCCCCATCGCCTTGTCGAGGTCTTCGACCAGCTTGTAGAAGAAAGGCTGCTTCTGGCCGAGCTTGTAGCCGTGGCGGATCGCGCGGCGGATGATCCGGCGCAGGACATAGCCGCGACCATCGCTCGCCGGGATCACGCCGTCGACGATCAGGAAAGAGCAGGCGCGGATGTGGTCGGCAATCACGTTAAGCGAAGGATTCTTGAGGTCCTTGGCGCCGGTTTCACGCGAAGCGGCGCGGATCAGGTCCTGGAAAAGGTCGATCTCGTAGTTCGAGTGCACGCCCTGCAGCACCGCGGCAACGCGCTCGAGGCCCATGCCCGTGTCCACCGAGGGCTTGGGCAGCGGGTGCATCAAGCCTTTTTCGTCGCGGTTGAACTGCATGAACACGAGGTTCCAGATCTCGATGTAGCGGTCGCCGTCGGCGTCCGGCGATCCAGGCGGGCCGCCCGCAACTTCCGGGCCGTGGTCGTAAAAGATCTCGCTGCACGGGCCGCAGGGACCGGTGTCGGCCATCTGCCAGAAGTTGTCCGACTGGAATTTCTGCCCGCCCGGCTTGTCGCCGATGCGCACGATGCGCTCCTTGGGCACGCCGATGTCCCTGGCCCAGATGTCGTAGGCCTCGTCGTCGGTCTGGTAGACGGTGACCCAGAGCTTGTCCTTGGGGAGCTTGTAGACATTGGTGAGCAGGTCCCAGGCGAAGGGGATCGCCTCTTTCTTGAAGTAATCGCCGAAAGAGAAATTGCCGAGCATTTCGAAGAACGTGTGGTGGCGCGCGGTGTAGCCGACGTTCTCGAGGTCGTTGTGCTTGCCGCCGGCGCGCACGCTGCGTTGCGAGGTAGTCGCGCGCGAATAGGCGCGCTTGTCCTTGCCGAGGAAGACGTCCTTGAACTGCACCATGCCCGAGTTGACGAAGAGCAGGGTCGGGTCGTTGCCGGGCACGAGCGAGGACGAGGCCACAATCGTGTGGCCCTTGGACTTGAAATAGTCGAGGAAGCTCGTGCGGATTTCTGCGCTTTTCATTGGATTGCCGGTGGAAGGCGGAATCCACTGATTTTAATTCAAACGGTAAAGGAAAAGCCGTGCGGATCGTCACCCGCACGGCGAAAGCGCCTGTTGCAGAGCGCGCTGCTGAAGGAATCGCTAGGCGGTGAGCCGCCCATATTTAAGCAACCGCGAGCGCACGCCGTGCTGCGTGCGCTGGTGCTCGAGCGCGAGCTCGGCAATCGCGCGGCCGGCATCGAACCCGGCGAGCAGCGTGCGGTCCTCGTCTTCGGTCCACGGGGCGCCGGTTTTGGCCGGCAGGGTTTCGCGCCGTTTCTCGGTGCGCTCGCGCAACTCGAGCGCCTGCGCGGCGACGAACAATGCGCGCACGGTCTGCGGGCGCTGGTAGGGGCTTTCGGCGGAGAAGACTTCGCCGGTGTCCGGGTCCACGCCGTTGGCAAGGGACCTTACGACTTCGAGAGCCAGGCTTTGATTCATCACGTTCTGGTTCATGCCGTTCACCTCCACTGTGAGTGAGATTGATGAACGCGCGCATGGCCGAGCGGGATGACCGCCTATTTTCCTATTTCGG
>JANMDK010000103.1:0-2266 GCA_031376265.1 Pseudomonadota bacterium
GACGTGATGTTCTCTCTAGTGGATTTGTGCGCGGCACTCGGGGGGAGATACCTGGTGCACGGCTCGCCCGGCCAGCGGCGCATCGACGCGGGTGATACGCGCGATGCCGCGCTCGCGAGGGCGCAGGCGTGCTGGTCTGCCGTGGGCGAGCGGGCGCAGAAGGCCGGCGTCGTCTATTGCGTCGAGCCGCTGTCTTCCGAGCAGACGCCGCTGGTCAATACGCTGGAGGAAGCCTCGGAGATCGTGGCGGCCATCGGCAACCCCGCGCTCAAGAGCATGCTCGACTGCAGCTCGGCCGGCCGCATGGAGAAGGATTCGCTCGCGGAACTTGCCGAGCGCTGGCTGCCGCAGGGCGTGATCGCGCATGTTCAGGTCAACGACCGGAACCGCCAGGGACCGGGGCAGGGGGAGGACAAGTTCGCGCCGCTACTGGCCGCGTTGTTGAGACACGGGTACGGCGGGGACATCGCGGTCGAGCCATTCGATTACGTCCCGGACGGGCCTGGTGCCGCCGCGCGAGCTTTTGGATATCTCAAAGGGATATTGGAAGGCCTGGGGGAAAAGTAGCGCGGCGTAAGAATGGCAGGCGCTTTTCTGCTCGCCAGGGGTGCTTGACAATAATCACGTATCGCATGACTATCGAGCATGATCAAGTCCTTCAGGTGTAAAGACACTGAAGCCCTGTTCAACCGCGATCGAGTCCCGCGTTTCGCAAATATCGAAGCCGCCGCACGCCGCAAGCTTGAGCAGTTGAACCAGGCCGGAGGCCTCGAAGACTTGCGGATTCCACCCGGCAACCGTCTGGAGGCATTGAAGGGCGACCGGTCAGGGCAGCACAGCATCCGCATCAACGATCAGTTTCGCGCCTGTTTTCGCTGGACGAAAGCCGGCGCGGAGGACGTGGAAATCGTCGACTACCACTAAGCGAGAGTAGCAATGCGAAAACTGGCTCCCATTACCCCAGGCGAAATCCTGGCGGAAGAATTCCTGAAGCCGATGGGCATTTCGCAGTACCGGCTGGCCAAGGAAATCGGCGTGCCGGCCCAGCGCATCAGCGATATCGTATCCGGAAGACGGGCGATCACCGCCGATACGGATCTTCGCCTGTGCCGGTTCTTCGGCCTCTCGGACGGCTATTGGCTGCGCGGGCAAATCCGCCACGACAGCGAAATCGCCAAGGATGCTCTTGGAAAGGTTCTCGCGAAAATACGGCCGTGGAGCGATGTCGGAGACGGCGCGCATGCCGTAGCCCGGCAAGCCCCCGCGACTTATCGCGCCCGCCCGGCTTCGCGTCACAGCAAATGAATTCGCACCGCTCCTATTTAAGACTGATGATCGGCCCCACGCAGGCAACTGGACAGGACTGAAAAAGGAGGAACCGCAATGAACAGAATTCGACGCAGGCTACTGCGCGCAGCGGCGGGAATGGGAGCCATGGCGGCATTGCCCTGGCAGGCGAGCGCGCAAGCCTGGCCGGTAAAGCCGGTCCGGGTGATCGTCGGTTTCCCGGCCGGCGGGCTCACCGACATCCTCGCCCGTGCCTATGGCGAGCAGCTGGCGCAAAGGATCGGACAGAGCGTCGTGGTCGAGAACAAGCCGGGCGCCGGCTCGATGATCGCGGCGGCCGAAGTCGCCAAGGCCGCGCCGGACGGCTACACCTTTCTCTTCACGATCACCGGCGCGATCAACCAGAACCGCGTCCTCTACAAAAAGATGCCGTACGACCCGGACAAGGATTTCACCTACGTGTCCGGGTTTCACGCGGGGCACCTGCCGCTTGCCGTTGCCACGGGCGTCAAGGCGAACACCATCAAGGAGTTCATCGAGCTCGCGAAGCGCGAGCGCGTCACGATGGGCAACTATTCGCCGGGCTCGTACCCGCACATGGTCGCGCAACAGCTCAACAAGCTCTACGGCACGCAGATCGAGGCGGTGCACTACAAGGGCGAGGCGCCGATGTGGGCCGACCTCGCCTCCGGCCAGATCACCTCGGCCATCGGCAGCATTCCCGCTATGGGCGCGCACCTGCAATCGGGGCGTGTTCGCCCGATCGCGGTGCCCACGATGACCCGCTCTTCGCGCCTGCCGGACGTGCCCACCTTCTACGAGCAGGGCTTCAGGGACCCTATCTTCCTGATCGAAGGCTGGATCGGGATGTTCGGCCCGGCGGGGCTCTCGCGGGACATCGTCGCGCGCATCTCGGCGGCCAACCAGGAAGCCGCCGACACACCGCGGATCAAGCAGATCAACTCCACCTTCGGGCTGC
>JANMDK010000131.1:0-2981 GCA_031376265.1 Pseudomonadota bacterium
GAGCGTTTCCTTCCAGTCGGTGTTGGCCTTGATGCCGTAGCCGTAGCAGATGTGCACGGCGGTCTTGCACTTGAGCCCCCTGGCTGCGCGCTCAAGCGCTTTCACGCCCCAGACGTTCACCTCGCTCATGTAGACGTTGAATGCCGGCTCGTCGAACTGGATCACGTCGACGCCGTCCCTGACCAGCGCTTTCGCCTCCTGGTTGAGCAGGTCCGCGAAGGCCATCGCCATCTTGACGCGGTCGCCGTAGTACTCGTCCGCGATCGTGTCGACGATGGTCATCGGCCCGGGCATCGTGATCTTGAGCTTCTTCTTCGTATGCGCGCGGGCGATGCCGGCCTCGACCTTGTGCACGCGGCCCTTGAGCTTCAGCGGGCCGACCACCTTGGGCACCATCGCGTCGTAGCGATTGTTGCGGATGCCCATCTTGACCTTGTGCTCGAAATCGATGCCTTCGACGAACTCGAGGAAGCCGTGGACGAAGTGCTGGCGCGACTGCTCGCCGTCCGAAACGATGTCGATGCCGGCGTCCTCCTGCTCCTTGAGCCAGAGGAGCGTCGCATCGCGCTTGGCTGCCGCGAGGTCTGCGCCTTCGGATTTCCACTGCGGCCAGAGTTTCTGCGTCTCGGCGAGCCACTCGGGCTTGGGGAGGCTGCCTGCGATTGTTGTTTTGAACATTTGTGCTAGTAATTGGGGTCAGAGTCGAATTTCTGCTTCGACCCCAGATTGTTGGTGGATTGTGCGGAAATTCGACTCTGACCCCAATTACCCAGGTTCCCCCGTCCCCCCTCCTCAGGCGACGGCCCGGAGGCCTTGTTGCTCGGCCTCGATGGCCTTGTTGAGCAGGTTGATCGAATGTACCCCGCCGGCATCGCCGCCGACGCTGATGCGCGGCGCGTCCGGGCTCTGGTTGGTGCGCATCTGCTGCTGCTCGAAGAGCGCCCAGTCCTGCTTGAACGCCAGCTCGATCTGGCCGAACACCATATCGGACATCGCCTGGTCCTGCGGCGCCTTGTCCTGGCCCTGCGCCCAGAAGTAATGGGTCGAGGTCTCGGTCTCGGGCGTGATGAGGTTGAGGTTGACCAGGCCGATGCCGCCGAGCTTGGCGCCTTCGGGCGCGCCGTGCTTCGCAATCTTGTCGCGCGCGTTCTGGCCATGCGGCGCCGCGCCAGACCAAAGGCGGATGACCGAGGGCGGGGTGTAGCGCAGCAGCTGCCAGCGGTCGCACTTTCCGCCCTTGAAGTCGGCGGCCTTGGCGTACGTCGGGGGCGGATCGCTGTTGACCATCCAGCGGTGGACCTGCACGTCGTTCTCGCCGCGGATGGTTTTCATGTCGGCCTGGTCGATCAGTGCGTAGTTGCCGATGGTCGTGGCGTGGACGAAGGTCAGGTGCGTGAGGTCCATCAGGTTTTCGATGATGAACTGGTAGCGCCCCTTGACCGGGTACATCGTGCCCTTCCAGCCCCAGTTGCCGTCGTCGAGGAAGGAAAGGTCCGGGATCTTCGACTTGTCCGCGCTGGCCGGCTCGGCCATCCAGACCCAGAGGCAGTGGTCGCGCTCGACGATTGCGTAGCTTTTTACTCGCGCGTTATCGGGGATCTGCGGCTGCGAGGGGATCTTCACGCACTTGCCGGTCGCGTCGTACTGGAAGCCGTGGTAGCCGCACTGGATCGTGTTGCCGACCACCGCGCCAAGCGAGAGCGGGTAGTGTCGATGACAGCAGCGGTCTTCGAGCGCCGCAAGTTTGCCTTCCATGTCGCGGTAGAAGACGATCGGCTCGTTGCAGATCGTGCGGGCCAGGATGCCGCCCGGCGCCAGATCTTTTGCCCAGCCTGCCATGTACCAGCCATTGCGGAGAAACGCCATCTCAGCCTCCTTTATCGAGCTCAGCCGGGCAATGTTAACCCGGGCGTGAACAAAACAACTCCTTGACGTTCGCTCTTCCCAGTCCACATGCTTGCGCAGCGCCAAATCGATGCGGCACCGCAAAACCTCTAACAAGCAATGCAACAAGGGAGTGGTCATGGCAAAGCGTCTTGAAGGCAGGGTGGCGATCATCACGGGGGCCGCGCAGGGCATCGGCGCGGTCTACGCGAAGGCGCTCGCCGCGGAGGGCGCGGCGGTGGTGGTCTCGGATGTGCTCGACGCGGGGCCGGTTGCAAACGCGATCAAGGAGTCAGGCGGCCGCGCGCTGGCGCTCAAGAACGACGTGACCGACCCGAAGTCGGTGCAGGCGATGGTCGCCGATACGATGAAGGCGTTCGGCCAGATCGACGTGCTCGTCACCAATGCGGCGATCTTCGGCAACCTTTCGCTCAAGCCGGTGGTCGACATCGACAGCGCCGAATGGGACAAGGTCATGGCGGTGAACGTGCGCGGCGTGTTCGAGTGCGCCAAGGCGGTGGTGCCGGAGATGAAGAAGCGCAAGTACGGCAAGATCGTCAACATCGCCTCCGGCACCGTCTTCAAGGGCACGCCGATGCTGCTGCATTACGTGACCTCGAAGGGCGCGGTGGTGGCGATGACAAGATGTCTCGCGCGGGAACTCGGCGACGACGGCATCCGCGTCAATACGCTCGCGCCGGGCCTCGTGATGAGCGACAACGTCATCGCCAACCCGGCATGGCGGGGCGCGGTGGTGGCCAACAACATCGCCAGCCGCGCAATCAAGAAGGACCTCTACCCGAGCGACCTCACCGGCACGCTGGTGTACCTCTGCTCGGCGGAAAGCGACTTCGTTACCGGGCAGGTGGTGGTCGTGGACGGCGGGTCAGTAATGCACTAACCCTTAAACGGGGTCAGAGTCGAATTTCGACTCAAAATAAATCGACTCTGATCTTACCCACGAACGGTGGACGCCCTAATTGAGGGTCGGTTTAGTGCCTCAAAGTCTAGCGGGCTTGCATAGTTCAACGTTGAATGCCGACGCTGGCGGTTGTAAAAGACCTCCATGTACTCGAACAGGCTTGCTCGAGCCTGTT
>JANMDK010000039.1:0-9502 GCA_031376265.1 Pseudomonadota bacterium
ACAAACTCATGGAAAAAGAAGCCAAGTAGCGTAGCCCGAAGGGGGAGGTCCGAGGAGGGGGCCTGCCCCCTCCTCGATCACTCACAGGTACTCGGAGGCCGCGCTGTCGGCGTCGATCGGCCGGCCGGCGAGGTAGCCCTGGATCAGGTCGCAGCGCGCGCCCTGCAGGAATTCGAGCTGCGCTTCCGTCTCGACGCCCTCGGCCACCACCCGCAGGGACAGCGCGTGCGCGAGGCTGATGATCGCGGTCACGATCGCGTTGTGGTCGCGGCTCATCGGCACGTCGGTGATGAAGGACTTGTCGATCTTCAGCTTGTCGACCGGGAAGCGCTTGAGATAAGCGAGGCTCGAGTAGCCGGTGCCGAAGTCGTCGATCGCTAGCGACACGCCGAGCTCCTTGAGTTTTTTGAGCATCGCCAGCGTCGCGTCGGTCTGCTTCATGACGGTCGACTCGGTGATCTCGAGCTCGAGCATCTCGGCCGGCAGGCCGGTTTCCTCCAGCGTCCTCGCTACCATCTCGACCAGCTTCGGGTCGTTGAACTGGCGCGCCGAAATGTTCACCGCGACCGGCATGCGCTTGTCCACGCCGATCTTCACCGCCCAGTTGCAGGCGTCGCGCAGCGCCTGCTCGCCAATCTTGAGGATCAGGCCGGTGTCCTCGGCGAGCTGGATGAATTCGATCGGCGGCACCAGCCCGCGGGTCGGGTGCTTCCAGCGCAGCAGCGCCTCGTGCATCACCGTGCAGCCGGTCTCCAGCTCCGAGATCGGCTGGTAGTAGACCACCAGCTCGTTCTTCTGCACCGCGCGGCGCAGGTCGTTCTCGAGCGTGAGCCGGCGGCTGGCCGCGAGGTTCATCTGCTCGGTGAAGAACTGGTAGTTGCTGCGGCCCATTTCCTTGGCGTGGTACATGGCCGCGTCGGCGTTGTGGATCAGCGTCTCGGCGTCGCTGCCGTCCTCGGGGAACACGCTGATGCCGATCGAGGGCGTGACCGTGATCTCGCGCTCCTCCAGCACGATCGGCTCGGAAAGCGTTTCGATGATCTTCACCGCGACCTGCGCCGCATCCGAGCCGCGCACGATCTCCGGCAGCACGACGACGAACTCGTCGCCGCCGATGCGGCACACCGTGTCGCCTACCCGCAGCTGCTTCACCAGGCGCAGCGCGACTTCCTGCAGCAGGTGGTCGCCGACCGCGTGGCCGAGCGAGTCGTTGATGGTCTTGAAGCGGTCGAGGTCGATGAACATCGCCGCGGTCTGCTTGCGGTTGCGATAGCTGAGGGCGAGGGCTTGCGTGAGGCGGTCCTCGAGGATCCGCCGGTTCGGCAGCCCGGTCAGCGCGTCATGGTCGGCGAGGTGCTTGGCTCGGCTCTCGGCCAGCTTTCTCTCGGCGATCTCGGCTTCGAGCCGCTTGTTGGCCGATTGCAGCTCGGCGGTCCGCTCGGCGACCAGCTTCTCCAGCGACTCGCGCGTGGCGCGCTCGGCCGAGACGTCGTCGAAGCTCCAGATCCATTCCTGCTCGTCGCCGCCGGCATCGATGCGCCGGCCGACCGTCCGGCACAGGAAACTCGAGCCATCGACGCGCTTGAAGCGGACTTCGTCGACGTGAGTTTCGCCCGGGACGGTGCTTTCGAAGGCCTTGCGGCCAGCCTCCAGCCACTCGGCGTGGTCGGCGAAGAGCACCTCGCTCGATTCGCCCAGCAGCGTGCCCGGCTCCCAGCCGGTCATCTGCTCGAGGAACCGGTTGGAGCGCTGGATGACGCGGTTGCGCACGAACGCAATGCCGACCGTGGCGTTCTGCAGGATCAGCTCCTGCTCGTGCGCGAGCTGGCGGATGCGGTCGCCGGCGGACTTGTCCGCGGTGACGTCCTCGAACAGCCACACCGAGCCCTGCGCGGGATCGCCGGGCTGCACCGCGCGCCCCGAGAGGAAGCACCAGAACTCGGTGCCGTCGCGCTTTTTCATGCGCAGCTCGCGGCCGAGCGTCGAGCCGCTCCAGACTTCCTCGTAGAGCGGGTCGCCCGAGTTGTAAACCTTGTCGCTCTTGTAGAGCACTTGCGTAGGCTGGTTCAGCAGCGCCCCGGCCTCGTAGCCGAAGATCTCCTCGAAGCGCCGGTTGCAGCGCATGACCCGGCGGTCCTTGAGGAAGGCGATGCCGATGAGCGCGTTCTCGAGGATCGCGTTCTGCTCCTTGAGCAGCCGCTGCACATCCTCGTCGGCGCGCTTCCTCTCGGAGATGTCCTCGAAGAGCCAGACATAACCCTTCGACGGCTCGCCGGGCTCCACGGCGCGCCCGGTCATGCGGCACCAGTAGCCCGATCCATCCTTGCGCTTGAGCCACTGCTCGCGCGCGTGCGTGCCGCCGCTGTCGATCTCGGCGTAGCTCTTTGCGCCGCGATCGAATTCGTCCTTGGTGAAGTACATGCTGCGGGTCGAGCTGTGGATGCCCTCGCCGGGCGCCATCCCGAAAAGCTCCTCGAAGCGCCGGTTGCACCGGATCACCTTGCGGTCCCGCACGATCGTGATGCCGACCACGACGTTGTTCAGCAGCGCCTGCTGCTCGAGCACGAGGCGCTGCATCTCCTCGTCGGCGCGCTGCTGGTCAGTGACGTCCTCGGAAAGCCAGACCGAGCCCTGCGCGGGATCGGTGGCATCGGCCGCGCGCCCGGTGATTCGCGCCCAGAACGTGCTGCCGTCCTTGCGCAGCATCTGCGAGCGCATCCGGTACTGCTGGCCCTTGGCGAGCTTCTGCTCGTAGGCCTGCCCGACCGACTGGAAATCCTTCTCGTTGGCGTAAAGGATCACCGTCGGTTCGCCGTTCAGCTCGCCCGGGCCATAGCCGTACATCTCCTCGAAGCGCCGCGTGCAGCGCATGATGCGGCGGTCCTTGACGAACAGGATGCCTGCCGACACCGTCTCGAGGATCGCATCCTGCTCGCGCAGCAGGCGATTCATCTCGTCCGAGGCGCGCTTTTCCTCGGTGACGTCGTCGACGATCCAGACGGTGCCTTGGCGCGGGTTCTCCGGGTTGATCGTCTTGGCGATCACGCGCGCGAGGAAATTCGAGCCGTCCTTTCGCTTCATCTCCCACTCGAGGTCGAGCTGCTTGCCGGCCGAGAGCACCGGCACCGCAATCGCGCCGAGGGCCGAGTACGACTCGCGGCTCGGGTAGACGCACTCACCCGGCTGGCCGATCAGCTCGTTCGGCGCCCAGCCGAAAATCTCGGCGAACTTCGGGTTGCAGAGGAAGAACTTGCGGTCGCGCGTGAAAGCGATCCCGATCGAGGCATTGGCGAGCGCCGCCTCGTATTCGAGCAGCGTATAGCGCGTGCGCCCCGCGAATCCCGGCTGGCTGGTTTCGCCGCGCGCAGTGCCCGCATCGGCGCCCGCGGAAGTCCCGCGCGATCCGGGTTCAGGACGCGACGGCGGCAGCGGATCGCCCAGCAGGTCGGCGCGTGGGACGCCAATCGGGTCGCCGCTGCGCTCGTTCATTCAGCGCGCGCCGTCGGCAGCAACCGAAAGCGCGGCGAAATCGCCCGCAAAGCCGCGCAGCCTCTTCACCGCACGGGCGCGCTGCTCCGGCGTCAGGGTCTTGTCCAGGTCCAACAGCATCGCGTAGAACTCCTGCAGGTTCGACTTGCGCGCGGCTTCGAAAGCCGGGTCGCGGTTTTGTTCCCACGCCACCGTCCACGGCACGAGGCGCTTTTTCGCCTCCTTGGCGCGGACCATCGCGAGCAGCTCGCGCTGCATGCGTTTGCGGTCCCGGTCGCGCAGCTGGTCGTCCAGCGGCGCGCGCTTGCTGTACGCGGCAACGCGCTCGACCTGCGCGTCGGTCAGCGACCCGAACCAGTCTTCCATGCGCTCGACGTTGCGTTTGACCCGTTTCGCGCGCCTCTCCTCGGGCGACCCGCGCAAGCCATATTCCTTTGCGAAATCGAGGTTCTCCTTGTCCAGCCGCTCCTGGAACCTTTCGATCTGCGCGGGGCCCAGCGCATCGAGCATTTCGCCGATTTCCCCAGAGCCCGACCGAAGGCTCTGGCGCAGGAACGTTTGAAACGAATCGTAACCCCAAACCAGATCCGCCTGCGAGACTCCGCGGGACATCCGGTCTGCGAGTTCATTCGCGAAACGCGCATATTGGGGAAGCTCGGATTTGCGGTGCCAGCCGAGGAAACGCTGCACGCGGCGCTCGAATTCGGCCTTCTGGGCGTCCTCGAAGCCGAAATACTTGCCTCCCCGGTAGTGGAGCAGCGTGTCGGCATTGTTGTACCCGAGCTGCAGGGCGGTGCAGCCGGCCAGCAGCGAGAGTCCCGCGGCCACCAGCCACGGAATGGCCGCACGCACCGGTACGCGCATCACCAGTAGTTCTCCACAGTAATCTGGCCTGGATTGCGGCGGCGGTGCTTTTTCATGCCGCGCGGCGCGAGGGCCGCGATCGTGTCGCGGACCATGTCGGGGTTGCCGCACAACATGACTTGCGAGTCTGCTGCCGTTATCGCGCTGCCGGCCTTCGCCTCGAGCGCTCCATTCTCGATCAGCGCCGGAATCCTTCCGCGAAGCTGGGCGTCCGCATCGCGGCTCGCAACCGTGACCACGCCAAACGCGCTGCCACGCGCTTTCGCAATCGCATCGATCAGCCCCGCATAGGCAAGCTCGCTCGCATGCCGCGCAGCGTAGACCAGCACGACGCGCTTGTAGCGGGTCCACGGCGTTTCGGTGCGCAGGATCGAAAGGAACGGGCCGACGCCGGTGCCGGTGGCGATGAGCCACAACGTGCCTGCATCGGGCACTTCTGAGAGCACAAGGAAGCCCGCCGCGCCCGGCGCAAGAAGCACCTTGTCGCCGGCGCCGAGCGTTGCGAGGCGCGTCGAAAGCGGTCCCTGGTCGACGATCGCGTAATAGAACTCGAGCGGAGACGCCCCCGGCGGGTTGACGAACGAATACGGCCTCGCGACCCGCTCGCCGCCGACATCGAGCGCAAGCTTGCCGAACTGGCCGGCCTCGAACGCAATGGGAGGCGAATCGACGGGCGTCTCGATGCGCAGGCTCAGCAGCCTTTCGGTCCAGCGCGTCTGCTCGACGACGGTGCCCTCCAGCCAGGTGGTCATGTAGGGAGGGTCACTTGACGCGCGTGAGGTGGTTTGCGCGGGCCGGCGCTTCGATCGCTATTTCGCTGGCCGCTGTCTCGTACGGTTCGAACGCAATGTCCTCGGCACGGCTGCCGAGCATCAGGATCGATCCGCGCCGCCGGTTGTTGCCCGTATCGCTGAATTCGAATCCGTACAGTCGCGCCAGGCGCAGCCTGCCTTCCTCGTTGCGTGCAAGGCTCAGCTTCGTCACCGCTACCGTGTCGTCGAGCAACAGCAACTCGTAGCGCGCGCAGGCCGCGCGGCCCGCAACCAGGGCGGCCTCACGAGCACGGAGGGTGTCGATCCAGAAGGCAGTACCTGCAACCAGGATCGCGAGTGCGACGGCTTCTAGCATGGGCTGCGGATTATAGCCGCCCGACCATGGCGGAAGTCCCCGATTTTCCTCGGGTTTTAGGGTTTTCGCGGATTTCCGCGCCTACTGCGCGGAGGGACTGGGGAAGGCTGCATTTACCGCTTCGAGGTCGGCCAGGATTTCGCCGGTCAGCCCGAACTCGAAGTGCCTGAGCGACTCCTCGAGTTGCGCGACGCTGGTCGCGCCGACGATCGTCGAAGCGGTGAAAAAACGGCTGCGCACGAAAGCGAGCGCCATCGCGGCCATCGGCACGCCGTGCTTTCTCGCCACCTTCGCGTATTCGTCGACCGCAGCGAACGCTCGAGGGCGCATGTAGCGATCGCCGAACGGCTTGAGCTTCACCATGCGCGCCTCCGCCGGCTGGGCGCCGCCCAGGTACTTGCCGGTGAGCTGGCCCATGGCGAGCGGGCTGTAGGCGAGCAGCGGCACGTTGAGCTGCCGGCTCGCCTCGGCCGGGTCGCCGTCGAACATTCGCGAGAGCAGGCTGTAACCGTTCTGCACCGAAACCGGCGCCGGCAGGTTGTTCTCCTTTGCCACCCGCACGAATTCGCACAGCCCGAAGGCGGTTTCGTTCGAGAGCCCGTAGGCGCGGATCCTCCCCGACTTGATCGCCGCGGCCATGCCTTCGACCTGCTCGAGGAAGCTCGTCGTTTCGCGCTCTTTCGACGGATCGTATTGCCAACTCCCGAAGCCCGGCACGTAGCGCTCGGGCCAGTGAATCTGGTAGAGATCGATGTAGTCGGTCTGCAGGCGCTTGAGGCTGTCGTCGATCGCCCAGGGGATCGTCTTCTTCGACACGTGCGTCTCGCCATTGCGGATCCATTCCCGCCGCCCGGGACCCGCAATTTTCGACGCGAGCACGACGTTAGCGCGCTTGGCGCGGTTGCGGCCGAGCCATGTGCCGACGATGGTCTCGGTGCGGCCCTGCGTTTCCTTCTTCGGCGGCACCGGGTACATCTCGGCGGTGTCGATGAAGTTGATGCCGTTGGCGAGCGCCCAGTCGAGCTGCGCATGGCCCTCGGCCTCGCTGTTTTGCTCGCCCCAGGTCATCGTGCCCAGGCAGAAATCGGTGACTTCGAGCGCGCTGCCCGAAAGGCGGTTTTTCTTCATGCGATTTCCTTGGCGTCTCGGCGGCGGTAAAGCAGGATCGGAAAAGAAGTGAACTTGCGCGCGATGCCATGCGCCGGAAAAGGATCGAGCGGCGTGAAGGGCATCGGCAGGTCTGCCACCGGCGCGCCGAGGACCGCGCGCGCAAGCTCGGCGCCAATGCACGTCGCCAACGCCACGCCACGCCCGTTGCAACCGACGAAAGCAAGCACGCCCGGTGCCAGCTCGTGGCAGTGCGGCAGCTTGTCCCACGTAATGCCCACGCGGCCGTGCCAGACGTAGTCGAACGTCGGCCGGCCGAGCTGCGGAAAAACTCTCTGCACCCGCTCTGCCGCGCGCGCCGCTGCGCGTCGGCGCCAGCCAAGCGGCACCGCCAGCGCCGCGCCGGTCACCAGGCGCCCGTTTGCGTCCCAGCGGAAAAAATGCAGGTCGCCCTGCGAGTCCGAGCAGGCATGGTCTTCCGGCAGCACCGTTGCACGGACCGATTCCGGATAGACCTGCGTGGCCATCTGGTGGCTGCGCACCGGGAATACGGTCTGCATGAGCTTCGGCCAGAGCGAAGAGGAGAAGGCGTCGCCATACGCGTGCGTCGCGATCACCACCTTGTCGGCGCGAACGCTGCCGCGCGCCGTGTTCACTTTCCACGCGTTGCCGGATCGCTCGACAGACAGCACCGGGCTTTCGGTATGCACTGTTGCACCGGCTTCGATCGCCGCTCGCGCGAGCCCGCGCACATAGGCAAGCGGATTGAGCTTGCCGCCGGTCGAGTTCTCCCAGCCGCCGTGCCAGAAGGTCGAGCCGGTGATCGCCTCCACGCCCTTGGCGTCGAGTAGTTCCACCGGCGCCCCGCGCCGCGCCCAGGCCTTGACGCGCTTCTCGGCCAGCTTCATGCGGCCGGGCGAATGCATCGGCTGCACCCAGCCGTTCTGCACCGCCTCGCACTCGATCTTGTGCCGGCGGATGAGGTCGAAAGTCAGCTTGGCGGAGTCCGCGACGAGCTGGACCAATTGCTCGCCTTTGGCCGCGCCGCCGGCCTCGGGCGCAATGCGCGAGGGCACGTCGTCCGGGTCCATGCGCGAGAACGTCGGGATCACCTGACCGTTGTTGCGTCCCGAGGCGCCAAAGCCGATCACATCGGCCTCCAGCACCACCGCCTTGGCGCCGCCCTGTGCTGCGGCAAGCGCGCACGAGAGGCCGGTATAACCGCCGCCGATGATGGCGACGTCGGCGGTGAAATCGCCTTCAAGCGCGCGGGTCTCGGGCGCAGGCGGCGCCGTGGAGGCCCAGAGCGAATTGGAAAAGATCGCGTCGGGCATGCTCTTCAGATGACGGTCAATGGCAGCATATTGTCTCGAGAACTAATACTGGCGCGGACTTGGGCCAAATTTTGGCAGTATTTCACGCAGATTTCCCGCACTCCACCAAGAGTCGATCAACGCCGTCCGGCACTTCCCCGCGCTCGAGCATGCGGCGGAACGTCTCATACACATCGGTCTTCGATCCGGCCTTGCGCAGCGAGTCCTCGTCGTTGAACCAGACGTAAACGATCAGCTTGACCGGCCTGGAGGCGAAACGAAAGAAAAGGCGGTATCTCTCCGGCATCCCCTTCTTCGCCCGGCGCCAGTTTCCGTAGTCCCTGCCCAGGCTCTTGCCCAGGCGAAACTCCGGATTTTCGGGGTTTGCCGGAACGCGCTCGGTAATCGTCCGGTACACGGAGGCAAGCAGTCGCGTTTTTGGATGAGCCTTGTAACCGCGCGGATCGCTCCGGGCCAGCGTCGCGACTTCGGTTTCCAGTTCATCCAACGCGGCGGCGAAAGCCCGAAAATAGTAGAGCTGCCAGCCGTTGATCTCCATGGCGGAGCACTCAACCGGCCTTGACGCCTTTGACGAGTCTGCCTATGCGCGCAAGCTGCTGCGGATCGGCTGCGGCGATCCGCTCCGGCTGAGCCGTCATCTGCGCCTCCAAAAAGCCGAGAAAGCCGAGCAGGACGGGATCGTCCATTTCCCCTGCCTTCGTCTTCTTCCCCGCCGATCGGGCCGACAGGAGTGCTTGTCCGTCGCCGAGTACGGTCAGGCCGACTTCGCCCTCGAACTCCGGATGCGCCTTGAAGAAAGCCGAATCCAGGCGGATGCCCTTGGAGTTCCCCACCGGGGTGACCTTGCCGGAATATTTTTCGACGCCGCTGGACATTGGCCGCACCTAAGTGCTTACGTGTGTAACCACATTGTAGCAGACCCCTCAACCCCAATATTGGCAGTATTTGCCTGGTCAGGCGGCCATCGCGCTCGCCGCGCGCAGGCTCTCGCGGCAATCCTTCACGATCCGCTCCAGCAGCTCGGCGCAGGTCGGGAGGTCGTTGATGAGGCCGACCACCATGCCGGCGCTGACGATCCCGCCATTGACATCCCCGCTTCGGATCGCGACCTTGCCGCGCGCACCGGCCACGAGGTGGCGGACCTCCTCGAACTTCGCGCCCGCCTTCTCCATCGCGACGACCTCGTCGGAGACCGAGTTCTTGAGCACGCGCGAGGTGTTGTGCATCGTGCGGAAGATGAGGTTGGTGTCGCGCTCTGACGCTTTGATCAGCGCGGCCTTCACGTCCGGGTGGATCGGCGCTTCGACGGTGCACATGAAGCGCGTGCCCATATTGATGCCCTGCGCGCCGAGCGCCAGCGCGGCGGCCATCGCCTGGCCGTCGCCGATGCCGCCCGAGGCCACGACCGGAATCTTCAGCGCGCGCACCGCCGCCGGTATCAGGATCAGGTTGGTCACGTCGTCTTCGCCTGGATGGCCTGCACACTCGAAGCCGTCGATGCTGACGATGTCCACGCCGTGGCGTTCCGCCGACAGCGCATGCCGGACTGAAGTGCACTTGTGCACGACGCGGATGCCGTG
>JANMDK010000001.1:0-3986 GCA_031376265.1 Pseudomonadota bacterium
TTCGCGATAGACGTCGACTTCCAGCCGCGTGGAGAGCGCGTTCGTGACTGCAACGCCGACGCCGTGCAGGCCGCCGGAGATGTGGTACACCGCGTCGCTCGACTTCGAGAACTTGCCGCCGGCATGCAGCATCGTGAAGGCGACTTCGACCGCCGGCTTCTTCTCGTCCGGGTGCATGTCGACCGGGATGCCGCGGCCTTCGTCCTCGACCTCGACCGAGCCGTCCTTGCGGATCGAGACGACGATGCGCTTGCCGTAGCCGGCGAGCGCTTCGTCGACGGCGTTGTCGATGGCTTCCTGGATGATGTGGAGCGGGTGGATCGTGTGCGTGTACATGCCAGGCATGCGGCGCACGGGCTCCAGCCCCTTGAGGGCCTGGATCGATGAGGCGTCGTAAACGGCTTTTTTGGACATTCTCTAAGTGCTTGAAAAGACAGGCAGACCGCTAGCTGTAGGGGCTCCCGGGGGTGCCGAATACTACCAATTGTAGGCGATTGGCCGCCTGCAACCCAAGTGAGGGACTGCGAAAGGCGCGGTACTGTACTGTGGATCGACGAAATGCCGGGGTCGGGCTTTGCGCATGCTCTGGAACATCCTCATGACGATTGCGATCGGCTACGGTGTGATCGTGGCGCTGCTGGCCGTGTTCCAGTCGCACCTCGTTTACTTTCCCGGCACCGGACGCGAGTTTATGGCCACGCCGCAGGCAATCGGGCTTGCGTACGAGTCCGTCGAGCTGCGCACCGAAGACGGCGAAACGCTGCACGGCTGGTGGGTTCCGGCACCGGGCGGCGGGAAGGCCGCGCGCGGCACGATCCTTTTCTTTCATGGTAATGCGGGCAATATTTCGCATCGCCTCGACTACCTGCAGATGTTCGGGCGGCTGGGCTATGCGACGCTTGCCATCGACTACCGGGGCTATGGCCAAAGCACCGGCTCGCCCTCCGAAGAAGGGACCTACCAGGACGCCCTTGCGGCCTGGCGCTGGCTCACCCAGACGCGCGGGATCAAGCCGAAGGAGATCGTCGTTTCAGGAGAGTCGCTCGGCGGCGCCGTCGCGAGCTGGCTGGCCGCGCGCAATGCGCCACGTGCGCTGGTTCTGCTTTCCACTTTCACTTCGGTCCCGGACCTTGCGGCGAAGATCTACCCGCTGCTGCCGGTGCGCTTCATCTCCCGCTTCAGCTACGACAGCCTCGCGAACCTTCGAGAGATCAAGGCGCCGGTCTTCATCGCGCACAGCCCGGACGACGAGATCGTGCCGTTCGAGCACGGCCAGGCGCTGTTTGCCGCCGCCGGCGAGCCGAAACAGTTCCTCGAATTGCGCGGCGGACACAATGAAGGATTCATTTTCGCGCGCGAGGACTGGGTGGGCGCGCTGGATGCGTTTCTGAAACGCCATGCGCCGGGAGCCGAATAGGCGGCCCGGCCGAGTGCAACCGCAATCGTTCAGTCAGATTGCCGCCATTGGCATAGCGCTGTGAGAGGCGGCGGACGATTTACCGGGTAGCTGTTCCGCTGCGTCAGTCACTCAATCCATGGACGTAGCTCTTTCGCAGCCCACAAAATGTGCAGGGCCGCAAATGTCTGCTTTCGGGCCAGAAGCGGTCATTCGATCACGCGGTCGGCGCGTATTAATAGCGATTGCGGGATTCTTAGACCGATATCTGCAGCGGCCTTGGCATTGATTACAAGTTCGAACTTCGTGGGTTGCTCGACAGGCAAGTCTGCAGGTCTCGCTCCGTTGAATATCCTGTCGAGATAGCTTGCAGCGCGACGGTAGAGCTCACTCACGTTATACCCGAAGCTCATCAATCCGCCCACATTTACGAACTCCTGCAGATCGTAGATTGCAGGTAGTCGTTCTTTTGCAACGAGGGTCACGAGTAGCTTTCTATTGTCGAGCGCGCCAGGACCCATGCGAAAAAGAATTAGTCCGTGTGCAGCCTTGCGCCGAATGTTCTCGATCGCCTTCGGATAATCGGTTACGGTCTTAGCGTACTCGACGATCAATTCGAAGTTCAATTTTTGCGCCGCTACGCGGACTGGCTCAAGGAGGCGGTGCGTGTCGCCAGCCGGTGAGCCGCCAGCAAGCACGCCGATCTTTGTGGCATGCGGCAACAGATCGCGCAACAGTTCCAATCTCTTGCCGCTCAGGTCAGCGACGGTCGTCGATACTCCTGTGACATTGCCCCCGGGGCGCGCCAATGTCTGAATGAGACCAGAACCCACCGGATCGCCCACTCCTGTCATGACAATGGGAATTGCACTGGTAACCCGACGCGCCGCATCGGCAGCTTGCGTTGACGATACAACAATGGCGTCCACCTTTAACTGGACAAACTCAGCGGCAATCTCTGGAAGGCGGTCGAATGAGCCAGATGTCCACCGGTCAACGATCGCAAGATTGCGGCCCTCGATGTAGCCGAGTCGACGCAGTTCCGCGCGGAACGCTTCGTCGCGCTCGCTCGGACCGGATCGAAGATGGACGTATCCCATTCGCCACACCTTTCCTTGCTCGGTGGCGTTCGCCTTGGGCCGCGCTATGAGGAGCGCCCCGCCGACGATGAGGAACTGCCTTCGTCCGAATTGAGTCATGATCTTCGTCTTAGGCGAACGTGCCGGAAAGTCTACGCCCCGAATGACCGCTTCGGGTCGCTCGCTGCCTTAAGATTGCCTTCGCCGCAGCGCAAAAACAGGAATCTTTGTAAGTTGGCCATCCGGCTGTTGTCAGCCAGGAACTGGCATTCAGGACATCGGGCCAGGAGACCGAAGCTCGGTCGCCCGGCGGCTACCTCGGTTTGTCGTATAACGGCTTGCCCTTATCAACAATGTGAACCGTGAAGATCCTGATCGCCGAGTCTCCCACCACTTTCCAGCCCGCATGCGGTACGTCTCGAAGATTCATTATTGGCGCCCCAGTGGGCAACATGAATGGATCCTTGCCGGGCGCTTGAACCATCCCGCCTTGCAGTACCGTACCGGCTTCGATGCCGTGATGAATATGGAGCTCAAGAAAGTCACCCGGCTTCAACTCGGAAATAGAGGTGATCACTTCCATATTCGGGGAGCCCGATAAATCCACCCGCTTGATTTCCTTGCGCGCCGGCGAATCTTGCGCGTTTGCGGGCAAACAGAAAGGCAGCGCGAAAACCCAAGTGGCCGCAAATAGTGTCGATCGAATCAAGCCCATGATTTCCCCTCTTTCATCGCCAAAATTGGCGCGCAGGAATTGTGGGCGCAGTGCATCAGGAACGCAATTGACCCGCCGGCGCGTGGCGATACCCGATCATTGTCCGGCTAGAGACTGCTTCCGGCCCAGGAGCGGACATTCGCGGACCGGCTATTCGATCACCCGCTCCGCCAGCACCAGCATCGACTGCGGAATCTTGATATCGAGCGCCTTGGCGGTTTTCAGGTTGATCGCCATCTCGAACTTGACCGGCTGCTCGATCGGCAGGTCGGCGGGTTTTGCGCCGGCGAGGATTTTCTTTACGTAGGTTGCCGAGCGGCGAAACAAGTCAGGCCCCGATGGCCCAAAAGCGAGCAGACTGCCGGCGTCTGCGAAATCCGCGGGACCGCCGAATACGGCGATGCGGTTCTTGAGCGCAAATGCCGAGATCCGCTGTGGCTCGGCGTTCAGCATGGCATCGCTCAACACCACCAGCGCGTCGGGCTGCTGCTTGGCAATCGCGGCAAACGCGGCATCGAGCGCGGCTGGCGTTGCCACTTCGAACGCGTGCGTCTCGATGCCGAATTTAAGCGCCGCAGCACGCACCTGTTCGGCCAATTTATTCAGTGACGCATTGGCCGGATTGGTAAGCAGCGCGATACGTTTGGCGCGCGGCAGGACTTCACGCAAAAAGTCGACATTTTTTGCCGTCAAGTCCTCGTTCTGGCTGGACTGCCCGGTGGTGTTGCCGCCCGGCCGCGCCAGGCTCGCCACCAGGCCGGTGCCTACGGGATCGTTGACGCTGGTCATCACGATC
>JANMDK010000173.1:0-2035 GCA_031376265.1 Pseudomonadota bacterium
ACGAAAGGAGCTCGGGCGAAAATTTCCTCGGCGGCGACCCGCACGAAGCGCCGATGCCTCTCGACTACTACGTCTGGCTGATCCGCGGCGCCGGCCCGGAGATCTTGGTCGACACGGGCTTTTCGTCGGAGATGGCCGCGAAGCGAAAGCGCAACCACATCCGCTGCCCGTCGGCCGGGCTGAAGCTGCTCGGCGTCGATGCGGCCCGCGTTCGCGACGTGATCGTCACGCACCTGCACTACGACCACGCCGGCAATTTCGACCTGTTCCCGGAAGCGACCTTCCACCTCCAGGATCGCGAGATGAACTACGCGACCGGGCGCTACATGTGCCACGAGTGTTTTCGCGGTGCGTACGAAGCCGAGGATGTGGTGAGCCTCGTGCGCCGGGTGTACGCCGGGCGGGTGCGATTCCACGACGGCGATGGCGAAGTCGCCCCGGGCGTCTCGGTGCACTTGATCGGCGGGCACACGATGGGCATCCAGGCGGTCCGGGTCCATACGCGGCGCGGCTGGGTGGTGCTTGCCAGCGATGCATCGCATTTCTACGCCAACATGGAGGAGGCGCGGCCCTTCCCGATCATCTGGTCGGTGGCCGAAATGGTCGAGGGCTACGCGAAGCTGCGCTCGCTGGCCGCGTCGAACGAGCACATCGTTCCCGGCCACGACCCGCTGGTCATGGCCCGCTACCCGGCCCCGACAGGGCTGGAAGGCATTGCCTGCCGGCTGGATGAAATGCCTAAAAAGGCATAATAACTGTCCGGAGATGCGCGCCCTTGTTGGATCTTCTGGTTTGAAAGTTTGACTTTCTCGCGCTGCCGCCGTTCCACGCGGCCGGCGCCCAGCGCGCTTACCACACTATTTCCCGATCCACCACGACCGGGATTGGCCGTTTCACAGGTTATCGTGCAGAATAAAGATGGATTCCGGCAAGGCGTGCCGAGGGGGCGCGCGCATTCCAATGTCAAGCCGGGACGGATGCCAACCAAAGAGAGGAGATCTTTGTGAAACGTCGTTCATTTCTGAAGAAAGCCGGAGTCGGCCTGGCCGCGGGCACCGCGGCAGTCACACCATCGCTGTCCAGGGCCCAGGCGGCAGGATTGCCGACCGTCACCTGGCGCATGTGCACCAGCTGGCCCAAGAGCCTGGATACCTTGTATGGAGGTGCTGAACTGGTCGCGCGACGCGTCGGCGAGATTACCGACGGCAAGTTCCAGATCCGCCCGTTCGCCGCCGGCGAGATCGTGCCGGCGCTGCAGGTGCTGGACGCCGTGCAGGCCGGGACAACGGAATGCGGCCATACCGCGCCCTACTACTACTTCGGCAAGGATCCGGCCTTCTCGTTCGGCACCGCCGTCGCCTTTGGCGGCAACGCCCGCCAGCAGAATGCCTGGTGGTATTTCGGCGGGGGGGCCGAGCTGATGGCGCCTCTGTTCAAGGACTACGGGTGCATCTCGATGGTTGCCGGCAACACCGGCTGCCAGATGGGCGGCTGGTACAGGAAGGAGATCAAGAGCGTCGCCGACCTCAAGGGCCTCAAGATGCGCATCGGCGGCATGACCGGCCTGATCCTCGCCAAGCTCGGCGTGGTGCCCCAGCAGTTGGGCGCGCCCGACATCTACCCGGCGCTGGAAAAAGGCACGATCGACGCGGCCGAGTGGGTCGGCCCCTACGACGACGAGAAGCTCGGCTTCAACAAGGTGGCCAAGTTCTATTACTACCCCGGCTACTGGGAAGGCGGCCCGATGGTGCATACGCTCGTCAACGAGAAAAAGTGGGCCGAGCTGCCCAAGGCCTACCAGGCCGCACTCCAGGCGGCGTGCGCGGAGGCCAACGTGTGGATGCCGGCGAAATACGACGCCCAGAACCCCCCGGCCCTGCGCCGGCTGGTGGCCGGCGGCACGCAGCTGAAGCCTTTCCCCAAGGCGGTCATGGAAGCCGCGGAAAAGGCGGCCTACGAGGTGTACGAGGAGATGGGCGCGAAGAGCCCGCACTTCAAGCGCAACTACGTCGACTGGAAGAAGTTCCGCGACGAG
>JANMDK010000260.1:0-42435 GCA_031376265.1 Pseudomonadota bacterium
TCATCGTTGGCTCCGCAGGGTGGCTGCTTCAGGGCTCGCCGCGCACGCGCGGGAAATCGTTTACGCCGGCGCGCTCGCGGATCTCGGGCGCGTCGCTGCCGCGCGCGGCGGTTTCGTAGGGAATGCCGATCGCGTCCGCGATGCGCACGAACCCGTGGAAGGCGGCGACCACCGCGGCAGCATCCACGAGCCCCTTCTCGCCGAGCAGCGGCAGCAACGCGGAGCGCGCCTGGGCTGTGCGCGAATCGTCTCGCAGCACGACTGCCTCGGCGAATTCGACCAGCGCACGGGCATGCGGAATCTCCACCGACTCGTCGAAGCCCTCGGCGAGCCCGCGCACGTCGACCTGGCGTCCCTGGATTTGCATGCTCTCACGGAGCATGTAGGCGTGAGCCGTCGTTCAATAAGCGCACTGGTGAAGCGACGACACTCGCCCGGCGAGCACCTCGACCTGCGGCCGCTCGATGGCGCGAATCGAGACGCCGAACTGGTACACGTACTCGCCCGGCAGGTAGTGAATGTTTGCCAGCGCCCAGTAATCGCGCACTGCCTGCGGCACCATCGAGAGGCCGCGGTAGATGTAGCCCGCCTTCGGGCTCGGGTACATCGGGCCGTCGGACTCGACTGCGTCTTGCGGCTCGACCAGGGGAAGCCATGCAGCCTTCTTTTTCGCGCCCGGTGGGCGGTAGCGGGTCGGCTCCCCGGCCTTGGCGGCGGGCAGGTCGCGCAACGCAAGGCCGAGCGCGTGGTGGCAGGTGTCCATGATCATGACCATCGCGATCACGCCGATGGTTTCGACGTACTCGCCTTCGCCCAGCCCTTTCGCCAGGACGGACTGCGACCACTTTTCGGTGAGGCGCCCGGGATCGTTGACCACGCGGTGAATGAGCTCGACTTGCGCCGCGCCGAGGACGCCCAGGGCGTCGTGCTCGCCAGAGACCGCGTTGGGCGAGAGCGCCGCCTTGAGGCGGGCGCAGTAAGCGCAAGCGCGCGCGCTACGAATTTCCGCCGCGACGGCGATACGCCGCGCGCCATCCAGCCAGGTTCCCGGCGCCGCGATTGATGCCCAGGCGCGCTCGTGCGCCTCGACGAGATCTGCGCGCACCGGAAGCGTGCTGCCTGCAAAAGAAGCGCTAGTCATATCCTGAACCTCCTGTGGTGCGGCCAAGGTAAGCCTTTCGCCGCGACGGTGCAACGCGCGATGTTTCGCACCGGGGCGCCGACTCGCGAGGCAAAGCTGGTTATGATCGGAATGGTCTGCGGCGCAGGTGAGCGCGGGCCATTCCTCCAAGGGAGCTCCATGGCAAAGAGAAAAGATATCGCGATCGTCGCGTATGGCGAGACCAAGGTCACGCTCAAGGGCGGCCGCAGCTCGTACGACCTCGCCGGCGAGGTGCTCGAGCAGATACTCAACCAGACCGGCATCGACAAGAACGAGATCGACGGCCTGTCGATCGCCGAGACGATGAGCGAGACGTCCAACCCGTTCTGGGGCGTCTATATGTCCGAGATGCTGGGCCTGTCGCCGCACTGGATGCAGCTCAACGGCCTCGGCGGCACGTCGGGCATCGGCGGCATCGCGCGCGCGGCCGCTGCGATCCGCGACGGGCTTTGCGAAACCGTGTTCGTCGTTGCTTCCGATGCGCAATCGTCGGGACGCAACCCGGAGCAGGGCGCGCAACGCGGCGAATTCCAGTATCCGGTCGGCCTGCGCGGTCCGGTCGGCGCCTTCGGGTTGATCACGCAGCGTTACCGCCACCAGTACGGGCTGGATGATCGCGCACTAGCCAAGCTTGCGGTCACGCAGCGCAACCACGCGCTGATGAACCCGAACGCGGTCGACAAGCTGCAGAAGCCGCTGACCGAAGCCGACTACCTCAACTCCAAGTACGTGTCGGAGCCTCTGCGCATGCTCGACTCGGTGATGGTCTGCGACGGCGCCAACGGCGTGCTGGTCACTTCCACCGAGAACGCAAAAAAGCTCGGCGCGAAGAAAATGATCCACCCGGTCGGGTACGGTGAGATCAGCAATTTCAAGGGCTCCGAGGCGCTGGCCGACATCACCGTGTCGGGCTTTTCGGTCGCGGGGCCCAAGGCGCTCAAGCAGGCGGAGATGACGCCCAAGGACATCCGCATGATCATGCCCTACGACGATTTCCTGATCGCGCTGGTCATTACGCTCGAGGACATCGGCTTCTGCGAGAAGGGCAAGGGTTGCGAGTTCGTCATGAAGACGGACCTCTCGTACACCGGCACGCTGCCGCTGAATACTTCGGGCGGGCAGATTTCCGCAGGCCAGCCCGGCCTTGCGGGCGGCGGCCTCAACCTCGTCGAGGGCGTGCGCCAGATGTTCGGCGAAGCCGGCGCGCGGCAGGTGTCCGATCCGCGCAACTGCATGGTCACCGGCATCGGCGTCATTCCTTACGGCCGCAACTGGGGCGTCTCCGGCGTCCTCGTCCTGGAGCAATCATGAGCGACGCATTGAATACGACAGCAGCCAAAGCACCGGCAAAGCCCGAGGCGAAGAAGATCCCGCGTCCTATTCCGCGTCCAAACACCTACATGGACACGCAGCCGTTCTGGCAGGCAGCCAAGAACGGCAAGCTCGTGATCCAGTACTGCAAGGACACCGGCAAGCCGCAGTTCTTCCCGCGGCCGGTCAGCCTGGCCAACGGCAAGCGCAACCTCGAGTGGCGCGAAGTCTCCGGCAAGGGCACGGTGTACAGCTACACCAACACCTTCAGCGCCTGGCCCGGCCATGAAGACCGCGTGCCGTACCTCGTCGCGCTGGTCGAGCTGCAGGAGGGCGTGCGCATCCTCTGCAACCTCCTGAACGTCAAGGCCGAGAACGTCAGGATCGACATGCCGGTCAAGCTCTGCTGGGAAAAGCTCTCGGAAGACATCAACTTCCCCGCATTCGAACCCGCTTAGGGACAGACCACGTTTATCGGAAATAAATGGGGCCAGGCTCAATTATTTCGCCAGCCTGCCGCTCCCAGCGACAAATGAAAATAATTGAGCCTGGCCCCATTTATTCAAACGTGGTCTGTCCCCGATTCTCATGAAGCTGGCGGCGTTTCTTGCAGCGCATGCGCTGGCGACGCCGGGACGCGAGGCGGTTGCCTGCGGTGACACGCGGCTGACTTTCGGCGAGATCCACGAGCAGTCCTCGCGGTTGGCGAATGCGCTGGCCTCGCGCGGCGTCGGCATAGGCGACCGGGTGGCGATCCACCTTTCGAATTGCGCCGAGTTCGTCGTCGCTTTCATGGGCGTGGTCAAGGCCGGCGGCATCGCGATCACGCTGAACCCGAAGCTCGCGCCCGCCGAAGCCGGCTACATCCTTGCGGATGCCACGCCCAAGGCGGTGATCCTCGAGGACGAAACGCGGACCATCCTGGCGCGCGCCGGCGGTGTCCCTGCGTTGCGGATCGCGGTCGGCAAGCCAGTTGAAGGCGAAGTGGCTTTTTCGGCGCTCGCCTCCACGGGCAGCACCGAGGTACCGCCCATCCCGCCGGAGTTCGACGATTGCACGATCTCGTACACCTCGGGCACGACCGGCAAGCCTAAGGGCGCAGTCATCACGCAGGCCAACTACATCATGCTGGCCGCGTATTTCAACGGTGTTCAGTGGGGGCTGAAGACGACGGACCGCATCCTCGCCACCACGCCGCTTGCGCACCGCTCCGCGTTCCAGCGACTGCTCAACATGGTGTGCACCGGCGCGAGCCTGGTGGTGATGCCGCGCTTCGATGCAAAGGAAGCCGCGCGCATCATCGAGCAGGAAGGCATCACGCTCATGGGCATGGTGCCGACGGTGGGCCGCATGCTGCTCCCCGAGATCGAGGCTGCCCCGGCACGGTTCGGGAGCCTGCGCGCCGCGACTGTCACCGGCGAGGCATTCCCGGTCGAGGTCAAGCAGCGCCTGCTGGCGGCGTTGCCGAAACTCGAGCTGCATTCGTTCTTCGCGATGACCGAGGCAGGCGCGATCACCAACCTCGGTCCGGAAGAGCAGTTCTCCAAAGGCGCTTCGGTTGGCCGGGTCAACCCCGGTGTCGAAGTAATGCTCGCCGACGACAACGGCAAGCGGGTGGCTACCGGAGAAACCGGCGAGATCCTCGTACGTTCCGGCCCGCCCGGCAGCTCACTCACGATGCGCGCCTACTTCAACAACCCCAAGGCAACTGAGGAAGCGTTTGTCGATGGCTGGTTCCGCACAGGCGACCTCGGACGCTTTGATGCGGAAGGCTACCTCTACATCGTCGACCGCAAGAAAGACATGGTGCTGTCCGGCGGCTACAACATCTATTCGAAGGAAGTCGAAGCGACGATCGGCGAGCTGCCCGAAGTCCAGGACGTCGCAGTGATTGGCGTGCCCGATGCGGTCTACGGCGAAGCGGTCGCCGCCTTCATCGAGATCCGTCCTGGCCACGTGCTCACCGCGGGGCAGGTGATCGCCCACTGCCGCGAGAAGATTTCCGGCTACAAGAAGCCGAAGCATGTCCAGTTCGTGCAGGCCTTGCCGCGCAACAGCACCGGCAAGGTGCTCAAGTACGAGTTGCGGCAGGGTTTCGCCGCGCAGCCGGCGCCCGCAGCCAGCGCGGCCTGACGCGATGGATCTCAACTACTCCGCAGATGAATGCGCTTTCCGCGACGACGTTCGCGCGTGGCTGGATGCGAACCTGCCCGCGGACCTGCGCGAGAAGGTGGCTTCGTTCGCGGTGCTCACCAAGGACGAGACGCAGCGCTGGCACCGCATCCTCTCGGACAAGGGCTGGGTTGCGCCGGCGTGGCCGGTGGAGTGGGGCGGCACCGGATGGAACGTCGTGCAACGCTACATCTTCGAGGAAGAGTGCGGCTACGCGGGCGCGCCCCAGTTGCCCGCACTCTCGCTCAACATGTGCGCGCCGGTGCTTATCCGCTACGGCACGCAGGCGCAGAAGGAGCGCTTCCTGCCGCGCATCCACGACGGCAGCGAACCCTGGTGCCAGGGCTATTCGGAGCCGGGTGCCGGCTCGGATCTTTCGGCCCTTAAGACCAGGGCCGAGAAGGAAGGCGATCACTACATCGTCACCGGCCAGAAGATCTGGACCACCCACGCGCAGTGGGCCGACTGGATGTTCTGCCTGGTGCGCACCGGCAGCGACAGCCCGCGCCAGCAGGAGGGCATCTCGTTCCTCTTGATCGACATGAAGACGCCCGGCATCACGATCCGCCCGCTGATGCTCATGGACGGCAGCCACGAAGTGAATGAGGTGTTCTTCGACCGGGTGCGCGTTCCGGCCGGGAACCTGGTGTTCGAGGAAGGCAAGGGCTGGACCGTGGCCAAATACCTGCTCGGCTACGAGCGCCTCAACCAGGCGCGCATCGGCATCGCCAAGCGCACGCTCGCCAAGCTCAAGGACTACGCCGGCAGTGTGCGCCAGTCGGGCAAGCCGCTGATCGACGATGTGCGCTTTCGCGACCGCCTTGCGCGCATCGAGATCGAGCTGATGGCGCTCGAGCTCACCAACCTTCGGATGCTCGACCAGATGCGGCGCACTGGCCGCGCGCCGGGCGCCGAGGCCTCGATGCTCAAGATCAAGGGCACCGAGATCCACCAGGCGATCACCGAACTCTTCGTGCAGGCTGCGGGACCGCACGCACAGCCCCGGGAGCCGCTGGACGGCCGCTTCGAGGGGCCGGAAGCGTTTGCGGCAGCGGTTGCGCCGCGCTTCCTGAACATGCGCAAGATGACGATCTACGGCGGCTCGAACGAAATCCAGCGCAATATCCTTTCCAAGGCGATGCTCGGGCTATGAACCCGGCACGCGAACCAAGGAGACTGTAATGAAGTTCAGAAACATTCTCGCCGCGGCGCTTTTCTGCGCGGCCGGCACGGCCATCGCCCAGGCATACCCCACCAAGCCGGTGCGGATCATCGTTCCTTACTCGCCGGGCGGCGTGACCGACGCCTTCTCGCGCGTGCTTGCGCAACAGTTGCAGGAGTCGATGGGCCAGCCTTTCCTCGTCGAGAACAAGCCGGGCGCGAGCCAGATGGTCGGCGCGATGATCGCGGCCAAGGCGCCACCCGACGGCTACACGCTCTATGTGGGCAGCATCACCAGCCTTGCGATGAACGTGTATACGCAGAAGAGCATCCAGTACGACCCGGTCAAGGATTTCGCCCCGGTGTCGCTCGGCATGACGATGCCGATGTTCGTCGTCGCCAACCCGAATACGGTGTCCGCGACCACTATCCGGGAGCTGATTGCGCTGCTCAAGGCCAACCCGGGCAAGTACACGTTCTCCACCACCGGCAACGGCGGGTCGACGCACATGGCCGGCGAGCTCTTCAAGGTCATGACCGGCACCGACATGGTCGCGGTCCCCTATAAAGGCTCGGCGCCGGGCATCGCCGACGTGATGGCCGGGCAGGTGCACCTCTCCTTCGATCCGGGTTCCACCACGCTGCCGCAGGCCAAGGCCGGCAAGCTTCGCCTGCTTGCGACGACCGGCCTCCAGCGTTTCTCGCTGCTGCCTGACCTGCCGACGGTCTCGGAAGCCGGCGTGCCGGGTTACGAGTCGGTGATCTGGTTCGGAATCGTCGCCACTGCCGGCACGCCGCCCGCGGTGGTGCAGAAGCTCTCGCAGGAGATGAACCGCATCCTTCGCCAGCCCGACCTCAAGGAGCGCTTCGGCCAGTCGGCGATCGACCTCACGCCGGGCACGCCGGAGGAATTCGGCGCGCTGATCAAGTCCGACATCGTCAAGTGGACCAAGGCGCTGCGCGACGCGGGCATCAAGCCCGAGTGAAACTCGCTTCCTTCCTCGCCACGCACGCGAAAGCGACACCCGACAAGGTCGCCGTGATCTGCGCCGGCGAGCGGCTGACTTTCGGCGAACTCGATGTGACGACCGACCGGCTTTCGAACGCGCTGCGCTCCAAAGGCGTCGGCATCGGCGACCGGGTGGCGATCCAGCTGCAGAACACGGTCGAGTTCGTGCGGGCGTTCCTCGCGATCACCAAGGCGGGCGGCATTGCGGTCCCGGTCAATACCCGGCTCGCGCCGGGGGAGATCGCCTACATCCTCGCCGACAGCGCGCCCAAGGCGGTTTTCCTTTCGGACGAGACGCGCGAGGTGTTCGAGAAGGCGGCAACGAACGCAAAGGAAGTCCTCCGAATCGCAGCCGGCACGGCCCGGGCCGGCGAGTTCTCGATCGCGGACCTCATCGCCGAGGGCGCGTCCGGCACGCCGAAAGTGCCGCCGGAATTCGACGACAACCTCATCGTCTACACCTCGGGCACCACCGGCAAGCCCAAGGGCGCGATCATCACGCAGGCCAATTCGATCATCCCAAACGGCTACCTCAACGCAATCCAGTACGGCATCTCGGACCGGGACAGGCAGCTGGTGACCACGCCGCTGGCGCATCGCACCGGCTTTGCGCGGATGGCCAACATGATCCTGCACGGCTGCACGCTGGTCGTGATGCCACGGTTCGACGCTGCCGGCGCGGCCGCGATGGTGCGCGACGAGAAGATCACGGTGATCGGCATCGTACCCACGGTGGGCCGAATGCTGCTGCCGGAGATCGAGGCGAACCCGGCGAATTTCGCCACGGTGGAAGTCATCCTCGCCACCGGCGAGGCTTTCCCGATGGAGATCAAGCAGCGCATCCACAGGGCGCTGCCAAAAGTGCGGCTGTACTCGTTCTTCGCGATGACCGAAGTCGGCGGCCTTACGCTGCTCGGTCCGGAGGAGCAGTTCACCCACCCGAATTCGCTCGGCCGCCTCAACCCGGGCGCGGAGGTGCGGCTGGTCGGCACCGACGGCAACGACGTCCCGACAGGCGAAGTCGGCGAAATGTGGGTGCGCACCGGCGAGCCGGGGCGCTTTCTCACCATGCGCTGCTACTTCAACAAGCCGAAGGAAACCGCCGAGACGATCCGTGACGGCTGGGTCGCCACCGGCGACATGGCGAGGATCGAGCCCGACGGCCACCTCTACATCATGGACCGCAAGAAGGACATGGTGCTGTCCGGCGGCTACAACATCTATTCCAAGGAAGTCGAGCTGGTGCTGCAGGCGCATCCGGCAGTCCAGGATGCCGCGGTCATCGGCGTGCCGGACGCGGTTTACGGAGAATCGGTCGCAGCGTTCGTCGAGCTGCGGCCCGGCATGAAAGCCTCCGCGGACGAGATCGTGACCCACTGCCGCGACCGCATCGCCGGCTACAAGAAACCCAAGCACGTCCGGTTCCTCGCGCCGCTGCCGCGCAACAGCACCGGCAAGGTGCAGAAATTCGAGCTCCGCAGGTCGTTTGCCGCAGAAGAGGGGAAGACCGGATGAAACGCATTTCGATTGCAGTGCTCCTGATGGGGGCCGCTGCGATCGCATTTGCGCAGCCGTATCCATCCAAGCCGATCCGGATCGTCGCCCCTTTCCCGCCGGGCGGCAGCGCAGACTTCACCGCGCGCGTGATCGCGGAGCATTTCAGCAAGGCGTTCGGCCAGCCGGCAGTCGTGGAGAACGTGCCGGGCGCCGGCGGCGTGATCGCGGCGGAGCGCAACGCGAAGGCCGCGCCCGACGGCTACACGCTGATCGTCGGCTCGACCGGGATCATGTCGGTCAACGCGAGCCTCCTGAAGAACCTCGGCTACGACCCCGCAAAGGACTTCACGCCGGTCTCGCTGGTGATCCGCGTGCCCAGCTACCTGGTCATCAACCCGAAGGTGCCGGTGAATTCGGTGAAGGAACTTATCGCCTACGCGCGCGCCAATCCCGGCAGGCTCACCTACGCGTCAGCGGGCAACGGCACTTCGCAGCACACCAATCCCGAGCTCTTCAAGAGCATGGCCAAGACCTTCATCCTGCCGATCACCTATCGCGGCAGCGCGCCGGCCATGGCCGCGCTCATGAGCGGCGAGGTCGACATGATGATCGAGCTGGGTCCCACGTCGATCCCGCAGATCAGGGCCGGGCGCATCAAGGCGCTCGGCGCCTCTACGGCGCAGCGCACGCGCGCGATGCCCGAGATCCCCACCATCGCGGAGTCGGGGCTGCCCGGGTTCGACGCGTTCACCTGGTTCGGCATCGCCGGCCCGCCCGGCATGCCGCGCGACATCGTGCTCAGGCTGCATGCCGAGATCGTCAACGCGGTCGCGCCGCCGGAGGTGCGCTCGCGGCTGGAGGCGGTCGGCGCCGAAGTCGTCGCAAACACGCCGGAGGAGTTCGCCGAGTTCCAGAAGCAGGAAGCGGCCAAGTGGGCGAAGGTCGTGCGGGACGCGGGCATCCGGCCGGAGTAGCGGCACCGGCTGCTGTGCCCTGATCGTATTACAGATTCCAATTGTATCCCTTACGTAGTACAATGCGTGAATGGATTTCCCTGCTGTTGCCGCCCCCGACATTCCCGACCTCGCATCCCAGCTTGGGCGGCAGGCGCTCGCCGCCAGGAAGGGGAAGGGGCTTTCCATCCGTGCAGCCGCGGAGTTGATCCGGTGCTCCCCCCGATTCCTGCATGAACTCGAGCGCGGCAAGGCGACGTCGAGGATGGACAAGGTGCAGCAGGCACTGACAGGGCTGGGGCTTCGGCTGGCGGTGCGCGAAAGCAGTGCGGAAACGAGTTCCCGGCCCTTGGCGCAAGCCGAAGCACGCGCAGCGCAAATGCTGCGCGAGGAGAAGCTGGCGCGCGCGCACGACCGGATCGCAGTCCTGCTCGCGCTTGGGAAGATCCCGGCAAGCGATGTCGCGCGCGCCCGCAGCCAGGTGCGCAAGTGGGCAGACCAGCAGATCTGCAGCCAGTGGTACATCGATCGATGGAGCGCAATCCTCGCCGGTTCCAAACGCGAAATCGCCTCGCGGATCGTCGCGCTGGAAAAGGAGGAAGCAAAGGCGTTGTTCCAGAACACGCCGTTCGGTTTCCTGGTGCGCGATTTCCTGCGCGCATGAACCTCGCGCAACTCGACCGCCTGTTCACCGAGGTTTCGAGAAAGCACCGCGTCAGGACCTTTGTCGTCATGGGCAGCCTCACGGTTCTAGCGTTGATCAACGAGCGGAAGATTCCCGATGCGATGACAGTTTCGGCGGAGGTCGACGCCTATCCCGAGAACGACCCGGGCCGCGCGTTCGAGATAGCCGACGATTTCGGGCTGGGCAGCGAGTTCGAGCAGGAAAACGGCTACTACTTCGACGCCGTTTCACCTGCCCTGCCGACGCTTCCAGACGATTGGGAGCAGCGCCTCATTCCCGTGCCGTTGCCCGGCGGCACGCTGGTGAAGTTCATCGAGCCGCACGATGCGGCCCTCGCCAAGTACTCGCGCGGCGCGCCGAAGGACATGCAGTGGATCCGGGCGGGCATAGACGCATCGGTCCTGTCGGTTGCAACGCTCGAGTACCGGTTCAGGCAAACAGTCTTTGCGGACGACGCCGAGCGCGAAAGGGTGCGCGAGGCGATTGCAGGTGAAGTCGCGCGCGCGGAGGCGAAGGCGACGCGCAGCGCGAGCCGGCGGCCAATAATCTGAAACATTACATTTCGTAGAGTCAATGGCCAAGCGGCTATAAAGTCAGTTTGTTTTCCGGAATAGGAAAATTGTATTCAGGGCAGGAGGTGCCTGCCGAAGAATGCCGCGATCCGACGGTTGACCTCGGGCACCTCTTTCGCGCGATCGAATCCGGGCGGATCGTTGATCAGGTCGCCGATCAATCCGGTCAACCCCGGCAGCACCGGCGATAGCAGCGCGCCGTGGCCGCCGCCGGCAAAGTCAGCGATGCGCTCGCACTTCGTGCAGGCCTGAAGCACCGGATCGCTGTGGAATTTCGGCAGCAGCCACTTGTCCTGCCGGGCGGTCACGAGCCCAAGCGGCACTTTTGGATTGGCGCAGGCTGGACGGCCAGCGCCAATAATGCGATCGCCAGGCGCAAAAAGGTGCTGCCTCGTTTCGGGTTCATTTCCTGTCCTCCCTCAATTGCCTCGCGGCGCGATCCAGGCAGCGGCGTCGGCCGGATCGCGATAGCCGTACGACGGGTGCACCGTCACGTCCTGGCCCGCGATGCGCTTGCGGATCCGCCCGAAGAGGGCCCTGAGGCGGTTGCTCACGTCGAGCGCCTATTCGACCTTGAGGCCGACCTGGCGCGCCACATCGCGCCAGCGGGCGATCTCGTTGCGGATGATCGGCGTGAACTCTGCGGCGGAACCGCCCGCGGGCTCCAGGCCGTCGCTTGCGAGGATCTTCCTGACCTCGTCGGACTTGAGCGCCTCGTTCACTTCCTTGTTGAGGCGCTCGACGATTTCCGGCGGCAGGCCCTTGGGACCGACGAGCCCGTGCCAGTTGGTCACCTCGTAGCTCGGGTAGCCGGATTCGGCCACGGTGGGCACCTCGGGCGCCGCGGCGATGCGTTTGGGCGTCGTCATGGCGAGCGCCCTCAGCCGACCGGACTTCACGTGTTGCAGGGTCGTCGCGACGCTGCCCAGGATCATCTGCGTGTTGCCGGCCACGGTGTCGGCGAGCGCCGGGCCGGTGCCTTTGTACGGCACATGGATCATCTTAAGGCCGGCCACGCGGAGGAAATACTCGGTGGCCACATGCACGTGGCTGCCGTTTCCGGAGGACGCATAGGCGAATTTCGAAGGGTCGGCCTTGGCCAGCGCGACGAACTCCTGCAGCGTGTTGGCAGGCACGCCCGGATGCACCGCCACCACATAGGGGCCGCGCGAGAGCTGCACGATCGGCGTGATGTCGTTCATCGAATCGAACGAGAGCTTGTACACGCTCGGGTTGACCGTGTAGCTCGCCGCGTTGACCAGCAGCGTGTAGCCGTCGGGCGGAGACTTCACCACCAGCTCGGCACCGAGCGTGCTGCCTGCGCCCGGCCGGTTGTCGACCACCACCTGCGTGCCAAGCTGCTCGCCGAGCTTCCTGGCGATGACGCGCGCGATGAAATCGGTGCCGCCGCCCGGCGCAAACCCGACGACGATCCTAATCGGCTTCGCGGGGTAGGGCTGCGCATGCAACGCCCCCGCAGCGACGACCGCGAAAAGCATTGCGCACCATAGAGCGAATCGTTTCATGCGTGTACCCCCTAAGGTTATGCGGATTTTCCCTCTCCGCTTGGCGGCCATTATCGCTGGCAGGCGCCGCGGAAAACTGGCAGGATCGCTGATCGCATTTCGCGGCCGCCAAGAATGAACGCGACCTGTCCGTGGTGCAATGCGCCTCGCGATGCCGGGCCGAGCTGTCCCGGCTGCGGTGCCAATTACGCCAAGGCCGAAGCGATCAAGGCGCATGGCCGGGCGGCGGTTCCGGATGCAGCAGCCTCCGCGGCCGCGGTGCGAATCGAGCCGGAAGCCTCTGTGCTCGACCTCGAACTCGACGTCGACAACCCGAAGGACGAATGGCGCCTCGTCGACGATGCGGCACTCGAGTGGAAATTCTGCGTCTTCGCGATCCCCGTCTCGCTGCTGCTGGCGCTGGTTTTCCATTCGTCGGGCCTCTTCGCCAGCCTGCAGCGCATCTTCCTGACCATGCCGGTGCACGAGCTCGGGCACGCGACGGCGGCCTGGTTCTGCGGATTCGCCGCGATCCCCACGGTCTGGAAGACGATCGTCCCCGAGACGCGCGGATTCATCGCGCCGGTTCTCCTGCTCGGCGGGCTCGGCTACCTGGGCTGGCGCGGCTGGGTCGCGGAGAACCGGGTCGTGGTCGGCGTCGCTTGCGGCCTTGCGCTGCTCCAGATGGTGCTGACGTTAGGCATCAGCCCGAAGACCGCCCGCATCATCATCGTCTTCGGCGGCGACGGCGTCGGGATGATCCTCGCGACGCTGCTGATGGGCAGCTTCTTCTTCGGCAAGCGCACCCAGCTCTACAAGGGGTCGCTGCGCTGGGGATTCGTGGTGATCGGGGCGGTGGCGTTCGTCGACATTCTCTCGACCTGGGTCAAGGGCAGGTTCGACTGGGACGCAATTCCGCTCGGCAGCCAGGACGGCCAGGACGCCGACCCGGCGGTGCTGGTGCAGGAGTACGGCTGGACGCTCGGCGGCATGGTGAACCGCTATCTCACGCTCGGCATCCTGTGCCTGATCGCGCTCTCGCTTGTGTACGCGTGGGGCGTTCGGCGCGCGGCGAAGGAGCGCGATTCGCGCATTGCTTCCGGACGGCTGGCCGAGCGCCTCGCCGTCCGGCCGGGCAGTGCCTGAAAAGGCAAAAAAAGCCCGCCGAAGCGGGCTTGTCACGACATGGCAAATTAATTCGGCTCTGACCCGATTTATTTCCCAAGGGCCTGCGCGACGGCGCGCTTGGCCATCACCGTGATGATGTGCGCGCGGTACTCGGCCGAGCCGTGCAGGTCGGAGTTGAGATCCGCGGCCTTCACTGTGCCGGCCGGAACTGCGTCGGGCTCGAACTTGGCGGAGAGCGCCTTCTCGATGGCGGTCGCGCGGAACACGGACGAGGCCGCGCCGGTGACCGCGACCCGCACACCGCTCGAGGTATCGGCCACGAACACGCCGACCAGCGCGAAGCGCGAGGCCGGGTTCTTGAATTTCATGTAGCCGGCGCGCTTGGCGGTGGGGAAGGTGACCGCGGTGATCAGCTCGCCGGGCTCCAATGCGGTCTCGAACAGGCCCTTGAAGAAATCGTCGGCCGCGATCTTGCGCTTGTTGGTGGTGATGATCGCGCCAAGTCCCAATACTGCGGCCGGGTAGTCGGCCGCTGGATCGTTGTTGGCGAGCGATCCGCCGAGCGTGCCCATGTGCCGCACCTGGCGGTCGCCGATGCCGCCGGCGAGGCGCGCCAGCACCGGGATCATCTTCTTGACGTCGGCGTTGGCCTCGACCTCCGCATGGCGGGCCATCGCGCCGATGGTCACGGTCGATCCGTCGGCCTTGATGCTTGCCAGGTCCTTGATGCCGCCGAGGTCGATGAGGTCTGTGGGCGAGGCGAGGCGCAGCTTCATCGCCTGAACGAGGCTCTGGCCGCCGGCGAGGATCTTGCCGTCGCCATGCTTGCCGGCGAGCGACACCGCGTCGCCGAGGGTGGAGGGCTTGTGGTAGGTGAATGCGTGCATGTCGTTTGCTCCTTACGCTGCTTTCTGTTTTGCGTTCTGAATCGTTTTCCACACTGTCGCGGGACTCGCAGGCATCGGGAGGTCGTTGATGCCGTACGGCTGCAGTGCGTCGGTGATGGCGTTCATGAGAGCTGCCGGCGCGCCGATCGCGCCGGCCTCGCCGCAGCCCTTCACCCCTAACGGGTTATGCGTGCAGGGCGTCTCGCGCGTCTCGAGGTTGTAGCTCGGCACGTCGGTCGCTCGCGGCATGCAGTAGTCCATGAACGAGCCGGTAATCAGCTGGCCGGTTTCGGGGTCGTACTTGCAGCCCTCGAGCAGCGCCTGGCCGATGCCCTGCGTGAGCCCGCCGTGCACCTGGCCCTCGACGATCATCGGATTGATGTTCTTGCCGAAATCGTCCACCGCGGTGAATTTCTCGACCTTGGTGAAGCCGGTGTCCGGGTCGATTTCGACTTCGCACACGTAGGTGCCGGCCGGGAAGGTGAAATTGGCCGGGTCGTAGAACGCGTTCTCGTTCAGCCCCGGCTCGAGCTTGTCGAGCGGGTAGTTGTGCGGCACGTACGCCGCAAAGGAAACCTCGCCGATCGTCTTCTGCTTGTCGGTGCCGGCGACCTTGAACACGCCGCGGTCGTACTCGATGTCGGTCTCGGCCGCTTCCATGAGGTGCGCCGCGATCTTCTTGCCCTTGGCGATGATCTTGTCCAGCGCCTTGTAGATCGCCGTGCCGCCGACCGCGATCGAGCGCGAGCCGTAGGTGCCCATGCCGAACAGGACCTTGGACGTGTCGCCGTGCACGATGTCGACGCTCTCCATCGGGATGCCGAGGCGGTCGGCCACGACCTGCGCAAACGTGGTCTCGTGACCCTGCCCGTGCGAATGCGAGCCGGTGAACACGGTGCAGCTTCCGGTCGGGTGCATGCGAACTTCGCCTGCTTCGAAGAGTCCCGCGCGCGCGCCGAGGGCGCCGGCGATATTGGAAGGCGCGATGCCGCAGGCCTCGATATAGGCCGCGTAGCCGAGGCCGCGCAGCTTGCCCCGGGATTCGGATTCCTTCTTGCGGGCCGCGAAGCCGGAGACGCCCGCGATCTCTATCGCCGCTTTCATCGTCGCTTCGTAGTTGCCGGTGTCGTACATCAGCGCGACCGGCGTCTGGTACGGGAAGGTCTTGATGAAATTGCGCCGGCGGATCTCGACCGGGTCGAGCTTCATCTCGCGCGCCGCCTGCTCGACGATGCGCTCCACCACGTACGTCGCCTCGGGCCGGCCTGCACCGCGATAGGCATCGACAGGTACAGTGTTCGTGAATACCGCCGTGACTTCGCAGTGGATCACAGGGGTGGTGTACTGGCCGGCGAGCAGAGTCGCGTACAGGATCGTCGGCACGCACGAAGCGAAAGTCGACAGGTAGGCGCCGACGTTGGCCGTGGTCTTCACGCGCAGCGCGAGGAACTTGCCGTCCTTGTCCATCGCAAGCTCTGCCGTAGTCACGTGGTCGCGGCCATGCGCATCCGTGAGGAAGGATTCGCTGCGCTCGGCGGTCCACTTGACCGGGCGGTTGATCTGCTTCGAGGCCCAGGTGACGACCACGTCTTCCGCGTAAAGGTAGATCTTCGAGCCGAAACCGCCGCCGACGTCCGGCGCGACGACGCGCACCTTGTGCTCGGGCAGGCCGAGCACGAAAGCCGTCATGAGCAGCCGCTCGACGTGCGGGTTCTGGCTGGCGACATAGAGCGTGTAGCTGTCGTCGGCACGCGAGTACATGCCGTTGACCGCGCGCGGCTCGATCGCGTTCGGGATCAGCCGGTTGTTGACGAGGTCGAGCCTGGTCACATGCGCGGCCTTGGAGAAAGCCGCGTCGACCCCGGCCTTGTCGCCCAGCGCCCACACGTAACAGGTGTTGTCCGGCGCGACGTCGTGCAATACCGGCGCGCCTTTGGCCCGCGCCTGCTCGCCATTGACCACTGCAGGCAGCACGCCGTAGTCGACCTCGACCAGTTCGGCAGCGTCCTGCGCCTGGTCGAGCGTCTCGGCGATCACCACCGCGACCTGGTCGCCGACGTAGCGCGCCTTGCCCTGCGCAAGCGACGGGTGGACCGGCTCCTTCATGGGCTGGCCGTTCACGTCGGTGATCAGCCAGCCGCAGGGTAAGCCTCCCACTTTGAGGTCCTCGCCGGTAAAGACGGCGAGCACTCCCGCCGCCTTGAGCGCCTTGTCCTTGCGGATCGCGTTGATGGTGGCGTGGGCATGCGGCGAGCGCACGAACACGGCGTACGATTGGTTGGGCAGCGTCACGTCGTCCGTGTACTGGCCGGCGCCGGTGAGAAACCGGTAATCCTCTTTGCGCTCGATGCGCGCTCCAATCAGCGGTGCATTCATGCTTTTGTCTCCAGGTTCTTGTATGGGGGTCGCCGGCGCCTTACTTGGCCATCGCCTTGGCGCCCGCGGCGATCGATTTGACGATGTTGTGGTAGCCGGTGCAGCGGCACAGGTTGCCTTCGAGCCCATCGCGGATCTCGGTCTCGGACAGGTTCGGGCGGCCCTTGGCCAGGTCGATGGCGTTCATCACCATGCCGGGGGTGCAGAAGCCGCACTGCAGGCCGTGGTTTTCCTTGAAGGCGGCCTGCATCGGGTGCAGCGTGCCGTCGGCCGCCGCAACGCCTTCGATGGTGAGGATGTCCGCGCCCTGCGCCTGCATGGCGACCATCGAGCAGGATTTCACCGCCTTGCCGTTCATGTGCACGGTGCAGGCGCCGCACTGTGCGGTATCGCAGCCGACGTGCGTGCCGGTGAGGCGCAGCTCCTCGCGGATGTAGGTCACGAGCAGCGTGCGCTCCTCGACCTCGGCCGAAGTGGGTTTGCCGTTGACGGTCATGGAAACTTTGATGGACATGAATCCTCCTTGCTCTTGGATATGGGGCTTGCGTTTGCGGATTTTTTTCTTGGCGGGCCGGCCGGGGCAGTTAGTTCGATCGATGCGCGGTCGGTGGAGTTCGGATGCTAGCTCACGGCCTATGCCCCTGCAACGTCAGACACCCGTCAGGTTAACGAAAGCTGGTGGCAAAGCCCCACTGCTAGCGTCCTGTCCCTTCCGACAAAGGGCGTCCGCACGGTGTATCGCTTTGTCCTTCCCCTGATCCTTTCGTTGGCCGGCGCCACTTTGGCGACAACGGCCGTGCCGACGTTTGGCCGGGACCTGGCGCTTTCCGAAGCGGAACAACTGGTTGCGCGCGGCAACCGCGACGTTCTGGCGGCCCGGCGCACGGCCGAAGCCGCCGCGGCCGGGATCCTGCAGGCCGATGTGCGGCCGAATCCCGTGGTGTCTTACAACGCCGCAAGCATCAGTTCCAACCCGGGCATCGGCGCCGGATCGTTCGCCAACAAGAGGATCGACAACACGTTCCGCATCGACCAGGTCATCGAAAGAGGCAACAAGCGGGTATTGCGCGTCGATGCGGCGCGCAACATGGAGCGTTCGGTGCTCAACGACGCCTCCGAGGTGCTGCGCCAGCAGCAACTGCTTGCTCGCAATGCCTATGCGGACCTGCAGCAGGCGCAAGGCAAGCTCGAACTCCTCGCAGGGCTCGCGGAGCTTTTTTCCCGTACCTATTCCGCGGCGCAGGCGCGACTCAAGGCCGGCGACCTCGCCTCGGCCGACGTAGCGAGGGTGCAGGTCGATTTCGAGCGTGCGCAGAACGACCTGCGGGTCGCGCAGGCCGAGCTTTCGCGCGCGCAGTTCGCGCTCGCCTACCTCGTCGCCGACGAAGCTGCCGCGCCCACGCTGCGCGCTTCGGATCCCTGGCCGGTGGCCAGCTTGCCGGCCGCAGCGCAGATGCAGCGCGCAATCGCCGACTACATAGAAAACCGTCCTGACGTGCTCTCAGCAAAGGCGAAGATCGAAGCCACCGAAAGGCTCCGCGACCTTGCACGCAGCCAGCGCACGCGGGACGTCTCGATTGGCGCGCAATACGAGCGCTATCCGGGCACGCTGCCGGTAAACAGCATCGGCGTCGGCCTGTCTTTTCCGCTGCTGATCGGCAACGACTACTCGGGCGACATCCAGCGCGCCGAGGTCGACCGATATGCGGCAATGGACGCGCTGGACAAGGCGCGCGCGGTGGCGACGACGGAGATTTCGCGCGCGGCCTCCGACCTGCGCGCTGCGGCCGAGCGCAGGGCGCGCTACGAGGGCTCGCTCATCGCCGCCGCGCAACGCTCGGCCGAGGCGGCCGAATTCGCGTTCCAGCGCGGCGCCACTTCGGTGCTCGAGGTGCTGGATGCGCGCCGGACATTGCGAGCCGTGCAGCTCGAGGCACTGGCGGCGCGTACCGAATACACCAAGGCGCTGCATGCATGGCGCGCGAGCCTGCAGCCTTCCGATGCGCCGGCCGCCACTGTGGCGCCGATGGCCGCGCCTGCCCGATGAGCTTCCACACGACACCATGGCAATGATCCGAACCAAGCCCTTCGCGTTGGCCGCGCTCGCCCTGGCGCTTTTCGTCGCAGCCTGCGCCGAGCAGAAGCCGCCGGAAGAGCCGATGCAGCTGGCGAAAGTGACCGGCAACACGGTCGAGTTCCCCAAGGGCAGCAGCCAGCTCGCTTCAATCGTTACCGTCGGGGTGAAGCCGCGCGGCGAAGCGATCACTCGCCTGAACGGCCGCATCATCTGGGACGAGGACCGCACGGTGCGCGTGTTTCCACCACTGGCCGGGCGGGTGCTGTCGATTTCGGTCCGCCCCGGCGATGCGGTTCGCGCCGGGCAGACGCTGGCGGTCGTCTCAGCGCCCGAGCTCGGCCAGACGCAGGCCGAAGCGCGCAAGGCCGAGCAGGACCGGTCGCTTGCGCAAAAGAACCTCGCGCGCATCCAGGAACTGCACCAGGCTGGCGTTTCCCCGGCCAAGGACCTGCAATTGGCGCAGGCCGATCTCGCGCGCAGCGAGTCTGAGCTGGCGCGCACCGTGGCGCGGCTGAGCGCATATGGCGCGCATGCCGGCACGGTGAACCAGCAATTCGCGCTGCGCTCTTCCCTCGGTGGCGTGGTCGTCGAGCGCAACCTCAACCCGGGCCAGGAGCTGCGCCCGGACCAGGCTTCGGAGCGTGCGCCCTTCGTGGTGTCCGACCCGACGCGCCTTTGGTTCGTGCTCGACGTGGCCGAGGGCGATGTCGGCATCCTCAAGGCGGGTGAGCAGGTCACGCTGCGCTCGCCGCTGCTCGGTGACGGCGCGGCGGTTGGGCGCGTGACGCACGTGGCCGATTCGGTCGACCTGCAGTCGCGCACCGTAAAGGTCCGCGGCACCGTCGAGAACAAGGACCGCCGCCTCAAGGCCGAAATGTACGTGACCGCCGAGGTGCGCTCCGGCTCCGCGCCGGGCCTGGTCGTGCCCGCCAAGTCGGTGTACTTGCGCGGCGACCGCAATTTCGTCTTCATCGAGACCGCGCCGGGCGCCTTCACGCGCAAGTCCGTCACGATCGGGCCGGCTTTCGACGGCGTGCAGGTGATCCTTGCCGGCATCAAGCCCGACGACAAGGTCGTCGTCGACGGCGCGCTCCTGCTCCAGCGCATCCTCGCCGGCTCGGGCGCGCGATGACGCCTGACCGCGGGCGCGGCGACTGAACCCATGATCCGCCGCATCGTCTCGTTCTCGCTTTACCAGCCGCTCTTCATCGTGCTGGGGCTGGTGTGCTTCATCGGCGCCGGCATCGCGGCCTTCAACTCGCTCCCCGTCGAGGCTTTCCCGGACGTGACCGACACGCAGGTCACGGTCATCACGCTTTACCCTGGGCGCGCTGCGGAGGAAGTCGAGAAGCAGATCACGATCCCGCTCGAGGTGGCGCTCTCCGGCCTGCCGAACGCGGTGCGCATGTTCGCGCATACCCAGTTCGGCCTCTCGTTCATCATCCTCACGTTCGATGACAAGGCCAACGGCTACTTCGCGCGCCAGCAGGTGGTGGAGCGCCTGCGCGAGATCGACCTGCCCCCCGGCGTCCAGGCCGAGCTGGCGCCTTTCTCGACCGCGGTCGGAGAGATCTACCGCTACCGAATGAAAGCCGAAAACGTTTCGGCCACCGACCTGCGCACCTACCAGGACTGGACCGTCGCGCGCCAGCTCAAGCAGGTGCCCGGCGTGGCCGACGTGGTGAGCCTCGGCGGGCTCATCAAGCAATACGAAGTCCATCCGGACGCCGCGCGCATGCGCGACTTCAAGGTCACGCTGCAGCAGCTCTCCTCCTCAGTCGAGCGCGGCAACTCCAACGCCGGCGGCAGCTACGTCGAGCAGGGGCGGCAGCAGTTCCTGATCCGCGGCATCGGCCTTTTTACCGGTCCGCAGGACATTGCCGATGTCGTGGTTACGGAGCGAAACGGCGTGCCGGTGCTGGTGCGCGACGTGGCCTCGGTGACCGTGGGCGCCGTGCCCCGCCAGGGCATCTCCGGGCAGAACGACGAAGACGACGTGGTCACCGGCGTGGTGCTCATGCGACGCGGCGAGAACCCGTCCAACGTGCTGAAGGTCGTGCGCGCCAAGATCGACCTCCTCAATTCGACGGGATTGCCGCAGGGCGTCAAGGTCGTGCCGATCTACGACCGCACCTGGCTCATCAGCAAGACGCTGAAGACTGTATTCACCAACCTGGTGGAAGGCGCGCTGCTGGTGTCGATCGTGCTGTGGCTGTTCCTGGGGAATCTTCGCGCGGCGACGATCGTTGCGTTGACGATCCCCCTCGCGCTGCTCGCCACCTTCCTCGGCCTCACCTGGGTGGGCATCCCGGCCAACCTGCTGTCGCTGGGCGCGATGGACTTCGGCATCATCGTCGACGGCGCGGTGATCGTGGTGGAGAACGTTTTCCGGAAGCTCTCGGAAGCGAGCCACGGCAACAAGGTGCTCGACGAGGGCAAGCGAAAGCACATCATCCTCGAGGCGGCGGTCGAGGTCGGCCGGCCGACGCTCTTCTCGATGCTGATCATCATCGCGGCGCACATCCCGATCTTCACCCTGCAGCGCCACGAGGGCCGCATCTTCGCGCCGATGGCGTACTCGGTGGTCTCCGCGCTTGTCGGCGCGCTGGTGCTTTCGCTCACGCTGGTGCCGCTCCTGTGCGCGGTCATGCTCAAGAAGAACCTGCCCGAGAAGGAGAATTTCATCGTCCATGCTGCGCGCAGCGTGTACGAGCCGGCGCTGCATTGGGCACTCGGCCACAAGAAGACCGTGCTCGCCGCGGCCATCCTGTCGCTTGCCGGCAGCCTCGCGCTGGTGCCCAGCCTGGGCACCGAGTTCCTGCCCGAGCTGAATGAGGGCGCGGTGTGGGTCAACGTGCAGCTCCCCAACAGCGCTTCGGTCAGCGAAGCGCAGGAGATGTCCGCCAAGATCCGCGCCGCGATCCGCGAATCCCCCGAGGTGGTGGGGGTGACTTCCAAAGCCGGGCGGCCGGAGGACGGCACCGACCCGAAACTCATCTCGATGGCCGAGTTCCTCGTCGACCTCAAGCCGGAGGACGAGTGGAAGCGCAAGATCGAAAAGCCCGAGCTGCTCAAGGAAATGGAGGCGGCGATCCAGAAGATCCCGGGATTGCGGCCGACCTTCTCGCAGCCGATCCGCGACAACGTGCTCGAGTCGATCTCGCAGATCGACGGCCAGATCGTGATCAAGGTGTTCGGCGACGACCTCGACGTGCTCGCCGAGCAGGCCCGCGCGGTGCTGAAGAACGTGGAGTCGGTGCAAGGCGTGGCGCGCGCCTTCGTCGACCGGCTGGGCGAGCTGCCGCAGATCCAGGTCAAGGTCGAGCGCGCGCGGGCGGCGCGCTACGGCTTGAATGTGGCCGACATCCAGGACGTGATCGAGACCGCGCTCGGCGGCAAGGCGGTGACGCAAATTTGGGAAGGCGAGCGCAAGTTCGCGGTCGCGGTGCGTTTGGAAGAGACCGAGCGCTCGTTGACGCGCATGCAGAGCCTGCTGGTGGCCACGCCTGGCGGGGCTTACGTGCCGCTGTCGGAGGTCGCCAGCTTTCGCACGGTGAGCGGCAGCATGAACATCGCGCGCGAGAACGGCCGGCGCGTCTATGCCATCGGCGTCTTCATCCGCGGCCGCGACATGGGCAGCGTGGTCTCCGACATGCAGGCCAACGTGGAAAAGAACATCCGCCTGCCCAAGGGCTACGAGATCACCTGGTCGGGCGAGTTCGAGAACCAGGAGCGCGCGATGGCGCGGCTCTCGGTGATCGTGCCGATCTCGATCCTCATCATCTTCCTGATCCTGTTCGATGCGTTCAAGTCTTTCAGGAACGCCCTGCTGATCATCGCCAACATCCCGTTCGCCCTGATCGGCGGCATCTGCGCGCTGTGGCTCACCGGCATCTACCTGTCGGTGTCGGCGGCAATCGGCTTCATCGCGCTCTTCGGCCAGGCGGTGCTGAACGGCGTGGTCATGGTGACGCTCTTCAACGACCTGCGGCAGCATGGCGTCTCGTCGGAGGAGGCGGTGATCAAGGGCTCGCTGCTTCGATTGCGCACGATCCTCATGACCGCATTGCTCGCGTCGCTGGGGCTCCTGCCGATGGCGCTTTCGCACGGCATCGGTGCGGAGACGCAGAAGCCGCTCGCGGTCGTGGTGATCGGCGGGCTCGTGAGCGCCACCCTGCTGACGCTCTTCGTATTGCCGGTGCTGTACGTGATCTTCTCCCGAACCCGCGGCCGCCCGCACGCGTCGCACGGCCACCTGCCCAAGGACGCCTGAGAAACCCAAGGAGTTTCGTATGGAAAGCGAACGTTCCCCAGCCAACACCGCCCGCGGCTCCCACGGCGAAGCCCACCCTTCGCGCCTCATGATCGTCGAGGACGACGGCAGCCTGGCCGCAGGCCTTGCGCGCGCGCTCGGCCTCGAAGGCCACGCCGTCGAGCACCTCGATTCCGGCGAGCGGGCGCTTGCGCGGATCAATGAGGCCGCATTCGACCTCATCGTGCTCGACATCGGCCTGCCCGGCATCGACGGCTTCGAGGTGCTGCGCCGCCTGCGCCTGGCCGGGCATTCGATGCCGGTGCTGGTGCTGACCGCCCGGGACGCGGTAGGCGACCGGGTGCACGGCCTCGACCTCGGCGCCGACGACTACATGACCAAGCCTTTCGCGCTGCCGGAGCTGGCCGCGCGGGTGCGCGCGCTGATCCGCCGCGGCCAGGCCGATGCCGGCCCGCGCACCTCGCACGGGCCGCTGGAGCTCGACCGCGCCGGTCGCCGCGCGTATCTCTCCGGCGTACCGCTGGAACTCGCCGCGCGCGAATGGGCGGTGCTGCAGATCCTGCTCGAGAAGGTCGAGAAGGTGGTAAGCAAGGAATCGTTCATCGAGTCGCTCACCAACTGGGAAGAGGACCTGTCGTCGAACGCGATCGAGGTCTACATCTCGCGGCTTCGCGCCAAGCTCGAGCCCGCCGGCATCCGCATCCGCACGGTGCGGGGCTTCGGCTACATGCTCGAGGAATTCCGCGAGCGCACAGGCTGACACGCCGGCAGACGCAGAAGGGGCAGGGGGCTATCATTGCGCCTCCCGAAAACAGGCCCGAGACGGTTTAAGCAAGCATGCGCATCCTCATCGTCGAAGACGACACTTCGCTAGCCGCGGGCATCGCCCGCATCCTCGAGGCCGAAGGCTATGCGGTCGACCTGATGCGCACCGGCGAGCATGCCGGCATGGCTGCGAAGCAGGAAAGCTTCGACCTCGTGATCCTCGACGTCGGATTACCCGGCATCGACGGCTTCGAAGTGCTGCGCCGCCTTCGCGCCGAGGGGCGCGCGATGCCGGTGCTGCTGCTCACCGCGCGGGATGCGCTCGACGACCGCGTGCGCGGCCTGGACCTCGGCGCGGACGACTACATGGCCAAGCCTTTCGCAATGCCGGAGCTTGCCGCGCGGGTGCGCGCGCTGATCCGCCGGGGGCAGGCGCAGGCGGGACCGCGCATCGTGCACGGGCCGCTGGTGCTCGACACGAGCGCGCGCCGCGCGACGCTGGGCGAAGAGCCGCTCGAGCTCGCGGCGCGCGAATGGGCGGTGCTCGAAGTGCTGCTCTCGCGCGTCGAGAAGATCGTCAGCAAGGAATCCATCATCCAGGCGATGGCGAGCTGGGGCGAAGAGCTGTCGCTGAACGCCATCGAGGTGTACGTCTCGCGCCTGCGCGCGAAGCTGGAGCCGGCGGGCATCCGCATCCGCACGGTGCGCGGGTTCGGCTACATGCTCGAGGAATTCAAGCCGCAGTGAGTGGACGGGCAAGACCGATGAACGGGAAAAACTAGTGGCCGGCAGCCTGCGCGTCACGCTGCTGCGGCTGCTGATCCCGCCGGTGGCGGTGATCCTCGCGGTCGGCTCGGTCGGCGCCTATTACCTCTCGATCGACCCGGCGGCCGACGCCTACGACTCATCGCTCGTCAACACCGCGATCGCCCTTTCCGAGCGCATCCGGGTGCAGGAGGGCAACCCCGTCTTCGACCTGCCGAGCGCGGCCGAGGCGGTGGTGCGCACCGACAAGTACGACAAGGTTTATTTCGTGGTCCGCGATTCGGCCGGCCGCGTCATCGCGGGCGACCAGGACATCCCGCTGCCGCCGCCGGGCCTGCGTCCCGACGAAGGGGTCGTCGCGTACGACGCCGAAGTCCACGGCCGGCGCCTGCGCGTCACCGCGCTGCTCGTGCCCTGCGGCCCAGGCATCTGCACGGTCAACGTGGCCGAGACGACGATCAAGCGCGATCGGCTCGCGCGCGACATCCTCATCGGCAGCGTGCTGCCGCAGGCGCTGCTTGCGATCCTCACGCTGGTGCTCGTGTGGTACGGCGTGACGCGCGGCCTGGCGCCGCTTGCGCGCCTGTCGGACGAGATCCGCCAACGCTCGCCGCGCGACCTGCGGCCGATCGACGAGAGCGGCGCGCCGGCCGAGGCCAAGCCGCTGCTCGGCGCGCTGAACAAGCTGTTCGGGCAGGTGGACGAATCGAACCGCAACCAGCAGCGCTTCCTCGCCAACGCGGCCCACCAGTTGCGCACGCCGCTCGCCGGGCTGCAGGCGCACACCGAGCTGGCGATGGCGCAGCCGGTGCCCGAGGCCTGCCTCGCCGAGCTCGAATACGTGCATAGCGCGACGATCCGCACCGCGCGGCTTGCGAACCAGCTGCTCGCGCTCGCGCGCGCCGAGCCCGGCGGCAACCGCCCCGCGGATTTCGCGCAGGTGGAATTGCGCCAGCTCGTGGAAGAAATCGCCGACGAATGGGTGCACCGCTCGATGGCCAAGGACATCGACCTCGGCTTCGACCTCAACCTGGCGGTCGTGTCCGGCGACGCCTTCCTGCTGCGCGAGCTGCTCGCGACCCTGGTCGGCAATTCGGTCGAGTACACGCCCTCCGGCGGCCACGTGACGATCAAGACCGGCCGCACCGCCGAGGGCGCGTTCCTCGAAGTGGAAGACGACGGCCCCGGCATTCCCGCGGCCGAGCGCGAAAGGGTGCTCGAGCGGTTCTACCGGATGCCCGGCACCGCGGGCACCGGCAGCGGGCTGGGCCTGGCGATCGTGCGCGAGATCGCGGCCGCGCACGGCGCGCGCGTCGAGATGGGCGAGGGGCATGGCGGACGCGGTTGCAGCGTGCGGTTGATTTTTCCGGAGCACGCCACCAAGTTGGAAGAGTCGGCCTGAGCTTCCCGGCTTGACCTCCCTACAGCGGGGCTCTACCCTCGTCCGAAGATACTCAGGCATACGGATACCCCTATGGATAGTGTAGACATCGAAGTCCTTCGCAGCGCAGAAGCCTGGATGGCCGCCGGCCATCAGGTGACGCTTGCAACCATCGTGAGGACCTGGGGCTCGGCCCCGCGGCCGGTGGGCGCGCTGCTCGTGATCCGCGACGACGGGCTGGTGTCCGGCTCGGTCTCCGGCGGCTGCGTCGAGGACGACCTCATCGAGAAAGTGAAGGTCAACAAGGTCGCTCGCGACAAGCCCGCGGTCGTCACCTACGGCGTCACCAACGAGGAAGCCACGCGCTGGGGCCTGCCCTGCGGCGGCACCCTGGAACTGGTGCTCGAGCCGCTGGCCGAGTCGAGCGGGATCGCCGAGCTGCTCGAGACCATCGGCAAGCAGCAGCTCGTTTCGCGCCGGCTCGAGATCGACACCGGCAAGGTCACGCTGACCGCCGGCAAGTGGTCCGACATGCTCGAGTTCGACGGCAAGGTGCTCTCCACGGTGCACGGGCCCCGCTGGCGCCTGATCCTCATCGGCGCCGCGCAAATGACGCGGTACCTGGCCGAGATGGCGCGAATGCTCGATTACCAGGTCATCGTCGTCGACCCGCGCGAGGAGTATTACAACGCGTGGGACATGCCGGGGCTGGACGTGAACCGCGGCATGCCGGACGACGTGATCGCCGCGCTCAACCTCGACGGCCACAGCGCAGTGGTCGCGCTGACGCACGACCCGAAGCTCGACGACCTCGCGCTCATGGAAGCGCTGAAGTCGGCGGCCTTCTATGTCGGCGCCATCGGCTCGAAGAAGAACAACGATGCGCGCCGCACCCGTCTCAAGGAATTCGACTTGTCGGATGACGAGATCGCCCGCCTGCACGGGCCGGTCGGCCTGTACCTCGGTTCCAAGACGCCGCCCGAGATCGCCCTGGCGATCATGGCCGAGATGACCGCGGTGCGTTACGGCGTGCCGAACGTGGACTGGGCTTCGAAGGCTAAGCCTAGGTTTGATGCGTCCGCCTGCGAGGTCGCACCGGCAACCACGCAACCCGCAGCTTGAGCCGCGTCACCGGGATCCTGCTGGCGGCGGGATCCGGCAGCCGCTTCGGCTCCGACAAGCTGCTGCACCCGCTCCTTACCGGCATTCCTATCTCGGTCACGTCCGCGCGCAACCTGCTTGCCGTTGCCCCGCGCTCGTTCGCGGTCGTGCGACCGGGGGCCGAAGCCTTGGCCGGCCTGCTCGAAAAGGAAGGCCTGCAGGTCATCGTCTGCGAAAACGCCGCCGAAGGCATGGGCGCCAGCCTCGCATGTGTCGCCCGCGTCGCCATCGAGGAAGAGGGTGCGTGGATGATTGCGCTGGCCGACATGCCGTTCATCCGCGCAAGCACGTTGCAGGCGGTCCACGACGCCCTCGCCAGCGGCCTGCAGCTCGTCGCGCCGTACTTCCGCACGCGGCGCGGGCATCCCGTCGGGATCGGCGAGCGCCACCGCGAAGGGCTGCTGGCCGCGGCCGGAGACGAAGGCGCGCGCAAGCTGCTGGAGCAGCACGTCGCCGAACTGGTGAAGATCCCGGTGGGCGACCCGGGCGTGATCCGGGACATCGACCGGCCCTCGGACCTCGCGCCGCCGCTCTATGTTTAGGCCGAATTGGTAACATTATTTTCGTCAGAATGGCTGTGTGCTTGACTCTCCTGCCAATTGATATTAAAAAAACGAAATAATGAGAGTGTGCCTGGCTGCTACTTTTCCTTGACTGCAAACACGCCCGAGGAAGCCGCCTTGCCCTTGAACTGCACCTCGCCCATCGGTTCCGTCAGCACCCGGCCGGCCAGCGCCGCCTGGGTGTCGGCATCGATGAGAATGCCGCGCCCGGCTTCCTTGGTATGCGCCTCCAGCCGCGCGGCGAGGTTCACTGTGTCGCCGATGCAGGTGTAGGTGGCGCGGGTTTGGGTGCCCGTGTAGCCGGCCACCACTTCGCCAGAAGCGATGCCGATGCCGATGCGAATTGGCTGCTTGTCCGCGGCCACGCGTTCCAGGTTGAAGAGCTCGATCATCTCCGCCATGTCGAGCGCTGCGCGCACGGCCGCGAGCGGCGGCTCGGCCAGCGGCAGCGGCGCGCCGAAAATCGCCATCAGACCGTCGCCGATCATCTGGTTGACCACCCCGCCATGGCCGCTTATCGCGTCGAACATCAGCGTGTAGTAGGTGTTCAGCAGCTCGATCGTCTCTTCCGGCGGCTGCGACTCGACCAGCGACGTGAAGCCCCGGATGTCGGAGAACATGACCGTGCATTGCACGCGCCGCCCGCCTAGCGCGAACCCCGACTGCTGCAGGTCTTCGGCGACTTCCGAAGTCGCGAAGCGGCGGATCATTTCCTTTTGCTGGTCGCGCAGGCGCTTCTTTTCCAGGCTCGAGTTGATGCGCGCCTTGAGTAGCACCGGGTTCACGGGTTTGTGCAGGTAGTCATCCGCGCCCAGTTCCAGGCAACGCACCACATGCGCCACGCCTTCGAGCGAACTGGTGACAATGACCGGAAGATCGCGCAGCTTGCCGTCTCCCATCATCTGCTCGAGCACCTGGAAGCCGTCGAGCTCGGGCATCTCCATGTCGAGCAGCATCAGGTCGAAGGACTCCGCACGCAGCATCTCCAGCGCCACGCGGCCGTTTTCCGCACTTGCGACTCGATGGCCCTGCAGCTCCAGGCTGCGCGTGAGCAACAGGCGGTTGACCTTGTTGTCGTCGGTGACCAGCAGGCGTGCGCCGCGCTCAGCCACTGCACAGTTCCTTGAGCGCTGCTGCGGCGCGCTGGTACTCGGCCTCCAGCGCATCGAGCGGCGCGCTGTCGGCAATCAACCCGCCGAGTTCCAGGTCGCGCGCCAACTCTCCCAGCCGGGTGGCGCCGAAGGTGTGGCTGTTGGATTTCAACGAATGCGCGGCGCGGCGGAACGCATCCGCGTTGCCTGCCGACTGCGCACTGCGCAAATCGGCCAGCATGACCGGGGCTTCCTCGAAAAAAGTGCCCACGAGCTCCGTGACGAACTCGGCGCCGGCTGCTTCCTGCAGGTCGGCAAAGGTGGACGGGTTGATTATCGGTTCGCTCATTTCAATCCTTGCGGGTCACGGCGGTGTCCAGCGCTTTTACGAGCTGATCGACGCGGATCGGTTTGGTGACGTAGTCGTCCATGCCGGCGGCGAGGCACATCTCGCGGTCGCCCTGCATGGCGTTGGCGGTCATCGCGATGATGTGCGGGCGCGCGCCTGGCGGCTGGAGCGCGCAGATGCGGCGCGTGGCATCCAGTCCATCGAGCTCGGGCATCTGCACGTCCATCAGTACCACGTCGTAGACCTGGCGTTGCACGGATTCCACCGCCTCAAGTCCGTTGGATGCGACATCGGCGCGGTAGCCCATCTGCTGCAGGAGCCGCAACGCGAGCTTCTGGTTCACCACGTTGTCCTCGGCCAAGAGGATGCGCAGGGGATGCCGCTCGGCCATGCCGGGGTCGGTCTGCGATTTTCCGGCCGTCGGCGCCGCAGGTTTCGCGACCTCGTCCTTCGCCAGCAGGCTGACCAGCGTATCGAACAGGTGCGACTGGCGGATCGGCTTGGCGAGGTAGGCCTTGAACAGCCCTTCGTTGTCGTCCGCCTCGCGTCGTCCCAGCGAGCTGAACAGCACCAGCGGCAGGGCGGCATTCTTCGTGTGAATCTCGCGTGCCAGGTGCAGGCCGTCCATTTCGGGCATGTGCATGTCGAGGATCGCGAGGTCGAATTTCTCGCCCTCGGTGACCCAGCGCAACGCTTCGGTGGGGAACTCGGTATCCCTCGAGGCCATGCCCCACTTGGCCGATTGCAGGGCGAGGATGCGGCGGTTGGTGGCGTTGTCGTCCACGATCAGCAGGCGCTTCTTCTGCAGTTCGGATTGCACGCCGATAAGGTCGCGCGCGCGCGTCGCGGGCAGTTGCGCGGTTTGCACTTCGATCGTGAATAGGAAGGTCGAACCCTTGCCCAGGCCTTCGCTCACCACCCACATCGTGCCGCCCATGAGTTCGGCCAGGCGCTTGCTGATCGCGAGGCCCAGGCCCGTGCCGCCGTATTTGCGGGTGGTGGAGGAATCGGCCTGGGAGAACGACTGGAACAATCGACCCATGCCCTCGGGCGTGAGGCCGATGCCGGTGTCGCGCACCGCAAAGGTCAACTCCACTCGGTCTGCAGCGAGGGACTTGGAGGTGACCGTCAACACCACTTCGCCCGCTTCGGTGAACTTGACCGAGTTGGCGAGCAGGTTGAGGAGGATCTGCCGCAGTCGCGTGAGGTCCCCGCTGATCGCCGTCGGCAGATCGCCTTCGAATACATACGCCGTGTCGAGGTGTTTTTCGGTTGCGCGCGAGCTGATGAGGTCGAGCGCCGACTCCACGCAGTCGCGCAAATCGAACGGGTGCATCTCGATATCCATGCGCCCGGCTTCGATCTTGGAAAAATCCAGAATGTCGTTGATGATCGTCAGCAGCGCGTCGCCCGAATCGCGGATCGTGCCGGCGAAGTCGCGCTGCTCTTCGTTCAAGGGGGTGTCGAGGAGCAGGCCGCTCATGCCGATCACCGCGTTCATCGGCGTGCGAATCTCGTGGCTCATCGTGGCGAGGAACGAGCTCTTGGCTTCGTTGGCCGTTTCGGCGGCGGCCCGGGCTTCCTGGGCCTGCTTGAACAGGCGCGCGTTCTGGATTGCTATGACAGCCTGGTCAGCGAAGGTCTGCAAGAGCTGCTTTTCATTGTCCGTCATCCCGCCTGGCTGCATGGAGGTTACGCTGATCACCCCGATTCCGGCGCCGTCGAACATCAGCGGCGCGGCGACAAGCGCCCGGTATCCGAGCCTCGAGTTGTTCGTCTTGGAAAACAATGGCGCATCCGGGGACAGACCGTCGACGACTTCAAATACCCTGCGGCCGAGGATTGCCTGCCCTATTGCGCTGTCCTCATCCAGCGGGAGGGAAGGAAACCGGCTGGGGTAGTCGCTGGATTTCCAGCCGCTGCTTTGGGCGCGCAATACAAGCCGGTCTCCATCGACGATCCTCAACAGCGCGCGCCGCCCGAGGAACAATCGCTCGGCGCTCTCCACGATCGCGTCGAACACCGGCTGGTCGTCGGTCGGTGAACCGCTGATTACTCTGAGAATGTCAGCAGTCGCGGTCTGCTGTTCGAGCGCCTCCTTCGTCTCGTTGAACTGCTGCACGTTCTGTATTGCGATCACGGCCTGATCGGCGAAGGTCTCCAGGAGACTGACCTGATGATCGCTGAACTGTCCGGCTTCCGCGCGAGTAAAGCCGATCGTGCCTATCGTGCTCCTCCCTCGCCGCATCGGCACGGAAAGGACGCTGCGATAGCCCCGGGCGCGAGCCATTTCCTTTAACTTGGATGGGATATCCGGGTCATTCTCCATGTCGACGCGGTACGCCGGCGCTCCGGAACTCACCGCTTTGCAATGGATGTCACCGGAGGATAGGGGCCGGGGAAACATTCTTTTCAGCGCTTCGTTTCCCTCCTCACTTGTCGAGGTGGATGCAGCCAGATGGAGCATGTCACCCTCCACGCGGGTCACCGTTCCCGTCCGGCCGGAGAACAGGCGCATCGCACTTGCGGCAATTACATCCAATACCGGCTGCACGTCGTCCGGCGAACTGGCGATGACCTTGAGGATTTCCGCCGTCGCGGTCTGGCGCTCGAGAGCTTCCTTCGTCTCGTTGAACAGCCGCACGTTCTCGATCGCGATCACGGCCTGGTCGGCGAAGGTCTTGAGGAGCGACAGCTGTTTTTCGGAGAGTTTGTATCCCGCCTGCGGGCTCAAAGTGGAGATGGCGCCGATTGCCACCCCTTCGCGCATGAGAGGAGCCACCGTATAAGAACGAATACCCACGGCGCGTCCCACAGACTTCGAGGCTTCCCGCGCGCCGCCGGCCTCGATGTCCATGACTTCGACAACCTGGCACGAAGCCATCGACTGGGCGACGGCACTTTTTGTGGGATCGAAAGGCATCGGATACAGCTTCGAAAGCGCGTCCTGGTTGGCGCTTACCGGCCCGCCGAGGCCGCGCATATGGATCAGGTCACCCTCGCGCATCAGGATGGCGGTCACGCACGGCGCAAACAGGTGCGCGGCACTTTTCGTGATCGCGTCGAAGACCGGCTGAACGTCTGTTTGCGAACCGGCGATGACCTTGAGGATGTCTGAGGTCGCCGTCTGCCGCTCCAGAGACTCTTGCGTCTCGTTGAACAACCGCACGTTCTCGATCGCGATCGCGGCCTGGTCGGCAAAGGACGCCACAAGCGAAATTTCTTTCTCGGAAAACGCGCGCACTTCCGTCCTTGACAACGACAAAACGCCAATCGGTTCGCCCTTGCGCATGATGGGCACACCCAGGATCGTGCGGTAAGCGGCCGCTTGCTGAATATCGCGGCGCGCGTAATCCGGATCGGCCAGCGTGTCCTCGATCTGGACGGCACGGCGTTCGGCGACCGCGCGCGTAGCCGCCAATCCGCGGTCGCTCAGAGCGATCGGGTGCAACTTCAAGTGATCGTACACCGCAGGCTGAAGACCGAACCTGGATGCGATTTGGCAGAAATTGCCTTCGATCGTGAAAATCGCGGACACATTTGAGTGACACAACTCGATCGCGCTCTTGACGACCGCATCGAAGACCGGCGCCGTATCCGTGGGCGAGCTGCTCATCACTCGCAGAATCTCGGCCGTCGCGGTCTGCAGTTCGAGCGCTTCCTTGGTCTCGTTGAAGAGGCGCACGTTCTGGATCGCGATCACCGCCTGGTCGGCGAAGGTCTGGAGAAGACTGACCTGGTGGTCCGTGAACGGTCCCGCTTCGGGGCGAGTCACGTTTATCGTGCCGATCACGATGCCTTCGCGAAGCAGCGGCACCGCGAGAGCGCTCCGGTAACCGCGGGCCCTGGCGGCTTCCTTGACGTCGGGCGACATCCCGGGGTCGCTCTCGATATCGTGGTGCTGCGTCGGCTTGCCGGAAAGCTGCACGATCCTGTGGAGACTGGTCGATGGGAGCGGTTTTGAAAACAGTCGCGTCACCGTTTCGTGGCCGTCGTCATCCGACCCGGTGAACGCCGCCAGTTGCAGCGCCTCGCCAACCGCGCGGGTGACTGTCGCCGAACGACCGCCAAACAGGCGCACTGCGCTTGCGGCGATCGCTTCGAACACCGGCTGCGTGTCGTCCGGCGAACTTGCAATGACCCGCAGGATCTCGGCCGTCGCCGTCTGCCGCTCAAGCGATTCCTTGGTCTCGTTGAACAGGCTGACGTTCTGGATCGCGATCACCGCCTGGTCGGCGAAGGTCTCGAGCAGGCTGATCTGGTGGTCGGTGAACGGCCCCGCTTCCGGACGAGTGACGGCGATCGTACCGGTCGAGACGCCGTCGCGCAGCGTGGGTACCACGAGAATGCTTCGATAGCCCATGCGGCGGGCGGCTTCCTTGAGCTCGGGCCATACCTCGGGATCATTTTCGGTATCAGTGCGGAACACAGGCTTCCCGGAGCGCATCGCGATCATGTGCAGACTTGAAGGCCGGAGCGGTTTTGAGAACAGGCTCACCATCGCTTCCGTCGCCTCGTCAGTGCCCGAGGTAAATGCGGCCAGCTGCAGCCTGTCGCCGACCAACCGGGTGACGGCCGCCCCGCTGGCGTTGAATAGCCGCTTTGCGCTTTCGGCGATCGCATCGAACACCGGCTGCGTGTCGTCCGGCGAACTTGCAATGACCCGCAGGATCTCCGCCGTCGCCGTCTGTCGTTCCAGTCCCTCCTGGGTCTCCCTGAACAGCCGCACGTTCTCGATCGCGATCACGGCCTGGTCGGAGAAGGTCTCGAGAAGGGCGATCTCCTTCTCGTCAAACGCGCCCGACTCGAGCCGCAGCACCGACAGGCCCCCGATCGCCTTGCCCGCGCGCATCAGCGGCGCGTAGATGCCGGAGCGGTAGCCGAACTTGAAGCCCAGGTTGCGCACACGCGGATACTGCTCGATCGCTTTTTCCAGGTCCGGAAGGTGGACCACGCTGCCGTCGAGCACGCACGCGCCGATGGCGCTGTCGCGGTCGATCGGGACCGGCTCCACGACCGGGCCGGTACTCGCGCGCATATCCAATCGGTCGGCGTCGATCAGCCAGAGCGAGGCGCGGGTGCTGCTGAATAGGGCGCCGCAGTTCTTCACGATCGCGTCGAACACCGGCTGGGTGTCCGTCATCGAGCCGCCGAGCACGCGCAGGATCTCGGAAGTCGCGGTCTGGCGCTCCAACGCTGCCTTGGTCTCGTTGAACAGCCGCACGTTTTCGATCGCAATCACGGCCTGGTCGGCGAAGGTCTCGAGCAGTTTGATATGGTGGTCGGCGAAAGGCCCCGCTTCGGCGCGGTTGACGTTGATCGTGCCGAACGCGACGCCGTCGCGCATCAAAGGCACCCACAGAATGCTTCGATAGCCCCGGGCGCGGGCCAGCGCCTTGGCATCCTGCGGCGTAGCGGGATCGTTTTCGGTATCGCTGCGGAACTCGGATTTTCCGGAGCGCAGCACCCTTGCGATGCCCCGGACAGACGTGAGCGGCTGCGGGTAGTAGCTCGTCACCGCCTCGCTTCCCGCCGCATTGGTCGAGTTGTGGGCGGCCAGATGCACCATGTCGCCGATCACCCGTGTGACCGCCGAGGAGTGACCGCCGAGCAGGCGCATGGCGCTTGCGGCGATCGCGTCGAACACGGGTTGCACGTCGGTTGGGGAGCCCGCGATGACCTTGAGGATCTCCGCGGTCGCGGTCTGGCGTTCCAACGCCTCCTTCGTCTCGTTGTACTGCCGCACGTTGCCGATCGCGATCACCGCCTGCGCCGCGAAGGTTTCGACCAGCTCGATCTGCTTGTCGGTAAACGGCGAGACGTCCCCGCCGCGCGTGAGCACGATCACGCCGACGACTTCGCCGTCGCGCAGCATGGGAACGGCCAGATTCGTCCGGTAAAAGCCCCCCGCGACGATGTCCGGTCGGTAGCCGGGCACGGCGTTGATATCGGGCGTGTGCACCGTACGCCGCTCCAGCAGCGCGAGGCCGGTGGTCGTGTCGCGCCCCGGGCGGATCGGATTGGCGCGCAGGGTTTTCGCGAATTCGGCAGAGGCAACGCGAGCCCCGGTGGCCCCGGTGCTTACAGCCAACGGGTAGGTGCCGTCCGGGTGCGGCAGATATATCCCGCCGGTGGTCGCGCGTCCGAGGTGTATCGCGCTGTCGAGCAACGACTGCAACACAGTATTCAGGTCGAACGTCGAGCGGCTGATTTCCTTGAGGACGTTGCTCGTCGCGGTCTGCTGTTCGAGCGCCTCCGCGGTTGCAGCGTTGGCGCGGCGCAAATCCTCCTCGCGCTGGCGCAGGCGCGTCTCTGCCGCGCGCAGTGCCGCGGCGAGCCCGGTGGTGCCGGTCTTTTTCCGGGCTGGGACTTTCTTCCGGACGACTGCCTTCTTCCGCACGACCGCTTTCTGCCCCGTCTTCGGCTGCGCGCTCTTCTTCCTTGCCGGTTTCGCCATCAAGCGTCCGCCTCGCTTGCGGAGACATTCTCGAACAGCCGCTTGATCTGCGGATCAGCCACCTTCAACAGTTCGGGATTGGATTGATACGCGAGCAGGATGAAAGCCCGATTCGCCTCGATTTCCTCGAGAAGGCGCAGGTTTTCTTCGGGCGTCAATTCAATCCTGGCCATGTCAATCTCCCGCCAGTTGCAGTTTGATCTTGCGCAGTTCCTCGATATCCAGCAGATCTTTGGTCCGGCCGGTTCCCGTTTTCAGGCGGATCAGGTCGTCGATGCTCGCAACCGGGATCGAAAGCGGACCGATGCGCTTGACGACCGCATTGCGCTTCAGTTGGTCGAACGAGACCACCGGGCGCACCAGGACGTCGATCACGGCCGCCATCGTGTCGGGACTGCGCAGGGCGAACGCCAGCATGCCTTTTTCGCGATGCCATTGATCGATCAGGGTGGCGTCGCGCAGGGCGTCGATCGAGATCGGAAGTACCGGCTTGAGGTTTGCGTTCTTGGCGCAGTCGACGAAGTTCGCAAGGTTCGCGTCGTTCATCGCCAGGACCACATCCACGTCCATCGTGACGCGCTGATAGCCATGCAGCGTCACTGCCAGGCCGCCGATCAGGACGTAGTCGATCTTTGCGTCGGACAGGGTGGCGAGGAGGTTGTACATGCTCATGGTCGAAGTGTACGCAGTCCGGGCGTATGCAGGCGCATGCCCGAATGCCGTCCAGCGCGTGCGGAACTGCGACATTTCAGAACATTTGTACTCAAAGATTCAAGAACGGCGCGGGTTCCAGGGCAGTTGGTATAGTACAAAATGAATAATCCCCTCTGTCCGGCCGATTCAAGCCCGGTTTTCCGGGGGGGGGCGCTGGTAGAATTCGACCTCCAAAAAGAGGCTTCATCCACATGTTCCAAGCCAACCTCCTAGCCCAGACCGACCCCGAACTCTGGAACGCCATTCGCCTGGAAAACCGCCGCCAGGAAGACCACGTCGAACTGATCGCCTCGGAGAACTACGTGAGCCAGGCGGTGCTGCTCGCGCAGGGCAGCCAGCTCACCAACAAGTACGCCGAGGGCTATCCCGGCAAGCGCTACTACGGCGGCTGCGAGTTCGTCGACATCGCCGAGACGCTCGCGATCGAGCGCGCGAAGAAGCTCTTCGGCGCCGAATGGGCCAACGTGCAGCCGCACTCCGGCTCGCAGGCCAACCAGTCGGTGTACGTGTCGAACCTCAAGCCCGGCGACACGGTGCTCGGCATGTCGCTCGCGCACGGCGGCCACCTCACGCACGGCTCCCCGGTGAACCTCTCCGGCAAGCTCTACAACTTCGTTTCGTACGGGCTGAACGATAAGGAAGAGATCGACTACGACGCCGCGGAGAAAATCGCGATCGAGTCCAAGCCCAAGATGATCGTCACCGGCGCCTCGGCCTATTCGCTCGCGATCGACTGGAAGCGCTTCCGCGCGATCGCGGACAAGGTCGGCGCGCTGCTCATGGCCGACATGGCGCACTACGCGGGCATGGTTGCGGTGGGGTTGTATCCCTCGCCGATCGGCATCGCCGACTACGTGACCACGACTACGCACAAGACCTTGCGCGGCCCGCGCGGCGGCCTGGTGCTCGGCATGGGCGAGGCGAGCGCAAAGCTGGTCAACTCGGCGATCTTCCCCGGCATCCAGGGCGGGCCGCTGATGCATGTGATCGCCGCCAAGGCGGTGGCTTTCGGCGAGGCGTTGAGACCCGAGTTCAAGGATTACCAGCAGAAGGTGCTCGACAACGCCAAGGCGATGGCCACGGCGCTCACCGACCGCGGCGTACGCATCGTCTCCGGACGCACCGAGTCCCACCTGATGCTGCTCGACCTGCGCCCGAAGAAGATCACCGGCAAGGACGCCGAGGCGGCATTAGGCCGCGCGCACATCACGGTCAACAAGAACGCGATCCCGAACGACCCGGAAAAACCCATGGTCACCTCGGGCATCCGCATCGGCACGCCGGCGATGACGACGCGCGGCTTCGGGATCGGCGAGGCGAAGATCCTCTCCGGCCTGATCGCGGACGTGCTCGAGAAACCCGCCGACGAAGCCAACCTCGCCCGGGTGCGCGGCCAGGTCGCCGAGCTCTGCGGCGCGTTCCCGGTCTACGGCTGAAAGCAGGGCATGCGCTGTCCCTTTTGCGATTCGGAGGACACGCAGGTTCTGGACACGCGCTCGAACCCGGACACGAATTCGATCCGCCGGCGCCGCAAGTGTGCCTCGTGCGACAAGCGCTTCACGACCTACGAGAAAGTCGAGCTGCGCATGCCGCGCCTGGTGAAGAAAGACGGCAGCCGCACCGAGTTCGAGCGCGACAAGGTGGGCGGCAGCATGATGCTCGCGCTTCGCAAGCGCCAGGTCTCCACCGACAAGGTCGACGCGGCGCTCGACCGGATCGAGGAAAAGCTGCGCAACTCGGGCGAGCGCGAGCTGCCGACGGCCAAGGTCGGCGAGCTGGTGATGCGCGAGCTAGGGAGGCTCGACAAGGTCGCCTACATCCGCTTCGCCTCGGTGTACCGCAGCTTCGATACGCCGGACGATTTCCGCGAAGCGGTCCTCGAAGTGAAAAAACCGCGGCGGAAGTAGGAGCAGGTGAACCCTACGGTTCCCCCGCACCCCCTCCCCAACCGCACACCGATGACATCACGGTTCAGCGAAGAGGACCGAGCGCATATGGCCCGAGCCTTGGCGTTGGCCGAGTTCGGCCTCTACACCGCGACACCTAATCCCCGCGTCGGCTGCGTGCTGGTGCGCGATGGCCGGGTCGTCGGCGAGGGCTGGCATCGCAAGACCGGCGAGCCGCATGCGGAGGCCAACGCGTTGACGGCGGCGGGCGGCAAGGCGAAAGGGGCGACAGCCTACGTATCGCTCGAACCCTGCAACCACTTCGGGCGCACGCCGCCCTGTTCGGACGCGCTCGTCGGCGCGGGCGTCGTTCGCGTCGTCGCGGCGATGCGCGATCCCAATCCCAAAGGCGCCGGCGGCGGCGAGAAGCTCACGGCGGCCGGCGTTCGCTTCGAATGCGGGCTCATGGAAGAGGCGGCGCGCGAGCTCAACATCGGCTTCGTTTCGCGCATGACGCGCGGCCGGCCCTGGGTGCGCATGAAGATCGCGGCGAGCCTGGACGGCCGCACCGCGCTTTCGAACGGCAAGTCGCAGTGGATCACCAGCCCCGAGGCGCGCAAGGACGGCCATCACTGGCGCGCCCGCGCGTGCGCGGTGCTCACCGGCATCGGCACGGTCGCGGCGGACGATCCGCGCCTCGACGTGCGCGAGGTAGCGACTACCAGGCAGCCGCTGCGCGTGATCATCGACAGCCGGCTGGAGACACCGCCGACTGCCCGGATCCTGGGCGGCGGTCCGGTGCTGGTGTTTTGCGCGCAGGAGAAAGCCGCCGAGCGCGCGGTACTGGAATCGCGCGGCGCGGAGGTCGTCGTTCTGCCGAACCCGAGCGGCAAAGTCGAATTGAAGGCGATGCTCGAAGCGCTTGCGGCGCGCGGCATCAACGAGCTGCATGTCGAAGCCGGCGTGCGGCTCAACGGCTCGATGGTGCGCGAGGGCTGCGTCGACGAGCTGCTCATCTACCTTGCGCCTTCGCTGCTGGGCGATACTGCGCAGGGCATGGTGGGGTTCTCCTCGGCGCTGACTTCGCTGGATGAGCGCATCGGCCTCGGGTTGCATTCGGTGGATCGCGTCGGGCCGGACGTGCGCATCCTCGCGCGAGTGACAAGGAAATCAGCGGATGTTTAGCGGGATCATCCAGGCCATCGGCACGATCGAGAAGGTCGAGCCTCTCCAGGCCGGTGTGCGCCTGACGATCGAGGCGGGCTCGCTCGGGCTGGCGAAGTCCAAAGTCGGCGATTCGATCGCCGTCAACGGCGCGTGCATGACCGCCACGACTATCGCTGGCAACAGGTTCACGGTGGATGTCTCGCGCGAATCGCTCGACGTCACCGTCGGGCTCGATGCGCCGGGCAAGGTCAACCTCGAAAAGGCCATGGCGCTTGGCGACAGCATCGACGGGCACCTCGTGACCGGGCACGTCGACGGGATTGGCGAGGTGACTGCGTTCGAGCAACTCGGCGAATCGTGGCGCCTGGAAATCCGCGCGCCAAAATCGCTGGCTCGTTACCTCGCGCGCAAGGGCTCGATTACCGTGGACGGCGTGAGCCTCACCGTCAATCGCGTGGACGACCAGCCGAAGGGCACGGTGTTCGAAGTGAACCTGATCCCGCACACCTTGCAGGTCACGACGCTCTCGCGGCTCAAAAATGGGGTCAGAGTCAATTTAGAGATCGACCTGGTCGCGCGGTATATCGAGCGGATGCTCTCGGCGCCCACGTAGTTACCGCCGAACCGGTTACTTTCCCGCGAGGTGCTTGCGCACCGCCTCGGGGTCCGTCCCCACGTCCTGCACTGCGCCTTTCAGGTCCCACTCGTCCACGCCAAGCTCTTTCGTCCAGCGGCCCATATCGGCATGGTCATTGATGTTGATGCGCGGGCCGGCAGTAGGGAGCGGGTCCGGGATCTGCGCGCGGGCGGCGGCATCCGAAGCCTTCATGCCCTTGGCACGCGTGTAGGCGACCCAGATCCCGCCGATGGCAACGACCAATCCGATGAAAAACCAGGTCATGGCGAGTGCCTCCTGACGCTGCTGACGATGCCCGGAGTATAGGATTTCGCTGCGGCGCTTCCGTACGCTGCCGCACCCATGCGGATTGACACGTTTCCGGCGGGCGTGGTGTCATCGTGCTCGTTTCCCGCTCGGGGAGGAGTGGATGGGCGAACTCGACCTGCCTTCCGACGTAGCCAAGGCGTTGGAAGGCTTCACCGCTTCAGCAAAGGAAACGCTGGGCGCCGACCTCGTGTCGATCGTCCTCTTCGGTTCCGCGGCCGAAGGCAAGTTGCGCGCAACCTCGGACGTGAACCTCATCCTGGTGCTCAGGAAGTTCGACGCCGCGAGCATCGATGCGCTGCGCGAGCCGATGCGCCTTGCGCATGCGGCGATCCGGCTCTCGGCGATGTTCATCCTCGACACCGAGATCGATGCCGCCGGCGAAGCTTTCGCGGTGAAGTTCTCGGATATCCGCGAGCGCCACAAGGTGGTCTTCGGCAGCGATCCGTTCGCGGGACTTTCGCCGTCGCGTGCCTCGATGCTGGTGCGGCTGCGGCAGATCCTGCTCAACTTCACGCTCCGCATGCGCGAGCGCTACGTGCTGGTGAGCCTGCGCGAGGAGCAGCTCGCGCCGCTGGTTGCGGACGCCGCCGGCCCGTTGCGCTCGGCGGCGGCGCTGATCCTCTCGCTCGAAGGCCGTCCGGCGGCCACTTCCAAGGCGGCGCTCGAAACGCTGGCCGCGGAGATCGGGCCCGCGGGATCGGGCGCGTTGCTTGCGCATCTTTCCACCGCGCGCGAAAGCGGCAGCCTTCCGCCCGGCGTCGCGCGTCCGGCGGTGCTCGAACTGATCGACCTAGCGCAGGCGATGCGCGCGCGGGCCGGCAGGCTGGCGTAAAGCGCATGTTCCCGTTCAACCTGACGGGCGGAAGCTTCCTGGTTTTCTACGCCTGCCTGTCCGTGGCGGTCCTGTGTGCGTTCTGGTACTTCGCTCGTGCCGACGGCGGGGCGGAAAGCGACTCGCGCCTTGGAGAACTGACCTCCGACCCATACCAGATCGGTTACCTGCGAGGGGCCGAGGAAGAGACCGTGCGCCTCGCCGTAATCAACCTTGCCGATCGCGGACTCCTCGGCGCCGTCGGCGACAAGGTCAAGGCGAGCGACAACTCGGCGGCGGAGATGCTGCGCCGGCCCCTGGATCGGGCGATCCTCGCCAGAAGCTCTCAGCTGGCTTCGCTGGACGATCTCGCGAAGGACCGCGCCGTGCTCGCTGCTTGCCACGCCTACCGCCGCGATCTTTCGGCCGCGGGCCTGCTCCGCGGCGAAGGGCGCGACAGGCTCGTCTTCGTCGCGTTTGTTGGCGTGCTTGTGTTGCTTGGCGGGCTGGCGGCGGTGCGGATTATCCAGGCGCTCAGCCATGGAAGGAGCAACGTGCTGTTCCTGGTGGCGATGGCCGCGGCCGCCTGCTACATCGGATGGCGCCTTTACTCGAGCCGCCGCACCTTCGCGGGCGATACAAAGCTGCGCAGCCTCGAGACGCTCATGTCGCGGCTCAAGGCCCGCGCCAGCTCGCTCTCGCCCGGCGGCGCCACGAACGAGGCGCTGCTGCTGGCCTCGGTGTTCGGGCTGTCTGTGCTTCCGGCCGCGTCTTTTCCGTTCATCAACCAGTTATTTCCACAGCCGCGGCCCGCCGACCGGTCCCAGGGGGGCAGCGACAGTTGGGACAGCACCAGTAGCTGCAGCAGCAGTAGCAGCAGCGGGAGCAGTTGCGGCGGCGGCGGCGGGAGCGGCTGCGGCGGCTGCGGGGGCGGCGACTGATGCGCGCGCAAACGCGCGAGCGCACACCCGACCGCGTCGGGCTTGGCTGGCGCGGTGAGCTTGCCGCCGGCATCTTCACGGCGATCGACTCGATCGACGTGCTCGAGGTGATCGCCGAAGACTGGCTGCACGCCGGCCGGCGCGAGGAGGCTGCGCTGCGCGAACTCGCGCTTGCCCGGCCGGTATTTCTGCATGGCGTATCGCTTGGCCTTGCGTCCTGCGAGTCGGTGGAGGCCGCGCGCATTTCCCGCATCGCCCGGCTGGTGGAGAAGGTCCGGCCGGAAGGCTGGTCGGAGCACCTGGCTTTCGTGCGCGCCGGCGGGACCGAGATCGGGCACCTGGCAGCGCCGCCGCGCACCACGCAGAACGTGGACGGCACGATCCGCAACATCGAGCTTGCGCGCCGCATCGTCGGCGCGGGGCCGATCCTCGAGAACATCGCCACCCTCATCGACCCGCCCGGCAGCGCAATGGAGGAAACCGAGTGGGTAGGCTCGATCCTCGGCGCGACGCAATCGCCGATGCTGCTCGACCTGCATAACCTGTACGCGAATGCGATCAATTTTGGCCGCGACCCGCGAAAGCTGCTCTTGTCGATGCCATTGGAGCGCGTATCCATCGTCCATCTTTCCGGCGGGAAATGGATTTCACGCGACGGCGCGCGGCCGCG
>JANMDK010000269.1:0-24121 GCA_031376265.1 Pseudomonadota bacterium
TTCGCACCAGCAGCACCGGCGTGTAGCGGCGCTGTTCCTGCGGCGCCACCGGCGGAGTCTCCCCAAGGAGTGTCGGCAGGTGGTGCAGCGGATAGCGCCGGCCGGCCCACTCGATGGCGCCAGCCTGCTTGGCGCGCGCCAGCAGCTCGGCGCGCATCTGCTGCACCTGCTCGACCATGACCGAAGGCAGCGCGTAGGTACGGCTGCCGACCTTGACCAGCACGGCCTGGATGACCGCGGTGGTAAGCGGCAGGCGAAGCGTGAAGCGGGTGCCCATGTTCGGCGTGAAGGCGAGCTCGATACGCCCGCCGAGGCCGCTGACTTCGTTCATGACCACGTCCAGCCCGACGCCGCGGCCGGCCAGCTCTGTGACCGTGTCGGCTGTCGAGAGGCCCGGTGCAAAGACCAGCTCGGCGAGCTGCTGGTCGGAGCGCGTATCGCCGGCGCCCAGGAGCCCTTGCGCGATCGCCTTGGCGCGGATGCGCGCCAGATCCAACCCGGCGCCGTCATCCGCAAGCACGAGCGTGACCTCGTTACCCTCCTGGCGCACCTCGAGCGAGATCTCGCCCATCGCGGCCTTGCCCTTCGCGACCCGCGCCTCGGGCTTTTCGACCCCATGCGTGATCGAATTGCGCAGCAGGTGCTCCAGCGGCCCCGTGATGCGCTCGAGGGCGGAGCGGTCGATCTCGACGTTGCTGCCGCGGATATCCAGGTTCGCGCGCTTGCCGACTTCCTTCGACGTCTGCCGCACGATCCGATGCAGGCGCTCGACGATGGAGCCGACGGGCACCATGCGGATGCGCATGAGGTCCTGCTGCAGCTCGCGGTTCAAGCGCGCCTGCGCGGCAAGCGCCAGGTCCGTGTCGTCGGCCACCTTGTTGAGCGTCTGCTGCACGGTCGAGACGTCGTTGACGCTCTCGGCCATCATGCGGGTGAGTTCCTGGAAGCGCGTGAAGCGGTCGAATTCCAGCGGGTCGAACTGGCGCTCTCGTTCCTGCGTGGCCTGCATGCGCGAGGCGAGCTGCGATTCGGCGGCGATCTCGATCTCGCGCAGCTCGCGGCGCAGGCGCGCAACGTTCTCCGTGAGCTCGCCGAGCGCCGTCTTGAGGCCGCGCATCTCGGTCTCGACGCGGCTGCGGGTGATCGAAATCTCGCCGGCTTCGTTGACGAGCTTTTCGAGCGCGTCGGCGCGGACGCGCATCATCGCGTGGACCCGCGTGGCCTCTTCGCGCAGCACGGAGGTCGCCGGCGCTGCGGCCGCGGCGACGTCCGCTACCGGCGCCGCCAATTCCCGCGTGGCCTCTTCGGCGGCAGGCGCGGATTCCGGGTGCTGCACCTTCTCCAGCAGCAATCCCATGCGGTCGTAGGACGTGTCGAGGTCGTCGAAAAACTGCCCCGGCGTGAGCTTGAGCGCGATTGCGTTCTCGACGCGCGTTTCCATGTGGTGCGTGAGCTCGCCGAGGCCCATGGCGCCGGCCATGCGCGCGCTCCCCTTTAGCGTGTGCAGCGCGCGCTGCATCGAATGCGCGGGTTCGAAATTGGCCGGCGCGGCGCGCCAGGTGCGCAGCAGTTCGCCGATTTGCGGAACGAGCTCGTTGGCTTCCTCCATGAAGATTGGAAGGAGCTGCGCGTCGATTTCGTCTTCGAGGCGGCGCTGGCGGCGCTCTTCGGCCGGTTCCTCGTCGGCTTCCGCCGCGGACGGTGTCGCGATCAGAGCCGTTTCGAGCTCGGACATCGCGAGCTCGGACATCGCGGTCTCGGCGACCGAGGGCGCTTCCGCGAGCGGCTCGGTCACCCCGGGCGCAATGAATGCGGGTTCGCCGACCGCGGTGGTTTCGGCGACGACTGCGGATTCCTCGGACGGGGCGGCCACGAGCCGCGCCGCTTCGCCGGGAATCGCGGCGAGCCTTGCGATCAGCGCAGTGGCCGAGCCGGGAACGGCGCGCTCGAGCACGCCCTCATACATCATTTTGAGCGCCTGCACGGTGTCGTGGGCCAGCGCGAGCTCGTCGGCCGACAGCGAAGTCGCGCGGTTCTTGAGGCGCAGGAGCGCGCCCTCCAGCGCGGCGCCCAGGTCGTGCATGCCGCCGAGCTGCACCGTGCCGCAGATGCCGGCGAGCGTGTGCGCGGCGCGCACCAGGTCCTCGCGGACGCCGGCGGTGCGCCCGGCAACGGCCTGCGCAAGCTCGCGCTCGATGGTCTCGAGATGCTGGCGCGCCTCGTTGGCGAACACGGCGAAAAGAGAAGCCGAGAGCGCAAGCCCGCCGATCTTCACGATGTCGCCGGATGCGGCTGCCACGGCGATGGGGGGAGCCCCGGAAGGCGCCGGCGGTTCCGCCGCCGCGGGCGGCACCTCAACGGGTGCGGGGGCTTGCGTTACCACGCCGTGGCGAAGCGCGTCGGCGCGCGACACGATCGGTTGCGGGTCCGGCTGCGGCTGGCCTTCCTGCAGGCGGCCGACCCAATCGCCGAAAGCGCCGTGCGCATATTCGATGAGGTTGAAGAGCGCCGGCGTCGCCGCGCGCTCTTCCTGCTGCCACAGGTTCATGACCTGCTCGACCGACCAGGCCGCCTCGCCCAGGCGGATCAGGCCGACCATTCGACCGCTGCCCTTCAGCGTATGGAACCCGCGCCGGATGGTGACGAGCTCGGCGAGGTTGGAGGGCTGCGCGCGGCTGGACGCGAGGCTTTGGGCAATCGCTTCGAGCACGCCCACGGCCTCCTCGAGGAAGATCGCGAGCAGCTCCTGGTCGATGACTTCGTCGGTCTCGTCCTTGAGGCGCTCGGCCTCGGCCGAGGGCGCCTCGATCGGCGGCGTGATGTCGACCACCGGCTCGGCGGCTTCCTCGAGCACCATTTCTTCGGGCTCGGGCACCCGCTCGGGCGCGATTTCGGCGAGCACCGGCTGCATCGCCTGGGCGAAGTCGGCCTTGCCGTGGCGCAAGGCATCGATGTAAAAGCCCAGGCCCGAGAGGATCTGCGCGACCTCCTCGAACTCGCGCTGCTCCGGGCGGGTGGTGGCTTTGGAAAACGCGTCGATCTTGTCCTTGCAGCGCTCGAGCGCCGCGCCGGCCTCCTCCTCGCCCAGCATCGAGAGCGCCCCGGCCACCTGGTGGATCGCCGGGCCGACGATTGCAAGATCCGTGGCGCGCGCCGGATCGCGATAGAAGTTGTCCAGCGCCTTTTCGATCTTGTTGAGGTTGGCCTGCATCTCGGCCACGGTGCTGTCGAGCGCCAGCTTTTCCTGCGCGCGGCGCGTCATGTCGTCGATCAGCGGCAGGCTCAGCATGACATCGGGATCCTGCGTGCCGAACGCGGCCGCGCGCAGGCGCGCGAGCATTACGCGGGCCTGCGAATTGAACTCGGGCGCAAGCCGCGCGTGGTTTTCGACTGCGTTCTCAACCAGCAGCAGGCCGGTGGCGACTTCCATGCCGACCGAATCGCTCATCTTCGCCGGATTGGTGACGAGATACGCCGCGATCACCGCGATCTCGCGCGCAAGGCCTGCGAGGTCGGCGTTGCCGAGCGTCGCCGCCTCGTCCTTGATGGCGTCGGCATGCTGGGCGAACACGGCCAGCGCGCTCTCCGCGCCGGACGCGAACCGGTTCCATGCATCCTTGGCGCCTTTCAACTTCTCGCGCAGTGCGATCGCGGTCGGCATGCGCTGCGACTCGTCCGTCTCGGGGACCAATGCCGGCAGGGCATCCTCCAGCCGGAACGCGTTGCGGGCCGCGCGCACCCGCTCGCTCATCGAAGGCTCTGCGCCGTCGACGCGCGCAAGCCAATACAGCACCTCGCGCACCAGGCGCTCCGGCGCCGCCGAGGCCGGCTCGTTCATGCGTCGCATGAGCTGCTCGACTTTGAGGCTGACCTGCTTGACGCCCGGCTCGGCCGGCAGCGCGCCATCGGCCAACGCCTGGTAGAAAGCGCCCGCGGCCCACCAGAAGGCGCGCTGCGCCGGCACGTGCTGCACCGTCTCGATGCCGTCGACGGCCGCAAGCATGTCGGCGAGGCTCGCGCTGTCCTGCGGCTCTTTCAGCCATTTGAGGAAGCCGCGCTGGAAACGGGTGCGCTGCCCCCGCAGGTAGGTTTCGAGGTCCGCAGCCGACAGGCGCACCGGCGCGTCGTCGCGGGGCGGCGGCTGCAGCGCCAGGTCGGGGAAGAAGAGCTCGGCTTCGGTGATGTCCTTGAGGCCGCGCAGTACCGCCATCTCGCGAAAGACCGGGAACAGGCGCAGCGGCTGGTCCGGAAGCCCGTCGAGCAATTCGGTGAGGTATTTACCGATGCCTTGCGTGGCGCGCTCGAGGACTTCGAACGCGGCCGGCTCGCCGGCGACCTTGCCGCTTTCGAGTTCTGCGACCAGCCGCTCGGTTTCCTCGAAGAAGCGCGACACGCCGTTCAGGCCGACGATCTGGACCGCGCCGTAAGCCTGGTGCAGGTGCGTCTGCGCCGCCTTGAGCGCCTTCCTGTCCGCGGGCGCGGCGGCAAACGCCTTGAGGCTGCCGCGTGCGCGCTCGAGCGAGGAATCGATCTCGCTCTTGACCCAGCTGAGTGGCCCGATGTCGATCATGCCCGCCAAGGGGACAGGTTAGGGAGGGTCACGTGCGGGGGATCAGAGCTTGAAGTTCGCCACCGAGCTCTTGAGGTCCTTGGCCAGCGTCGCCAGCTGGCCGACCGACTGCGCGGTGCGCTTGGTGCCTTCGGTCGCCTGTTCGGTAATGCCAAGGATGTTGCGCATGCTCACAGCGACGTCGCCGGCGGCCTTGGCCTGCGTTTGCGTCGTCTGCGAAATCGTCTCGATCAGCGTGGCGAGCTTGCGCGAGACCTCGCCGATCTCGGCGAGCGCCTGGCCGGCGTTGTCGGAGAGCTTGGCGCCCTCGACCACGCCCTGCGTGCTCTTCTCCATCGCCGAGACGGCATCCTGAGTGTCGGTCTGGATGGTCTTCACGATCGCGCCGATCTGCTTGGTCGCCTCGCCCGAGCGTTCCGCGAGGCGCTGCACTTCCTCGGCCACCACGGTGAACCCGCGGCCGGCCTCGCCGGCGGACGCCGCCTGGATCGCGGCGTTGAGCGCCAGCACGTTGGTCTGCTCGGTGATGTCCGAGATGAGCTCGACGATCTCGCCGATTTCCTGCGAGGACTCGCCAAGGCGCTTGATGCGCTTGGCGGTTTCCTGGATCTGGTCGCGGATGTCGTTCATGCCGGAGATCGCGTCCTGCACCGCCGCCTGGCCCTTCTCGGCTGCCGCAAGCGAAGCGCGCGCCACGTCGGCCGACTGCGTTGCGCTCGAGGAGACGTCGTTGATCGTGCGGGCCATGCCGAGCACCTGGGCGCTGGTGTTCTTGATCTCCTGCGACTGCTTGTCGTTCGCAACCAGCATCTGCGCGGAGGTCTTTTGCGCGGAATCCGATGCCACGGTCACCTGGTCGGCGGCCGCGGTAATGCGCGACACGAGGCTGCGCAGCTCTTCGATCGCGAAGTTCACCGAATCGGCGACCGCGCCGGTGATGTCCTCGCTCACCGTCGCCTTCACGGTGAGGTCGCCCTCGGCGAAGGTCTGCATCTCGTTCATGAGCCGCAGGATCGCGGCCTGGTTCTGCTCGTTGGTGCGCTTTACGGCGGCCTGCTGGCCTTCCGCCTCCTCGCGCCGGCGCTGCTCGTCGCGCACGAAGTCGAAGGCGATGAGGGCCGCCACCACGACCGCGGCAATCCCCAGCAGCAGGATGACGTAGATCAGGTTGCTGCCCGAGAGCTGCGCGTCGTAGTCGGCGCCGACCTTCTCGGTCGCCTGCAGGAGCTTCTCGGAATCCGCGAAGATCGCGGCGGCAGCGTTCTTGGCGGCAATGAGGCGCTGCATGTTGCCGAGGATCGCCGAGGCCGAGTCCTGGTAGGTCTTGAATGCGGTAGTGAGCTCCTCCAGCCGCGCGGTGGTCTCCGGATCCTTGGCTGGCGCCAGCCGCATCTGCGCATTCCCGTCGCGCAGCGCCACCAGCAGCGTGCGGAACTCGTTGGTGTCCTTGCCGAGGAGGAACGCGACTTCCGAGTCGACCGTCTCGCCGGCCAGCAGCGCGTTGGCGTTCTTGGCCAGCCGCTGCGTCAGCATCACGAGCTGGCCGGCGGTCGATATTTCGCGCGTCGTCGCCGCGTTCTGCAGTTTGAGGGCCTGCACCCGCTCGGCGAGGTCGAGCAGCTGGGGGTTCGAGCCGTTGACCTGAGCTACCGCGGCGCCAAGCCCGACGAGGTTCTTCTGTTCCTTGAGCAGCGTAGTGGCGTTCTGCTCGGTCTTCTTCCATTCCTGCTGGAGCGCCTCGAGCGAAGGCTGGATGCGATCGGGCGATGGCGGCACCGAAACGCCCGCGGCCTCGCCGCCCTTGATCAGGCGGTCGAGGATGGTGTTGAAGGCGTCGCGGCTCGCCTCGACCTGCTTGAACGCCACCGGGTTGCCAAGCAGGCTCTGCTGCGCCGCTTTTGCGAGGCGCTGGGAAAGCATGCGCAGCTGGCCGGCATCGGCGATGTAGAGGGCCGCGTGTTTCGAATCGCGCGCGTTGAAGAACACCAGCACGCCGGCGAAGAAGAGCAGGATCAGCAGCGCGGGCGTCAGGAAAAGGCGAAGGTTCTTTCCCGCGAGCGCACCGGCGCGCGCCGGCGCCGACGCGGCGGGCCTGGCGTCCGGCGCCCTTGCGGCGGCCTTCCTGCTTCCGAGCGTGAAAGGCAGTTTCAATGCCATAAATACTCCTCCGTTGATCTTTTGCTAGTGGACGGCTATCTCGAGGAACCCGCGGTTCGAGAGCAGCCGACCGGTATCGATTTCGCGCCAGACGCGCTCTTCCTTGTCCCGCCACGTGCCGGCTACCCAGTCTGCGGACGCCGTGCCGGGCTCGGGCACGTACTCCACCACGTTGCGCAGGCCGGTGAGGCGCGAGACGAGCAGCGCGCAATTCACGCCGTGCGGCTGGCCGACGAGCAGCAGGCGATTCTCGGGACCGCGCGCGGTGGGCGCGGTGCCGAGGAAGGCGCCGAAATCGGAAACGCCAAAGAGAGCGCCGCGGATGTTCGCCACGCCGAGAAACCAGTCCCGCGTGAGCGGTACGCGCTGGATCTCCGGCACCTGGAGGACTTCGCCCGAGCTCTCGAGCCTGGCCAGCCAGTTCGTGCCGCCGGCCTCGAATCCCAGGCGCGCCGACGGCGCGGCTTCGGTCGCGGCGGCCTTGAGCCGGCTGGCGAGCCCTTCCTGGAATTCCTTGAGGCTGACGCGCTTTGCCATCGCGTCAGGCGAGGGCCGCGATCTTGGCCGCGAGCTCGTTCACGTCGATCGGCTTGACGATGTAGTCGCGCGCGCCCTGGCGCATGCCCCAGATGCGGTCGGTCTCCTGCGATTTGGTCGTGCAGATGATGACCGGCACGTGCTTGGTCGCATCGTCCTTTGCGATTTGCCGCGTGGCCTGGAAGCCGTTCGAGCCGGGCATCACCACGTCCATGAGCACGAGGTCGGGCAGCTCGGAACGCGCCTTGGCCACGCCCTCCTCGCCGCTCTCGGCCAGCACCACCTGGTAGCCGAGCTTGGAGAGGGACTCGAGCATGAACTGCCGCTCGGTGGGGGAATCGTCGACGACGAGGATTTTCTTGATCGGCATGGGAGCTCTCCGTTCGGTCAGCCGGCCATGCCGCCACGCGCGTGCGTGCAGACGGTCTTGAGCAGGCTGTCCTTGGTGAATGGCTTGGTGAGGTATTCGTTCGACCCCACCATGCGGCCGCGCGCGCGGTCGAACAGGCCGTCCTTCGACGACAGCATCACCACCGGCGTGGCGGCGAACTTCGGATTCTTCTTGATGAGGGCGCAGGTCTGGTAGCCGTCGAGGCGCGGCATCATGATGTCGACGAACACGACCTCGGGCAGGTAATCCGCGATCTTCGCGAGCGCGTCGAAGCCGTCCTCGGCAAGGATCACCGTGGCGCCGGCCTGCAGCAGGAAAATCTCGGCGCTGCGGCGAATGGTGTTCGAGTCGTCGATCACCATGACCTTTACGCCGGCGAGGCTCCCTTTCGATTCGGCAGCCGTGTCTGTCATGCCTGCCCCCGTTTTTTTCGTGTCCCGGTTTTCGCGTCACGCTCGAACGGACACGCCGGCCGGAGCCGCTTTAATACTAGGCGGTAATGCGAATTGTAGGCAAGGGCGCGCTAGCCCCCGGTCGGGAAAACCCGGTCGCTGGCCCCGGGCGAACCGTCGCAGTGTACGGCAATAGTTGCAGAGCGCAGGCAGTTGCAGCGTTGTGCAGCGCTCAGATTTCGACCATCTCGAAATCGTCCTTGCGCGCGCCGCACTCCGGGCATGTCCAGTTGATCGGGACATCTTCCCAGCGCGTCCCCGCTGCGATGCCTTCCTCGGGAAGTCCTGCCGCCTCGTCGTAGATCCAGCCGCAGATGAGGCACATCCAGCTGCGGAATTCCTTGTTTTCGGACATGAGTGCTAAACGGGGTGGGTTAAAATGGCCCGGCATCTTAACTTATCCGCGAGTCCCCGCGCCGCTCTGCAACACGGGTGCCGCTCGCGACCGACCCCCGAATGCCCTCCCTGCCGCCGATCGTCCTCGTGTTCGCGGCCTCCGATCCGACGGGAGGCGCGGGATTGCAGGCGGACCTCCTAACGCTCGCGAGCATGGGCTGCCATCCGCTTTCCGTCGTGACCGCCCTCACGGTGCAGGACACGCGCGGCGTCGACGACATCCTCGCGATCGACAGCGACTGGGTGATCGACCAGGCAAGGAAGCTGCTCGAGGACATGCCGGTCGCGGCGTTCAAGCTCGGCGTGCTGGGCTCCGTGGAAAACGTCACGGCGATTGCCGAGATCATCTCCGACTACCCTTCCGTGCCGGTCATCCTCGATCCGGTGCTCGCCTCGGGGCGGGGCGATTCGCTCGCCAACGAGGACATGATCATCGCGATGCGCGAGCTCATCGTGCCGCAGACCACGGTGCTGACGCCGAACAGCATGGAAGCGCGCCGGCTCGCCGAGGAGGACGAGGAGAACGACGACGCGACTCTCGACGAATGCGCGTCGCGCCTCATCGACCTGGGCTGCGAGTTCGTGCTGATCACCGGCACGCACGAAAATACGCCCGAAGTCATCAACACCCTATACGGCGAGGAGGGCATCGTGCGCAGCGATCGCTGGAAGAGATTGCCGGGCAGCTTCCATGGCTCGGGATGCACGCTCGCCTCGGCGATCGCGGCCACCATGGCAAACGGCCTGGACGTGCCCGAAGCGGTCAAGGAAGCGCAGGAATACACATGGCAGGCGCTTGCGCACGGCTTCCGTCCCGGCATGGGCCAGCACTTGCCGGACCGCTTTTTCTGGGCGCGCGAGGGCGAAGGCGAAAGCGCCGAGCCCGAGAACGGCCGCGAAGATACGTGAAGGGCCTGTACGCGATCACCCCGGACGCAGCCTCGACCGACGCGCTTCTGCGGATGGTTGCACGAGCGCTCGAGGGAGGGATCGCACTGCTCCAATACCGCAACAAGCTGGCCGACGAACCCTTGCGCCGCGAGCAGGCCGAGGCGCTGCTGCAGATGACCCGCGCAAAGCGCGTGCCGCTGATCGTCAATGACGACGTAGCGCTCGCGGCGGCGATCGATGCGGATGGCGCCCATGTCGGTCGCGATGACGGCGACGTGGCGGCGGCCCGCCGCGCGCTCCCCGGCAAGCTGCTTGGCGCTTCCTGCTATTCGAGCCTTGATGCGGCCGAGGTGGCGGTGCGCGAGGGTGCGGACCACGTGGCGTTCGGCAGCGTGTTCGCTTCCGGCACTAAGCCCGGCGCCGGCAGGGCGCCGCTCGAGTTGTTCACGCGGGCCCGCCATCTTGGCGTTCCGCTGGTGGCGATAGGTGGCATCACGCTCGAGAACGCGCCTCAGGTCATCGCCGCCGGCGCAGATTGCGTGGCCGTGATCTCCGACCTGTTTGGCGCACCCGACATTGCCAGCCGCGCGGCAAGTTATCGAAGCCTGTTCGAGAAAGGTCCCGCATGAGCAATCGAAACGAAGAGCTTTTCCAGCGCGCCCAGCAGCGCATCCCCGCCGGCGTCAATTCGCCGGTGCGAGCCTTTCGCGCGGTAGGCGGTTCGCCGCTGTTTTTCGAACGCGCTTCGGGGCCGCACCTTTGGGACGCGGACGGCAAGCGCTACATCGATTACGTCGGCTCATGGGGCCCGATGGCGGCCGGGCATACGCATCCCGCGGTCGTAGAAGCGGTGCAGGCAGCGGCAGCGCGCGCGCTTTCGTTCGGCGCGCCGACCGAAGCGGAAATCGAGCTGGCGGAAAAAATCTGCGAGCTGGTGCCGTCGATCGAAATGGTGCGCCTGGTGTCCTCGGGTACCGAAGCCACGATGACCGCGATCCGCCTTGCGCGCGGGTTCACGGGCCGCTCGGCCATCGTGAAATTCGAGGGCTGCTACCACGGCCACGCGGACAGCCTGCTGGTGAAGGCGGGGTCCGGTGCGCTGACCTTCGGCAATCCGAGTTCCGCCGGCGTGCCCGAAGACATCGCCCGTCACACCCTGGTGCTCGACTACAACGACATCGGGCAGGTCGAGGCGCTGTTTGCCGCGCGAGGCGCGGAGATCGCGTGCGTGATCGTGGAGCCTGTCGCCGGCAACATGAATCTCATCCTGCCGCGCGCAGGATTTCTCGAGGCCTTGCGCGAGCAATGCACGAAGCACGGCGCCGTGCTGATTTTCGACGAAGTGATGACCGGGTTCCGCGTCGCCCTGGGCGGCGCGCAGGAGAAATACGGCATCCGCCCAGACCTGACCACGCTCGGCAAGGTCATCGGCGGGGGCCTGCCGGTCGGCGCTTTCGGCGGCCGGCGCGAGATCATGCAGAAGATCGCCCCGCTCGGGCCGGTGTACCAGGCCGGCACCTTGTCCGGGAATCCGGTGGCGGTGGCGGCGGGCCTGGCCACGCTGAAGCTGGTGTCGGAGCCGGGCTTCGCAGCGCAAGTGGAAAAGACCACGCGCGCGCTGGTCGAAGGCCTGGTCGCCGAGGGGGCGCGCGCGAAGGTGCCGTTTTCGGCACAAAGCGTCGGCAGCATGTTCGGCCTCTACTTCCGCGCTCAAGTGCCGACGAGCTTCGCGGAGGTCATGACCTCCGATCGCGAGCGGTTCAATGCCTTCTTCCACGCGATGCTGGAGCACGGCGTCTACCTGGCGCCCTCGGCGTTCGAGGCAGGGTTCGTTTCATCTTCGCACGGGCCGGCGGAAATCGAGGCCACCCTCGCTGCGGCGCGCGAGTCGCTGCAGGCAGTCACCAAATAGCTGGAACGAAGCGTGCTTGACACTGTCCATCGCATCGATACCCGGAAACCGTGAACATCGTCACAAAAGAACTGGCGCGCCTGCAGCGGGACATCCTGATCGCGCACTTTCTTGCGCTAGGCGTCGAAGACCGGCGGCTGCGCTTCGGGGTCGGCCTGTCGGACCACGGCATTCGCGAGTACGTGGAGCACATCGATTTCGAGCGCGATGCCGTCTTCGGCGTGTTCGACGACGAGATGCGCCTGGCGGGCGTCGGGCATGTCGCGCGGGGCGACGGGTTCGCCGAGCTTGGCGTTTCGGTCCTGCCGGAATTCCGCGGCAAGGGCATGGGCGGCGCGCTACTGGCGCGCGCGCATACGCATGCGCGCAACTGGGGCGTGCCGACGCTTTTCATGCATTGCCTGGCCGAGAACGGCGCGATGATGCACCTCGCGCGCAAGCAGGGCATGCGAATCGTGGCCGAGCACGGCGAAGCGGAGGCCTATCTCGAGCTGCCGCCAGGCGATCCCGCCTCGATTGCCCAGGCCTTGCTCGACGACCGCGTGGCGCTATTCGACTACGCGCTCAAGTCGCAGGCGCACGCTGCGAGGCGCATCGCCGCCGCCTGGACCGGCCTAAAGCAGGAATAGCGTCGCCAGGCCAAGGAAGATGAAGAACCCGCCGGAATCGGTGCAGGCGGTAATCAGCACGCTCGAGCCGGCCGCCGGATCCTTGCCGACTTTCTGCCGAACGTAGGGAATCGCCACGCCCATGAAGGCGGCGAGCACGAGGTTGAGCGTCATGGCGAGCGTCATGACGGCGCCGAGCGCCTTGCTGTCGTAGAGATACCACGCCAGCGCGCCGAGCAATCCGCCCCAGACCACGCCGTTCAGCAGCGCGACGCCAAGCTCCTTGTTGAGCAGTTTTCGCCAGTAGTGTGCCTGCAGCTGGCCGAGCGCGAGCGCGCGCACGATCATCGTGGACGTCTGGTTGCCGGAGTTTCCGCCGATGCCGGCGACGATCGGCATCAGTGCCGCAAGCGCCACGAGCTTCTCGATCGAGCCTTCGAAAGCGCCGATCACGCGCGATGCAATGAAGGCGGTGATGAGGTTTACCGCCAGCCAGGCCCAACGGTTCCTGAAGCTGTCCCAGACCGTGGCGAAGATGTCCTCCTCTTCGCTCAGGCCGGCCTCGGCGAGCACCTTCTCGGCGCTCGAATCGCGGATGTAGTCGACGACCACGTCGACCGTGACGCGAGCGACGAGCTTGCCGGTCCCGTCGACCACCGGCGCCGAAACGAGGTCGTAGCGCTCGAAGGCCTGCGCCGCGTCGTCGGCGTCGTCTTCGGGGCTGAACGTGATCAGCTCCGGAACCATGACCCGCCCGACCTCGAATTCGAGGTCCGAGACGATGAGGCGCGCCAGCGGCAACGCGCCCTTGAGCTTCTGGTCCCGGTCGACGACGAAGAGCTGGTCGGTATGGCCCGGCAGCTCATCGAGCCGCCGCAGGTAGCGGGTCACCGCCTCGAGCGTGACGTCTTCGCGCACCGTGACCATGTCGAAATCCATGAGCGCGCCCACTGTGCCGTCGGCGTACGACATCGCGGCGCGCAACTGCTCGCGCTCCTCCAGCGGGAGCGAGCGGATGACGTCCTGGATGACGTCTTCGGGCAGGTCGGGCGCAAGGTCGGCGAGCTCGTCGGTCTCGAGCGTTTCGGCCGCCGCAACCAGCTCCTCGGAGTCCATGCTCGCGATGAGCGATTCGCGCACCGCGTCCGACACCTCGAGCAGGATCTCGCCGTCGCGGTCGGCCTTGACGAGGTTCCAGACGACCAGGCGCTCGTCGAGCGGCAGCGATTCGAGGATGTACGCGATATCGGCCGGGTGCAGGTGCTCGAGCCGGCTGCGCAATTCGGACACGTGGTCTGCGGCAGCCGCGGCCATGCCGTAAGGCGGGCCCGCCGCATCGGGATCTTGTGCGAGCTGGTGGCGCAGCAGGAGTTCCTGGACCGCCTGCAGGTTCTCCTGCAGGTCCTCGATTTCGAGCCGGTTGGCAAGGTCGGCCATGGCGGTCGCCGGGCCGTTGCGGGCCGATTAAGGAAGTGACGGCATTGTAGAGAAACGCCGCAGCGCGCGAAACAGGAACTCAGGGAATCTGGGCGCCCGGCATTCGCGCGAGGATCACCTGCGCCTTGTTCGCGATCCAGATGGAGCCGCGGTTGCGGTCATAGCGTTGCGGTGCCGGGAGGATGGCGGCCAGCCAGGCAGCCTGCGGCGCAGACAGTTGCGCGGCCGGCACGCCGAAATAGTGGCGAGCCGCTGCCTCCGCGCCGAACACGCCGTTGCCCCATTCGGCGAGGTTGAGGTAGAGCTCGAGGATGCGCCGCTTGCTCATCGTGCGCTCCAGCATCCACGTGATGATCGCCTCCTGCCCCTTGCGCAGCCACGACCGGCTGCCTGAGAGGAAGAGGTTCTTGGCAAGCTGCTGGCTGATGGTCGAGCCGCCGGCCACCACGCGGCCCTTTTTCTCGTTCTTCTCGATGGCCTTCTGGATCCCCTGCCAGTCGAAGCCCTCGTGGTCGACGAACTTCGCGTCTTCCGCGGCCACCACGGCGCGCTTCAGGTTGGGCGAGAGCCGGTCGTACGCGGCCCACTGGTGCTTGAGCGCTGCCTTGCCGTCCTTCTGCTGCATCACGCCCAGGCGGGCCTGCATGAACGACGAGGACGAGGGATTGTGGGTGGACCACCACCAGACATGCACGAAGAACCAGCCCTGCACCAGCAGCACTGCAAGCACCAGCGCGCCAAGCAAGTAACAGAAGGTCTTCCAGGCGCCTGCGATGACCCGCATGCGCCGTCAGGCAGCGCGCAACGCCGCCAGCACCGGACCCGTCGCCGGCCGCACGCCGCGCCACACGAAGAACGATTCGGCCGCCTGCTCGACGAGCATGCCGAGGCCGTCGGCGACACGGCCCGCGCCGCCGGACCGCGCGGTGCGCATGAACGCGGTTTCCTTGCCATACACCATGTCGTACGCAAGCGAGCCGCGGGAATAGAGGCCCGGCGGCAGGGGCAGCGTGGCATCGCTCAGGCCTGCCGAGGTCGCGTTGATCACGAGGTCGAAGCGCTCGCCCGCAAGCTCGTCGTATCCGCAAACGGCCACCGGGCCGAGCACCCGGCCTGCCAGCGCCGCCACCAGCGAACGCGCCTTGTCCACGCTGCGATTGGCGACCACGAGGCCGGCCGGACGCTCTTCAAGAAGCGGCTGGAGCACGCCGCGGGCAGCGCCGCCTGCGCCGAGCAGCAGGACACGGCGGCCGGTCACTGAGAATCCAAGGTTCTGCACAAGGTCGCGCGCAAGGCCGCAGCCATCGGTGTTGTCGCCGCGAATCCCCTCGCCGGAAAAGTCGAGCGTATTGACCGCGCCGGCCGCTTCCGCGCGCGCCGAGCGCGCATCGGACAGCGCAAAGGCCTCGGCCTTGAAGGGCAGCGTCACGTTGGCGCCCTTTCCGCCGGCAGCACGGAAAGCCGCGAGCGTCGAGGCGAATCCGTCGAGCGGCGCAAGCAGCGCGCCGTACTCGATCCTTTCGCCGGTCTGCGCGGCGAATTGCGCATGGATCCAGGGCGAGCGCGAATGCGCAACCGGGTGACCGACGACAGCATAGCGGACAGGCGCGCTTAGTCCCGCTTGGTCCAAATCTCATCCCCCTTACCGAAGAACCAGGTCCGCGTGATCACCAGCAGGTCGGTGTCCTTGCGAATGTCGGCGGGGAACTCGCCGTAGGGCGCGGCCATGCGCACGATGCGAAACGCCGCTTCGTCGAGCACCTTGAGGCCGGAAGAGCGGTCCAGCCGCACCGACTCGACCGTGCCGTCCGGGCGGATCGTGACTTCAAGCCGGAGGTTGCCGTACATTTTCCCGCGGGCCTCGGGCGGGTAGTTCAGCGTGCCGACCCGCTCGACCTTGTTGCGCCAGTCGTCCTCGTACTGCGCGAAGCGGTATTCCGATGCATTCGCGCCGATGAACTGCTTGCGCGGGCGCTTCTGGTATTCCTCGTGGCGCTTGTCGATCTGCGCCTGCAGCTTCATCGCGGCCAGCGCGAGGTCCCTGAGGTCGCGCCCGGAGACCGAGGGAACGGTCTCGTCGACCGGCAACTGGCGCGGCGTTTCGCTCGCCGGGATCGGGGTACCGGCCTTCGCCATGGCGAGCAGCTTCTGCTGCGTGGCTTCGAGCTCCTTGACGCGAGCCTGCGCCTGCGCAAGGTCGCGGCCTTCGCTCTGCTTGGTGACCGGCATCGGCGTCTTCGCCCGGCGATCCTGGTCGGTATTGCCACCGCCATCGAGGTTGGCCTGGGCGAGGGCACGCGCCTTCGAGGGCTTTTCCTTGGTCTTCGCGTTGACGAGGATGACCTCGAGCGGCTGCGACGAGGAAAACTTCATTGCCTCGGGGAAGCGGAAGTGAATCGACAGCAGCAGCGCATGCAGCAGGATGGAGAACCCCACGCACCACGTCAGCAATCGGGACTGGCGGTCCATTCCCGCCCAGGTATAGGAGACCTGCGCGCGGAGGGACGCGGCGAGGTGCGCCGGATGGCGCGTCAGGGTGGTCGCCCTAGCGGCCGACAAAGCTGCCTCTGGCAATCAAGACTCGGTATTGTAGGCTCATTAAAGGGATTCTTGAGCATCCTCCAGGGGCTCGTCCTCCACCGGGCCGCCGAGCGTTTCGCGCCAAGTGCACACGAGCGTCTTGTCGAGAAGGTCGATCTCGCTGATCCCGAGACTGACCCGCGCGCCGAAGGCAAGTTCCGGCAGCGACGGCACGCGGACCACCAGCGGCAGGCCGTCGACGCGCACCGTGGCTTCGCGCAGAACCACGCCTTTGACCTCGGACAGGTTTTCCTGCAGCAGCCAGCGCAGGCACCAGTACCGTTCCATCTCGCGCTGGTGCTCGTCGTAGCGCGCATAGACAACCTCGAATGCCCGCAGAGTCGAAAGCAGGCCATCGGAATTGCGCGCAAACGGCGCGCGCTTTCCGGACAGGCTCGCGGCCAGCTGCCACTGGTTGACGAGGTCGACGTAGCGGCGCAGCGGAGAGGTCATCCATGCGTAACAGGACACGCCAAGCCCCTCGTGGGCTTCGGCGTGCACGCTCATGCGGACCTTGCCTGAGGACTGCACGCGGTAAAGCGCCGCGACGTCCCTTTCGGCAAGCAGGCCGCCCCAGGTGGCGTTGGCAAGGATCATGAGCTCCGAGACGAGCTTGTCCAGCGGCGCGCCCCGCTGGCGCGCGACGATGCTCACGTGCCCGTCGTCGACCGCAAAGTTGTAGTCGACCATGCTCGCGTTGACGCTCGGCTTGCCGCGCTTGGCCTCGAGCGCGTTCGCAAAGCGCCACAGCGTGGCCAACTCGTTTTCATACTCCAGCCCGGCGCGGCCCCCGGCCGGCAGCACCGAGTTGAGCGCCGCGTAATGGAAATGCCGCAGGTTCCCGGCCACCTTGACCCGCTCGAGCCGCGAATGGTGGCCGCGGATCGACAAGTCCCCCGCCGCGACGTTGAAGTAGATCGAGAGCGCCGGGCGCTCGGAGCCCGCGTCGAGCGAAAACTGCTGGATGACCGCGTCGGGCAGCATGGTGATTTTCTGGCCGGGCATGTAGACCGTCGACAGCCGCTCACGCGCAATCGCGTCGAGCGCCGAGCCCGGCGCGATGCCCAGCGCTGGCGCAGCGATATGCACGCCGATCCGCCATTCGGTGTCGGAGACCTGGCGCACCGAAAATGCGTCGTCGATTTCCGACGTTCCCAGGTCGTCCAGCGAAAACACCGGCGCCTCGCCGGGGGGCAGGTCCGCCGCGACGACGGGCGCGTCGTAGGACGGGAACCGGGTTCCGCCGGGGAAGTACTCGAAAAGGAAGCGGTTCAGGTGGAAGTCGTGGCTGGAGGGCAGGGCGCCGGCGCGCTCGAACAACTTTGCGATCGAGAGGCCGCTTTCCTTGCAGGCGGCTTCGACGGCCTTGGTCTCGACCTTGTTGCGGTCGGGCCGGTAGAGCAGCTCGTCGCGCATCGCGTTCAGCTCGGGTGGAAATTTCCCATTGACGAGCAGGGCGGTGTACTCGGCTGCCCGCTCCGCCTGCAGGCGCTTTTTCTCCAGCCCGGCGAGCGCGGCCTTGAGCGTCGCCTCGGGCGCCGCCTGGAAGCGGCCCTTGCCGCGGCGGTAGAAATACATCGGTGCCGAGTGCAGTTTCAGCAGCACGCCGGAAGATTCCACCGCGTCCGGCTCGTGTCCGACGTATTCCCGCGCAAGGTCGCGGAAGCCGAATTCGCCCGGTCCTGCGCATTGCCAGAGGAAATCGGCGTCGAGCTTCTCGGCATACGCGTTGGCGCCGGCCAACAGCTCGCCGGCGCCAGGCGCGTCGAACGAAAGCAGGACGTGCGAGGCCTTCACCTTGGTACGGCGCCCGTGCGGCGCCTCCACCTGGTAGGAGGCCGTGCCCGGCGAAAGCACCGTGCCGACCTTGATATCGCCGTCTTCCTCGTAAAGGAGATGCATCGCGCCGCTTCAAAAAGGCGCCAATTTTACGCGGGTGCAGGGGTTTACGCGGATGAGCGCGCGCTTGCGTTAAGCTTTTCGGCCCAGCTTGCGTCCCGTTTCCCGAAAGGAAGGCTCCGATGCCGAAGATCGCTTCGATTTCCGTTTGCACTGCCCGCATCCCGCTCGATCACGTGACCGCTTTTGCGACCAGGACCGTGAGCGACCGGGACTACGGCCTGGTCAAGGTTCGCTCCACCGAGGGCGTAGAAGGCATCGGCTTTTGCTACGCGGGCTCTTCCGCGGGCACGCTGGTCGAAAGCGCGGTCGCCGAACTGCTTGGGCCGAAGCTGATCGGGCAGGAGTCCACGCGCACCGAGGGGCTGTGGCAGGAGATGTTCCAGGAATCGCTGCTGCAGGGCCGCGCGGGCGCGGTGATGCGCGCGATCAGCATCCTCGACAACGCGCTGTGGGACCTGAACGCGCGCAGCGTGAAGCTGCCTTTACACCAATATCTGGGCGGTTATGCCGCCGGCGCCGTCCCGGCGTACGCCTCGGGCGGCTATTACCTCGAAGGCAAGACGCCGAAGAAGCTCGGCGCCGAAATGGCAGGGTACGTGGCGCTCGGGTTCAAGGCCGTGAAGATGAAAGTCGGCCGGCTGTCACCCGCCGAGGAAGAAGCGCGCGTGCGCGCAGCCCGCGAGGCCATTGGTCCGGACGTACTGCTTACGCTTGATGCAAACAATGCATGGCAGGACCTGCCCACCGCGCTCGAGCATCTCAAGCGTTACGAAAAGTACGACCCCTACTGGATCGAAGAGCCTTTCGGCCCGGACGACATCGACAGCCATGCGCGCCTTGCCCGGGCGACCAAAGTGACCGTGGCCACGGGCGAGATCGGCGTCGGCCGCTGGTACTTCAAGGAACTCATGGAAAAAGGCGGCGCCGCGATCCTGCAGCATGACGCCGCGGTGTGTGGCGGGATCACGGAATGGCGCCGCATCGCGGCCACGGCGGCAAGCTACGGGGTCACAGTCTGCCCGCACTGGTTCCACGACCTGCACATCCACCTGGTGGCTTCCACGCCGAACGCGCGAATGGTCGAGTTCTTTACCGACGACCAGGTGCTCAACTTCCGCCGGCTCGTCGACCGGCAGCTCGAATTCAAGGAGGGCTTGCTGAAATTGCCGACGCGGCCGGGCCTTGGATTCGACTTCGACGAGAAGGCCGTGTCGCGCTATTCGCTCGGGGGGAAGGCCACGCCCTGGAAGGACATCAGGGGCTGAGCCCGGCGAATGCGAGCATGCGCGGCAGGTGCTCCGGGAAACTCTGCATCATGTGGTCGCCGCCCTCGCGGATGACCATGCGCGCGCCCTCGTACCTGCTCACCGCGTCGCGGTAGTCGAGCACCTCGTCGCCGGTTTCGAGCAGCAGCAGGTAACGATCGGAGCGGATCTGCCCGACCCACAGCTTCCACCAGCCTTCGAGGTGCGCCCGCGTCAACTCGTACTCGGCGCCGGTATAGAGGTTTTTTTGCGCACCGAGGTATTGCTCCAGGCCGACATGCGGATACACCGCAGGCTGGATCAGGATCGCGCGGCAGTCGAATTTCTCGGCAAGCCAAGTCGCGTAGTAGCCGCCGAGCGAACTGCCGACGATCGTGACTGTGCCGGGATCCTTGCCGGCAAGATGGGATTGGCAAAGCGCGATCGCTTCTTCAGGGCGGTGCGGCAGCTCAGGGCAGGCGAATTGACCGCCCTCGCCCCGTTCGGCCAGGTACTTCTGCATCGTCCGCGCCTTATGCGAAGCCGGCGCGCTGTTGAAGCCATGCAGGTAAAGGATCAACGTGGAATCACTGCGCGAGCCGCTGCAGCAGCTTGGCGTGGATGCCGCCGAATCCGCCGTTGGACATGACGACGACCTGATCGCCGGAACGGGCTTCCGTGCCGATCGCCTCCACGAGGTCCGCCAGGTCGCCGATGCAGCGCGCCTTCGCGCCGAGGGGAGCAAAAACCGCAGTGGCATCCCAGCCCAGCCCGCCGGTGTAGACGAAGACCTGGTCCGCGTCGGCGACGCTTGCCGGCAACGCAGCCTTCATTACGCCCTGCTTCATCGTGTTCGATCTTGGCTCCAGCACGGCGAGAATGCGTGCCGCGCCCGACTTGCGCCTCAGGCCCTCGAGGGTTGTCCGAATGGCGGTGGGGTGATGCGCGAAGTCGTCGTACACATCCACGCCATGCACCGAGCCGCGTAGTTCCATGCGCCGCTTCACGTTCTTGAAGCCGGCCAGGCTGTCGATCGCGGCGGCGGGGTCGACGCCGGCGTGTGCAGCGGCCGCAATGGCCGCGAGCGCATTCATCCGGTTGTGCTCGCCCTGCAACGCCCAGCGCACGGTGCCGATCGGCTGGCCGCCTAGGGAAACCTCGAAGCTGCCGTCGTCCAGGACGCTGGACGCCTCCCAGCCACCCGGGACCCCGAAATAATCGATCGGCGTCCAGGTTCCTTTTTTGACTACGCGCTCGAGTGCCGAATCCCGGCCATGGACGACCAGCCTGCCGTTAGCGCGCACCGTCCGCACGAAGTGATGAAATTGGCGCTCGATGGCTGCAAGATCGTCGAAGATGTCTGCATGATCGAACTCGAGATTATTCAGGATCGCCGTCTTTGCGCGGTAATGGAGGAACTTGGAGCGCTTGTCGAAAAACGCCGTGTCGTACTCGTCCGCCTCGATCACAAAGTAGGGAGACGAACCCAACCGGGCGGAGAGATCGAAGTTGCGGGGCACGCCGCCGATCAGAAAGCCGGGGGCCTTGCCGGCCGCTTCGAGGAGCCAGGCGAGCATGGCCGACGTCGTGGTCTTGCCATGGGTGCCGGCGACCGCGAGCACCCATTTGTCGGTGAGCAGGTGGTCGCAGAGCCACTGCGGGCCGGAGGTGTACTTCGCGCCCGCGTCGAGGATCGCTTCCATCAACGGGTTGCCGCGGGTGACGACGTTGCCGACGACCCACACGTCTGGCTTGAGGGCTAGCTGGTCTGCGTCATACCCCTCGATCAGCTCGATGCCGAGCGAACGCAGCTGGTCGGACATCGGCGGATAGACGCCGGCGTCGCATCCGGTGACGCGGTAGCCGGCCGCGCTCGCGAGGGCGGCCAGGCCACCCATGAACGTGCCGCAAATGCCAAGAATATGGAGGTGATGCGCAGCCATCCGCAGAAAACAGCAGCGAAAGAGCGGCGATTGTAGTCGAATTGATTCGCGCCACCGCCGGTCGGCGTATGATTTGCCGACTCCTTGAACTGCCTTTTCCCATGAGCCGCAACCGCCCCAGACAAAATGGGATGCGCGCCGCAATTGCGGCCGCCGCCGCGAGGATCATGGCCGAAAGCGGCATCGACAATTTCGCCCTAGCCAAGCGCAAGGCCGCGCGTCAACTGGGCGCCACCGAGAAACAGGGACTGCCCGGAAACGAGGAAGTCGAAACGCAATTGCGCGCTTACCTCGAGCTCTACCAGGCCGACGAACACCCCGAACGGATCGACTCGCTCCGGCGCGTAGCGTTGTCGGTGATGCGCGAGCTCGCGGAGTTTTCCCCCTACCTCACCGGCCCGGTGCTCAAGGGCATCGCCGGCCCGTACGCGGAAATCGAACTCCAGCTTTTTCCCGACAGCAGCAAGGAAGTCGAAATCTCGCTCCTGAACCGGAACATCCAGTTCGACTCTTCGGAGGTACGCCGTTATTCGGGAGACCGGGCACGGGCCGTCACCCTCCTCGAGCTCGAGTGGGAGGGTGTCCCGGTGCGGCTTTCGGTCTTCGATTCCCGGGACGAACGCCTGACCCTGAAAACGAGTCAAGTGGGCCGCGTGATGGACCGCGCCGGCATCCCAGAAGTGATGGCCCTGGTAGAGGACAAGCGTGCCTGAAAGGCGCGAGGTTCTCTGCGTGCTCGGCGTGGGTGCCGTCGCCGGGCTCGCAGGCTGGTGGTGGTCGTCCCGTCGTGAGTCCGCCCCACCGTTCGGTGCCGACGCCGCCACGAGCGGGTTCGTAGATCTGGAGGGAAAAGCGCGCTCGCTGGCCGAATGGGACGGCCGGGTGCGGGTCCTCAATTTCTGGGCGACCTGGTGCGCCCCCTGCCGGGAAGAGATCCCCGCGCTCGTCCTTTCGCGCAACAAACTGTTGCCTTCCGGCGTGGAATTCATAGGTATCGCCATCGATCAGGCATCGAAAGTCGTCGAATTTGTACGATCGGTGCCGATCAGCTACCCTGTGCTCGTTGCCGGCGCCCCGGCGCTGGAGCTGGTGCGCCAACTCGGCAACCCTAGCGGCGGCCTCCCTTTTACCGTCGTGCTGAACGCGCAAGGCGACATCGCTCATCGAAACCTCGGGGCCGTGACCCAGGAAAAGATCGAGACGCAAGTCCGGGGAGTTCTCGCCGGCTAACATCAAGTGCGTCGAAAGTGCAGTAAAATGCGCCCAACTTCGGGGAAAAGATTGTCAAAATCCGCATCTGGCGCAACGCATTCCGTTTTGGTTTTGCATGGCCCCAACCTCAACCTGTTGGGGACGCGTGAGCCTTCGATCTATGGCGGGGAGACGCTCGAAGCCATCAACCGCCGCCTCACCGAAGCGGCTGGCGGGGCCGGGGTCAAGGTGGCCTGCTTCCAAAGCAACCACGAGGGCGAGCTGGTCGACCGGATCCAGCAGGCGGGGCGGGAAGGCGTCGGCTTCATCGTGATCAACCCTGCGGCCTACACGCATACGAGCGTCGCACTCCGGGATGCGCTCGCCGGGGTAAGCATCCCATTCATCGAAGTACACATTTCCAACGTCCATTCGCGCGAGTCGTTCCGTCACCACTCGTACCTCTCGGGGATCGCCGTGGGGACGATATGCGGGCTGGGCAGCCGGGGCTACGACCTCGCGCTCGCCTATGTCCTGCTGCGCGGCCAGGAGTAAAAAAGCATGGACCTCAGAAAACTCAAGAAACTGATCGACCTCGTGGAGGAATCGGGAATCGCCGAACTGGAGATCACCGAGGGCGAGGAGAAGGTCAAGATCGTGAAGAGCGGCAGCGCGCCGGCGGCAACGCTGGCCTACGCCGCGCCTCCGCCGGCGCAGGCCCCGGCGGTGCCACCCCCGGCCGCGGCCGCCACGCCTGCCGCAGCCGAGCCGGCCGAGGCCGTCACGCCGGACGGCCACGCGGTGAAATCGCCGATGGTCGGCACCTTCTATCGCACGCCGTCGCCCGATGCCAAGGCGTTCGTGGAGGTCGGCCAGAGCGTCAAGGAAGGCCAGATCATCTGCATCATCGAGGCCATGAAACTCATGAACGAGATCGAGTGCGACAAGTCCGGCACGGTGAAGGCGATCCTCGTCGAGAACGGCCAGCCGGTCGAATACGGGCAACCGCTCTTCATCATCGCCTGATGTCGATGTTCGGCAAGATCCTGATCGCCAACCGCGGCGAGATCGCATTGCGGATCCAGCGCGCTTGCCGCGAACTCGGCATTCGCACGGTCATGGTCCATTCGGAGGCCGACACCGAGGCGAAGTACGTCAAGCTCGCCGACGAGTCGGTGTGTATCGGCCCGGCGCCCGCGAACCTGAGTTACCTCAATATCCCGGCGATCATCAGCGCGGCGGAAGTCACCGACGCCGAGGCCATCCATCCGGGGTATGGCTTCCTTTCGGAAAACGCGGATTTCGCCGACAAAGTGGAAAAATCCGGCTTCGTATTCATCGGGCCGTACCCGGAAAACATCCGCCTCATGGGCGACAAGGTGAGCGCCAAGGCAGCCATGCTGAAGGCGGGCGTGCCCTGCGTGCCCGGCTCGGAAGGCGCGCTACCCGACACGCCTGCCGAGATCGTCAAGATTGCGCGCAAGGTCGGCTACCCGGTGATCATCAAGGCCTCGGGCGGCGGCGGCGGCAGGGGCATGCGGGTGGTGCACACCGAAGCCGCGCTCCTCAATGCGGTGAGCCTCACCCGGCAGGAAGCGCAGGCCGCTTTCGCGAATCCCATGGTCTACATGGAGAAGTTTCTCGAGAACCCGCGCCACATCGAGATCCAGATCCTCGCCGACGAGCACAAGAACGTGGTGTTCCTCGGCGAGCGCGACTGTTCGATGCAGCGGCGTCACCAGAAGATCATCGAGGAGGCGCCCGCGCCCGACCTGACCGCGAAGAAGCGCGACCGGATCTGCGAGCGCTGCGCCTAAGCCTGCCGCAAGATCGGCTATCGCGGCGCCGGCACCTTCGAGTTCCTGTACCAGGAGGGCGAGTTCTATTTCATCTAGATGAACACCCGCCTC
>JANMDK010000290.1:0-12838 GCA_031376265.1 Pseudomonadota bacterium
TTGGCCGTCTCCATCGACTTGAGTTTCTCGACGCGCGCTTTCTGGTCGGGCGTCTCGGCCGGGATCGTGCCGATCATGCGGCTCCAGGCGAAAGGCGAGATGCAATTCGAGGTGACGTTGTATTTCGCCATGTCGAGCGCCATCGACTTCGACAATCCCACGATGCCGAGCTTGGCGGCGGCGTAGTTGGCCTGGCCGAAGTTGCCCACCAGCCCCGAAGTAGAGGTCATGTTGATGTAGCGGCCGGAATTCTGGCTCTTGAAGTAGGCCGCGGCGGCCCGCGCAACGAAGAAGCTGCCGTTGAGGTGCACGTCGATCACGGCTTTCCATTCCTCGACCGACATGTTGAAGAAGAACCGGTCTCGCAGGATCCCTGCGTTGTTGACCACCACGTCGATGCGGCCGAAGGCATCGATCGCGGTCTTGACGATGCGGTTGGCGGCTTCCCACTCGGCGACGCTGTCGGTGTTGGCCACGGCCTGGCCGCCCTTGGCCTTGATCTCGTCGACGACCTTTTGCGCCGGGCCGGTGTCCTTGCCTTCGCCGGAGACCGAGGCGCCAACGTCGTTCACCACGACCCGGGCCCCCTTGGCTGCCATCGCGTGAGCGAAATCGCGGCCGATGCCGCCGCCCGCGCCGGTGACGAGCACGACCTTGCCCTCCAGGCTCAGGTTTACGCCCATGGCCTAGTCCTTGTACGAGGGATCGCGGCGGTCGAGCATGCGCAGCATCGCCGGCCATTCGAGCTCCGTGATCTTGCGGCGCTGGCCGGGCGCGTAGCGGTCGTTGGTGAGCTTGACGACTTTTTCCGGCACCTTGTTGAGCGTCGCCTGGCACGACATCGCCATGATCTGCGCCTGGCAGGCTTTTTCGAGCCAGTGCATGACGACAAAGGCTTCGCACACGGTGCTCCCGGCGGTGAGCAGGCCATGGTTGCGCAGGATCAGCGCCGCGGCCGAGCCGAGATCCTTGACCAGCCGCTTTTGCTCGTCGAGGTCGATCGCCGGGCCTTCGTAGTCGTGGTAGCCGACCTGGCCGAAGAACATCGCGTTCTGCGTGAGCGGCAGCAGGCCGCATTCGAGCGCCGAGACCGCCATGCCGGCAGGCGAGTGCGTGTGGATCACGCAGCCCACGTCCTCGCGGCCGCGATGGATCGCACTGTGGATCACGAAGCCCGCCTGGTTGATGCCGTAGCCGGTGCCCGAGTCGTGGACGATCTTGCCGTCGAAGTCGATCTTGACCAGCGACGAGGCGGTCACTTCCTCGTAGGCATAGCCGTAGGCGTTGATGAGGAAGTGGCCTTCCTCGCCGGGCACGCGGGCGGTGGCATGGTTGTAGATGAGGTCGTTCATGCTGTGCAGCGCGATGAGGCGATAGCACGCGGCGAGGTCGACGCGTGCCTGCCACTCAGCGTCGCTCACCTTGGTACGCAACGAGGGAATCTTTACGTTGGATAAATCGGTCATAGCGTTGCCTCCGTGCCGAACAGGGCGGTGATCTGGCTGGAAAGGACGCCGCCGTTGCCGTGGGCAAGGGCGACCTCCGCGTTTTTGACCTGGCGCTCGCCGGCCTCGTTGCGCAGCTGGCGCACGGCCTCCACAATCAGGAACATGCCGTACATGCCGGGATGCACGCACGAGAGCCCGCCGCCGTTGGTGTTGACCGGCAGTGCGCCGCCGGGCGCGATGCGACCGCCGGAAACGAACGCGCCGCCTTCGCCTTTCTTGCAGAAGCCGAGGTCTTCGAGGAACAGGATCGTGTTGATCGTGAACGCGTCGTAGAGCTCGAGCACGTCGACGTCCGACGGCTTGAGGCCCGCCATCTCAAAAGCGCGCGGGCCGGATTCCGATGCCGCCGTGACGGTGAGGTCCGGCATCGACGAAATCTGCCGGTGCCAATGCGCTGTGCCGCAGCCGAGCATATACACAGGCAATTTCTTCAGGCTCTTGGCGCGATCCGCGCGCGTCAGAACATAAGCGCCGCCGCCATCGGTGACGAGGCAGGCATCGCGAACGCTCAAAGGATCGGACACCAGGCGCGCCTTCAGCACATCCTCGATCGAGAGCGGGTCGCGGGTGAAGGCTTCGGGATTGAGCTGCGCCCACTTGCGCGCCGCGACGGCCACCTCGGCCAGGTGTGTTCGCGTGGTCCCGTACTGGTGCATGTGTCTCGCAGCCGCAAGCGCGTACGACGACATCGGGTTGAAAGGCTTGTAGGGCGCTTCGAATGCCTGCGGGTCGAGCATCGCCTTGACCTTGCCGCCCTCGGCGCGGCCGACGCCGGTGCGCTGGTTCGAGCCGTAAGTAACGAGCACTACATCGCAGAGCCCATAGTTGAGCGCCATCGCCGCCGGCAGCAGGTGCCCGACGAACGACGACCCACCGACGCAGGTCGAGTCGGTGAACTTAGGATGGATGCCGAGCTGCTCGGCCACCGACAACCCGGTCAGGAAGGCGTTGACGCTCGCGCAGACGAGGCCGTCCACATCGCGCGTCGTGAGGCCGGCATCGGCCAGCGCCTCGCGCGCGGCGGCAGCCATGATTTCGTTCTCGGTCCAGCCGGGCGCTTCGCCGCAGGCTGCAAGGCCCACGCCTGCAATCGCCACCGAACCGCGCAGATCCCTGGGGGTCGGCATGGTCAGGCGGCCGTGAATTCGACGACCGGCATTTCGCCATCGCGCACAATGCGCGCTTTCACTTTCATGCCGATCTTCACCGCCGCCGGCTCGAGCCCGGCCACGCGGCTCATCATGCGCGGGCCTTCGGCGAGGTCGACCAGGGCGACGTTGTAGTCGCCGCCGACATCCGGTTTCCGGCGCACCACGGTGGTGGAATAGACGACCCCGTTGCCGCTGGCCGCGACCCAGCCGAGCTTGTCGGCGCCGCAGTGCGGGCAGAGCACTCGTGGATAGAACACGTGCTTGGCGCACGCGCCGCATTTCTGGATCTCGAAGCGGGACTGCTCGAGCTTCTGCTTGTAATCGTGTTCGGGGCCGATGTCTGGCATGGGAGGCGGGAGGGATGGAGTCGGAGCACTATAAACGCAATTACTCTCGTAGAAAATCCGCTGAATTCGATCCTGCGAATCAGCGCCGCGGTCCTTGGGCTTTCGATCGCCGCCAGGGCCAAAAAAGAAGGGCGGGAATTGTCCGGATAGGGCAACGGGCGTATCGTCCGCACATGAAAGTCGATCGCGCCTATCACTGTGACCCGGAGATCCTGGGTGGGGTAATGGTCTTCAAGGGTACGCGCGTGCCCGTCAAAAGCCTGTTCGACCACCTCAAGGCCGGCGACTCCATTGAAGTCTTTGTTGAAGGATTTCCGAGCGTGAGCCGCGCCCAGGTGCTCGCGGTACTGGAAGAATTCGAAACGGACGTGCTGTCTCACGTCTGAGGTGCGAATTCTCCTCGACGAGAATCTCGACTGGCGTCTTGCCGACGCTGAAACCCGGCTCTGTGGTAGTCATTCCGGGCGTTTGAAACGCGCCGACCGGCACACCCCGGCGGTATAATTCGCGTCCTGTTTTTCCCTCCCAACTCCCTGAGCAACCGGCCTAAAAGACCATGAAAGTCCTCGTCAGCGTGAAGCGCGTGGTGGACTACAACGTCAAGGTGCGCGTGAAGTCCGACGGCACCGGCGTGGAGACCGCGAACGTGAAGATGTCCATGAACCCTTTCGACGAGATCGCCGTCGAGGAGGCCGTCCGGCTCAAGGAGGCGGGCGTCGCCACCGAGATCATCGCCGTCTCTTGCGGGCCGCTCGCTTGCCAGGAAACCCTGCGCACTGCGCTCGCCATCGGCGCCGACCGCGCGATCCTGGTCGAGACGGATGTCGAACTCCAGCCGCTGGCGGTGGCCAAGTTGCTCAAGGCCGTCTGCGCGAAGGAATCGCCGCAGATCGTGATCCTCGGCAAGCAGGCCATCGACGACGACTCGAACCAGACCGGGCAGATGCTCGGCGCGCTGCTGGGCTGGTCGCAGGCGACGTTTGCCTCCAAGGTCGCGATTGCCGATGGAAAAGCGCAAGTCACGCGCGAAGTCGACGGCGGCCTGGAGACGATCTCGATCAAGCTGCCGGCGATCGTCACCACAGACCTGCGGCTGAATGAGCCGCGCTACGTGACGTTGCCGAACATCATGAAAGCCAAGAAGAAGACCCTCGAGAACCTCAAGCCGGACGCGCTCGGTGTCGACGTCGCGCCGCGCCTCAAGACGCTCAAGGTCACCGAGCCGCCGAAGCGCAAGGCCGGCATCAAAGTGCCCGATGCGGCGGCGCTGGTTGCCAAGCTGCGCAACGAAGCCAAGGTGATCTCATGAGCTGCCTGGTCATCGCGGAACACGACAACAAGTCGATCAAGGGCGCGACGCTTAACACCGTCGCCGCCGCGCAGAAGATCGGCGGGGACATCCATGTGCTCGTCGCCGGGAGCGGCTCGGGTGCAGCGGCCGAGGCCGCAGGCAAGATCGCCGGCGTCACGAAAGTGTTGCATGCCGATGCAGCGCAACTCGCCGATTTCCTCGCCGAGAACGTTGCGGCGGTGGTCGTCGGGATAGCGAAGAACTACACGCACATTCTTGCGCCGGCAACTTCGAACGGCAAGAACGTCACGCCGCGCGTCGCGGCGATGCTCGACATGCAGCAGATCTCCGAGATCATCTCGGTCGAGTCGCCGGACACCTTCGTGCGGCCGATCTACGCCGGCAATGCGCTGGCAACGGTGCAGTCCTCCGACGCGATCAAGGTCATCACGGTGCGCACGACCGGCTTCGACGCGGTCGCGGCCACAGGGGGCAGCGGTTCGATCGAGAACGTCGCGGCGCCTGCCGACAGCGGATTGTCCAGCTTCGTGAGCCGCGAAGTCTCGAAGTCCGAGCGCCCCGAGCTGACCGCCGCCAAGGTCATCGTCTCAGGCGGCCGCGGCATGGGCTCGGGCGAGAACTTCAAGATCCTGGAACCCTTGGCCGACAAGCTAGGCGCCGCGATGGGCGCCTCGCGCGCCGCCGTCGATGCCGGCTTCGTGCCGAACGACTGGCAGGTCGGGCAGACCGGCAAGATCGTCGCGCCGGACCTGTATATCGCGATCGGCATCTCGGGCGCGATCCAGCACCTGGCCGGCATGAAAGACAGCCGCGTGATCGTCTGCGTGAACAAGGACGAGGAAGCGCCGATCTTCTCGGTCGCGGATTACGGCATCGTCGGCGACCTCTTCACGGTCGTCCCGCAGATCGTCGAGGAACTGAAGAAATAACAGGAGCATCACGATGAGTGCCTATACCGCCCCCCTCAAGGACATGAAGTTCGTGCTGAACGAGTTGGCCGGGATAGGCGAAGTCGCCAAGCTCCCCGGCTGCGAGGACGCGACGCCCGACACGGTCGAGGCGATCCTCGAGGAAGCCGCCAAGTTCACCTCCGGCGTGCTCGACCCGCTCAATTATTCCGGCGACCAGGAAGGCTCGAGGTGGGAAAACGGCTCGGTGCACACGCCCACGGGTTTCCGTGCGGCGTATCGCAAGTTCGTCGAGGGCGGCTGGAACGGCCTGCCGCTGGATCCGGAGTGGGGCGGGCAGGGGCTGCCGAAGCTCGTCTCCACGCCGGTCACCGAGATGATCACCTCGGCCAACATGGCCTTCTCGCTCTGCCCGCTGCTCACGCAAGGGGCCATTGAAGCGCTGCTCCTCTGCGGCAGCGACCAGCTGAAGAAAACTTTCCTCGAGAAGATGGTCTCCGGCACCTGGACCGGCACCATGAACCTCACCGAGCCGCAGGCGGGCTCGGACCTCGCTCTCTTGCGCAGCAAGGCGGTGAGGGAAGGTGACCACTACCGCATCAGCGGCCAGAAGATCTTCATCACCTACGGCGAGCACGACCTCACCGAGAACATCGTTCACCTTGTCCTCGCGCGCACGCCTGACGCGCCCCCGGGCGTGAAGGGCATCTCGCTCTTCGTCGTGCCCAAGTTCATGGTCAAGCCGGACGGCAGCTTAGGCGAGCGCAACACCGCCGTGTGCGCCTCGATCGAGCACAAGCTCGGCATCCATGCCAGCCCGACAGCAGTCATGGTGTTCGACAACGCCGTCGGCTACGTGGTCGGCGAGGAGAACAAGGGCCTGTCCTACATGTTCGTGATGATGAATGCCGCGCGCTTCGGCGTCGGCATGGAGGGCGTCGCGATCGCGGAGCGGGCCTACCAGCGCGCGCTGGCGTATGCGAAAGACCGCATGCAGGGCAACGACCTCGCCGGCGGCTCGAAAACCGTGGCGATCATCAACCACCCCGACGTTCGTCGCATGCTGATGCTCATGAAATCGCAGACCGAAGCCATGCGCGCGCTGGCGTACGTGGTCGCCGGCGCGATGGACGCCGCGCACCGCCATCCGGACAAGGAGACGCGCCAGCGCAACCAGGCTTTCGTCGAGCTCATGATCCCGGTGGTCAAGGGCTGGAGCACCGAGACCGGCATCGACGTCGCGTCGCTTGGCGTGCAGATCCATGGCGGCATGGGCTTCATCGAGGAGACCGGCGCGGCGCAGCACCTTCGCGACGCAAGGATCACGACGATCTACGAAGGCACCACCGGCATCCAGGCCAACGACCTCGTCGGCCGCAAGATCGCGCGCGAAGGCGGCGTCACGATCAAGGGCTGGCTGCAGATGATGAAGGCGCTCGATGCGGAGCTGGGTGCGTCGAAGAATGCCGACATCGCGTCGATCCGCGCGTCGCTCTCCGCCGGCACCAAGGCGGTCGGCGAATGCGTCGACTACATCGTCGGCACCGCGGGCACCGACATCAAGGCGGCCTTCGCCGGGGCAGTGCCTTTCCTGAGGCTCATGGGCATCGTCTGCGGCGGCTGGCAGATGGCGCGCGCGGCGCTGGTGGCCGAGCGCAAGCTCGCGGCCGGGGGCGGCGATGCGGCGTTCTACAAGGCCAAGATCGCCACCGCCCGCTTCTACGCCGACCACCTCATGGTCCAGGCACCCGGTCTTGCGGACACCATGACCAAAGGCTCCTCAGGCGTGATGGCGGTGCCGGACGAGGACATGCTGGCCGCCTGAATTCGCAACATTCATCTTTGCGGATTCAATGGCGGTGCGGCTCTCCGGTCAGTTCAAATAACGAATCAGGTATAACTCAGGCGACAGGGCCGAGCCGGCGCAGCCGACGAATGCGCCGGGATTCTTCGTCCGCGCCTTAATTCGGCGCCGGCTTCTTCACGCCCCCGGCGATTTCCGCCGCGGTCGACGTGGTGCTCGGCGGCGAGACGGCCTTGCCCGGCGGCGAATGCGCGCCCGAAGCCTCGAGCGGCTTGTTGGCCGGCGGCGTCATTTCCACGAACGGCCCGGGATCGGTACAGGCCGGGAGCGACGCGGTCGATGCGCCGACGGTCAGGCCCACCGCTTTCGCGTTGCCGCGGTAGTTCGCCACGGCTTTGTCCTGCGCGAGGCAGGTCTTGTACGAGCCGATCTTGTCGGCCCAGGCGGTCTTGGCGGCCGCGGCGGCGGCCTTGAGCTTGTCCTCGTCGGTCGGCGGCGGCAGCTTGGCAAACGCGGGAGCTGCAATGAGGGCGGCGGTCAGCAGGAGGGCGAAGCGCATTGGAACCTCGGCAGGCTCGATATCGAAGCCGTGAGTATTTCCGATGCGCCAAGAAAAGAATGTACGCGAGCGCACTCAACCCCACCGGGGGCGTTCAGGGCGTCGCTGCGGCCTTCAAGTCGAGCGTCGCGCGGACCACGGTGCCATCGTCCGGGTGCCGGCCGATCACGAAGCCGAGGCTTTTCATCATCATGAGCATGCCGTGGTTAGTGGCGAGGATCTCGCCGTAGAGCGCCGGGAGGCACCGGATGCGGGCCACCTCGATGAGCTTCGTCATCATGTGCTTGCCGATGCCGCGACCCTGCCAGGCATCGGCCACCACGATGGCGAATTCGGCCGGCGAGGGGCCGGGTCCGGCGCCGGCCTCCTGCACATAGCGCGCGACGCCGATGAGGACTTCGCTGTCCTCGGTCATCGTCACGGCGGCGAGCGCCATGTCGCGGCTGTAGTCGACGTTGATGAGCTGCTCGATGTAGCTGCGCGAGATGTTGATCGCGCCGCCGAGCAGCCGGTTGTAGCGCGATTCGCGCGAGAGGCCTTCGACGAAAGCCGATTCGATGTCGACATCCGAACGCCGCAGCGGCCGCACGCTGATGCTGTAGCCGTGGATGACCTGCCAGGACTCGGTAAGGTCTTCCGGGACCGGGGCCTTGTGCTGGACGGGGCCGCCCGCCGGGACCTCGCTCATCTGGGTTTGCGGGCTAGAACTTGATCTTGCCGCGCAGGATCTCGGACCACATCCACCAGTCCCCGGCGAAGCTGTAGAACGGGTAGCTGAAGGTCGCGGGGCGATTTTTCTCGAAAAAGAAGTGACCCACCCAGGCGAACGCGTAACCGGACACCAGGCCCGCGAGCAGGAACCACGGGTTCATCAGGATCACCGCGGCCGCGAGCCAGCAGAGCCCGAGCGTGGTGCCGACGAAGTGCAGCCGGCGAGAGGTCCGGTTGGAATGCTCCGAGAGGTAGAACGGGTAGAACTCGGCCATGCTCGCGTATTTCTTGTGGGTTGCCGCTTCGGAACTCATGCGCGCCTCCCTACATGTTGGGGTAATTGGGGCCGCCGCCGCCTTCGGGCGTGACCCAGACGATGTTCTGCGTCGGGTCCTTGATGTCGCAGGTCTTGCAGTGCACGCAGTTCTGCGCGTTGATCTGCAGGCGCGGGCTGCTGCCGTCGTCGTTGCGCACGATCTCGTACACGCCGGCCGGGCAGTAGCGCTGCTCCGGCGCGTCGTAAAGCGCGAGGTTCACGTCGATCGGCACGCTCGGGTTCTTGAGCGTGAGGTGGATCGGCTGGTCCTCAGAGTGATTGGTGTTCGAGATGAACACCGAGGAGAGGCGGTCGAAAGTGAGGACGCCGTCGGGCTTCGGATACTTGATCGGCTCGGCTTGGTTCTTATTCACCAGCGTCTCGTTGTCGGCGTGGTCGTGGCGCAGCGTCCACGGCGCCTTGCCGCCGAAGACGATCTGGTCGATGCCGACCATCATCGTGCCGGTGTAGAGCCCCTTGGACATCCACGGCTTGAAATTGCGCGCGCGGTAAAGCTCGTCGAAGAGCCACGACTGGCGGAACGCTTCCGGGTAGGCGGCGAGCTCGTCCTTGGCGCGGCCGGCGCCGAGCGCTTCGAAAGCGGCTTCTGCCGCCATCATCCCGGACTTCATCGCGCAGTGGCTGCCCTTGATGCGCGATGCGTTCAGAAACCCTGCGTCGTCGCCGATGAGCACGCCACCCGGAAACGTCAGCTTCGGGAGCGCCTGGATGCCGCCCGCAGTAATCGCGCGCGCGCCGTAAGCGATGCGCTTGCCGCCTTCGAAGAAAGTGCGGATCGACGGATGCGTCTTGTAGCGCTGGAACTCCTCGTAGGGCGCGAGGTAGGGATTGGTATAGCCCAGGCCGACGACGAAGCCGACCGCGACCTGGTTGTTTTCCAAGTGGTAGAGAAACGAGCCGCCGTACGTTTTCGAATCCAGCGGCCAGCCGGCGGTATGCACGACCAGGCCGGCCTGGTGCTTCTCCGGCTTGATCTCCCAGAGCTCCTTGAGGCCGAGGCCGTAGACCTGCGGATCGGCGTCGGCGCGCAGGGCGAATTTGGCCTCCAGCTGGCGGCCGAGGTTGCCGCGGCAGCCTTCCGCAAAGAAGGTGTACTTGGCATGCAATTCCATGCCTTCTGCGAACGCGTCGGTTTTCTTGCCGTCGCGGCCGACGCCCATGTCCCCGGTAGCCACGCCCTTCACCGAGCCGTCCTCGTTGTAGAGCACTTCCGCCGCTGCGAAGCCGGGGAAAATCTCCACGCCGAGCGCTTCGGCCTGCTGCCCGAGCCAGCGCGTGACATTGCCGAGGCTGATGACGTAGTTGCCGTGGTTCTGGAAGCAGCCGGGCAGCATCCAGCCCGGCGTCTTGAGCGCGCCGGTCTCGGTGAGGAACATGAAGCGGTCTTCCGAGACCGGTGTATTCAGCGGCGCGCCGAGCGATTTCCAGTCCGGGAAGAGCTCGTCGATCGCGCGCGGATCCATGACCGCGCCTGAAAGGATGTGCGCACCGATCTCGGAGCCTTTCTCGAGCACGCAGACGCCGACTTCCTTGCCTTGTTTCGCAGCCAGCTGCTTGAGGCGGATCGCCGCGGCGAGGCCCGCAGGCCCTCCGCCGACCACCACAACGTCGTACTCCATGAATTCGCGCGCCATGCGGCAATTATAATCGCGGCACGATGAGTGAATACGAGGACCCCGCCGCCGCCCGGCAGGTTCGGGAGGCCGGGCATCCTCTCTGGACGCCGTCGACCGAGCGCGCTGCAGACTCGATCCTGGCGAATTTCACCGCCGAGGCTTCGGCCCGCACCGGCCGGCGCTTTGCCGGTTTCGACGAACTCCACCGCTGGTCCACCGACGAGAGTCCGGCCTTCTGGTCGCTGCTGTGGACATTCGGCGGTGTAGTGGGAACGCGCGGCGAGCGAACGCTGGTCGACGGCGATCGCATGCCGGGCGCTCAGTGGTTTCCGGACGCGCGCCTCAACTTTGCCGAGAACCTGTTGCGCAAGCCCGGCACCGACGACGCCTTGGTGTTCTGGGGCGAGGACCGGATCAAGCGCCGGATGTCGTGGGACAACCTCCACGAGCTCGTCTCGCGCCTGGCGCAGGCGCTGAAATCGAGCGGCGTGGTCAAGGGCGACCGGGTCTCCGGCTACCTGCCGAACCTCCCCGAATCGATCGCTGCAATGCTTGCGACCGCGAGCCTCGGCGCGGTCTGGTCCTCGTGTTCGCCGGATTTCGGCGTGCAGGGCGTGGTCGACCGCTTCGGGCAGATCGAGCCGAAAGTCTTCATCTGCGCCGATGGGTACCTCTTCGGCGGCAAGCAGGTCGATTCGCTTGGGGAGGTGCGCGCGATCCTCGAGCGGCTGCCAAGCGTTGCGCGAGTGGTGGTCGTGCCGTATCTCAGCGAGCATCCGGATCTGGCCGGGATTCGCAAGGCTGTCACCCTCGGCGACTACCTGCGGCCTTTTGCGGCGAAGGACATCGCCTTCGAGCGGGTCGAGTTCAACCATCCGCTCTACATCCTGTACTCCTCGGGAACGACGGGGGTCCCCAAGTGCATCGTGCACGGCACCGGCGGCACGCTCCTGCAGCATCTCAAGGAACACCTGCTGCATAGCGACGTGAAGCCGGGCGATCGGGTGTATTACTTCACGACGCTCGGCTGGATGATGTGGAACTGGCTTGCGTCCGGGCTTGCCGCAGGCGCGACCTTGCTGCTTTACGACGGGTCGCCTTTCGTCAATCGCGGCAAGATCACTTTCGACTATGCGCAGGCCGAGGGCATGACGCATCTGGGCACCTCGGCCAAATTCATCGATGCGATCGCCAAGCTCAAGCTCAAGCCGCGCGAGACGCACGACCTCGGCACTTTAAGGTCGATCCTTTCGACCGGCTCGCCGCTCGGCGCGGAAAGCTTCGACTACGTCTATCGCAACGTGAAGGAGGACGTGTGCCTGTCCTCGATTTCCGGCGGCACCGACATCGTTTCATGCTTTGCGCTCGGCAACCCGATGCTGCCGGTGTGGCGCGGCGAGATCCAGTCGCCGGGGCTCGGGCTCAAGGTGGAGGTCTACGACGAGAAGGGAAACTCGCTTGCGCTCGGCAAGGGCGAGCTGGTGTGCACGCGGCCCTTTCCCTCGATGCCGATCCGTTTCTGGAACGACCCGACGGGCGCGAAATACCGCGCGGCGTACTTCGAGACGTACCCGAACGTTTGGCGCCACGGCGACTGGTGTGAAAAGACTGTCCATGGCGGTCTGATCATTCACGGTCGCTCCGACGCGGTCCTCAACCCCGGCGGCGTGCGCATCGGCACGGCCGAGATCTACCGGCAGGTCGAGCAACTCGACGAGGTGGTCGAGTCGCTGGTCATCGGGCAGGACTGGCCACCCGGGAAACCCAAGGACATCCGCGTCGTGCTGTTCGTGCAGCTGCAGGACGGGCTCACGCTGGACGAGGGCATCGTCTCGCGCATCAAGCAGCAGATCCGCAACAACACGACGCCGCACCATGTGCCCGCCAAGGTGGTGCAGGTGGCGGCGATTCCCCGCACGCGCAGCGGCAAGATCGTCGAGCTCGCAGTGCGCGACGTTGTGCACGGCCGGTCGGTCAAGAACCAGCAAGCGCTGGCCAATCCCGAAGCGCTGCGGCTCTATGAAAACCTCCCGGAATTGGCCGGGTGAGCCCCCCCGATTGATGCAACGCGGAATATAATCAGCGCCCTGCGTTTCCCGACCCGATTCCCGACCCGCGCTGACGTTTTCCAGAGGACGTACCGATGAACAAGACCTACCCAAGTGCCGCCGCCGCGATGGACGGCCTCATCCAGGACGGGCAGACGCTCGCCGTGGGCGGATTCGGCCTGTGCGGGATCCCCGAGTCCCTGATCGAAGCCGTCATGAACTCGGGCAAGAAGAACCTCACCGCGATCAGCAACAACGCGGGTGTCGACGGGTTCGGCCTCGGCAAGCTGCTCGCCACCCGCCAGGTCAAGAAGATGATCGCGAGCTACGTGGGCGAGAACGCCGAGTTCGAGCGGCAGTACCTCGCCGGCGAGCTGGAGCTCGAGTTCACGCCGCAGGGCACGCTGGCCGAGAAGCTGCGCGCCGGCGGCTCGGGCATCCCGGCCTTCTTCACCAAGACGGGCCTGGGCACGATCGTGGCGGAGGGCAAGGAAGTCCGCGAATTCGACGGCAAGAAATACGTCATGGAGCGCTCGC
>JANMDK010000026.1:0-3957 GCA_031376265.1 Pseudomonadota bacterium
CGAAGAAGGCCGGCGAAGATTTCGAAGGCATCCCGATCTTCGCCAATGCCAAGGAAGCGAAGGCGAAGACCGGCGCCAACGTTTCGGTCATTTACGTGCCGCCGCCCTTTGCCGCCGCGGCGATCGACGAGGCGGTGGATGCCGAGCTCGACATCGTGATCTGCATCACCGAGGGCATCCCGGTGCGCGACATGATCCGCACCAAGGACCGCATGAAGGGGCGCAAGACGCTCCTCATCGGGCCGAACTGCCCGGGCCTCATCACGCCGGAAGAAATCAAGATCGGCATCATGCCGGGCCACATCCACAAGAAAGGCCCGATCGGCGTGGTGTCGCGCTCGGGCACGCTCACTTACGAAGCGGTCGGCCAGCTCATGGAGCTCGGCCTCGGTCAGTCGTCGTGCGTCGGCATCGGCGGCGACCCGGTCAACGGCCTCAAGCACGTCGACGTCATGAGGATGTTCAACGACGACCCGGCCACCGAAGCGGTGATCATGGTCGGCGAGATCGGCGGCTCGGACGAGGAAGACTGCGCGCGCTGGATCAAGGCCAACATGAAGAAGCCGGTGATCGGCTTCATCGCAGGCCTCACCGCGCCGCCCGGCAAGCGCATGGGCCACGCCGGCGCGATCATCTCGGGCGGCAAGGGCACCGCGCAGGAAAAGCTCTCCGTCATGGAGGAGTGCGGCATCAAGGTGACCCGCAATCCCGGCGAGATGGGCAAGACGCTCAAGTCCGTCCTGCGCTAAGACAGCAAAATGGAAAACAGCGCCACGGCTGCGGCCGAGAATGCCGCGGCACTTCCTGTTGCCTCGGCGGGACGCTACGCCATCGTCCCCTACGCGGCGACGATCTTCCTTTCGTCTTTCCTGCTGTTCCTGGTGCAGCCGATCATCGCGAAGCAGATCCTGCCCTGGTTCGGCGGCTCGGCCGCGGTGTGGACGACTTGCCTCGTGTTCTTCCAGGCCGTGCTTCTGGGCGGCTACGCATACGCCGACCTGACTACGCGCCTCGGCGCGCGGCGGCAGGCGATGCTGCATGTCGGGCTGCTCGTGCTTTCGCTCGCCTGCCTGCCGATCCTGGCGTCCGCCGGCTGGAAGCCGCTGGGCGACGAGGAGCCGGTGACGCGCATCCTGCTCCTGCTCACGGCGACGATCGGCCTGCCCTACTTCCTGCTCTCCACCACCACGCCGCTCCTGCAAGCGTGGTACTGGCAGCGGTTCCGCAGCGCGGTGCCGTACCGGCTCTTCGCGCTTTCTAATTTCGCGTCCTTGCTCGCCCTCATCGGCTTCCCGGTGCTGCTCGAGCCGTATTTCACCCTGCCTCAGCTCGGCTGGACCTGGTCGGCGATGTTCGCGTGCCTGGTGGTGCTTTGCGGGGCGACGGCCTGGCGATCGATGCGCGCAATTACCGCGCAGCCCGCGGCGGCCCAAGCGACCGATGGCGCAGCCGTAGCGCCGCTGACCGGCGCGGTCCAGCTCAAGTGGCTCGGTCTTGCTGCGCTCGCGTCGGTGATGCTGCTGGCGGTCAGCAACCACGTCACGCAGAACATTTCGAGCGTGCCTTTCCTCTGGGTGCTGCCGCTCGCGCTGTACCTGATCACGTTTATTTTCGCGTTCGACCATCCGCGCTGGTATCGACGCACGCCGTTCCTGCTGGCGCTTGGCGCGCTGACGCCTTGGATGGCCTACGAGATGTCTTCGCTGCATCTCAATCTCGCGGTGCCGCTCTATTTCAGCGGGATGTTCGTGGCGTGCATGGTCTGCCACGGGGAACTCGCGCGCCTCAAGCCCGACCCGCGCCACCTCACTCGCTTCTACCTCATGATTTCCGTCGGCGGGGCGCTGGGCGCGGTGCTGGTGGCCATCGCTGCGCCGCTTTTGCTTGCCGGGTATTTCGAGCTGGGCGTTGCGCTCGTGGCGCTCGCGCTGCTCCTGCCGTTGCGGTTGACCGGCTTTGCGCGCATCGCCGGCCTCGGGGTGCTCACGCTTACGCTGGTTTTCGTTGGGCGGGGAATCAGCGAGTACTCGGCCGATGTGCGGATCATGGCGCGGGACTTCTACGGCGTTGTGCGCACGAGGGATCGCATGGACCCGGTGCCGTATCGCGCGATGTACCACGGCGCGATCATGCACGGCGGCCAGCTGCTCGGCGAGGCATACCGCAATACGCCGGCGGACTACTTCGGGCCGACTTCAGGCTATGGGCGCCTCTTCGAAGCGCTGCGCGCGCTGGAGCCGAAGCGCCAGCGCAACATCGGCGTGATCGGCCTTGGCGCCGGCGTGATCGCGTCCTATGGCCGGCCCGGCGACACGATGGTGTTTTACGAAATCAGCCCGCGCGTGGTGGATATCGCCAGGAAGGAATTCACCTTCCTCGCGGACACCGCGGCGTCGACTTCGGTCGTGCTCGGCGACGGCCGGCTGTCCCTGGAGCGCGAAGCGCCGCGGGCCTACGACGTGCTCGGCATCGACGCCTTCTCGGGCGATTCGATCCCGATGCACCTCATCACGCGCGAAGCGATGGCGCTTTACGCCAAGCACATCAAGCCGGACGGCGTGATCGTGTTCCAGGCCACCAACCGGTACGTCGACCTGCTGCCGGTCATCAAGCGCCTGGCGGGGGAACTGGGCTTCGAGGCGGTGGCCGTCTCCGATGTCCCGCAGGAAGATCCGAACGGCCCGGGCTACTGGCGGTCCTCGACCGACCAGGTGCTGGTCACGCGCAACAAGGCGGTGCTGGCCTCGGCCTCGGTGCGCGATTCGGCGGTGCAGATCGAAGACCGGCCCGGCTTGCCTACGTTTACCGACGCGCACCACAACCTGCTCAGGATTCTCAAGTAAAGTTGCCAATTAAGGAAACATTACTGGCTGGAGAGCCGCTTGCTTGTTGGTTATTTGAGAAAACAAGTTAAACAATTTTCGTGAGGATCGGCGCCATGACAGGGATCCTGCCCACCCCTTTTCTCGAACGCCTGGACGCCGAGGCCCGCGACCTGCTGCTTTCAGTCGCGAGGCAGGTTTCATTCATGCAGGGCTCCCAACTGGTCCGGCACGGCGATCCCGCCCGCGGCGCGTGGCTGCTTCGGGAGGGCTCGGCTGAAGCGATGGTGACCTTGCCGGGCGGCGACTCGCTGTCGGTGGCGCAACTGGGTGCCGGCGGAGTATTCGGCGAAACGGCGCTGCTCGACCACGGCACCTGCACGGCGACCGTCGTCGCCAAAGGCAACGTGGACGGCTGGTTCGTCGACCGGGACGATTTCCGGGCCCTCGTTGCGCAACGCCACCCTGCGGCGCTCCGCATCCAGCACGCGATTACGCTGATCCTCTCGGACAAGCTGCGCCAGCTGAATGCCCGGGTGATGGCCTGCGAATCCGTCGAGGACCGGCCGGTGCGCGGGCAGGATGCAGCCCGCGATCCTCTCGAAGGGGTTCCAAGGTCGAGGCATGCGGCATTCGACTGGCGGGCGTTCCTGCCGAAGCTCCCCTTCTTCGAGGGTTTCGACCAGGGCGAAATCGACGAAGTGTCGGGCGCCGGAAAACTCATCGAACGGCCACGGGGGTCGGCGGTATTCATCGCAGGGCAGCCGGCTGCCGCAGCTTTCCTGGTCGTACGTGGCGCGGCAGAGATGGTCGCCCGCCGCGGTGGATTGGAAAGGCGCATCGCGGTGCTCGGTCCGGGCCAGCTGTTCGGCTTCATGAGCATGCTCGAAGGCCTGCCGCACGGCGTCTCGGCGCTCGCCAGGGAGCCCTCGCTGCTGCTCGAGCTCCCGAAGCTTCGATTCGAACCGATTTACCTGCAGCCGGCGCCACTGGCCACCAAATTGCACCGGTCCATCCAATGCAGCTTGCTCGGGTCGCTCGCCCAAACGAATCGACGCCTTACCCGGTTGATGAGCCAGGCCCGTTTGGGGGCTCCCGCCCAAAGTGCTTCCTTGTCCGCCGCCTATCACGCCCA
>JANMDK010000317.1:0-5355 GCA_031376265.1 Pseudomonadota bacterium
CCGCCGAGCTGCTCGAAGAGGCCGTCGTAGCGGCCGCCGGCGCAAACCGTGCCCTGCGCGCCGAGCTCGGTCGTAATCCACTCGAACACGCTGAGGTTGTAGTAGTCGAGGCCGCGCACCAGGCGGGGGTTGACGCTGAACGCAACGCCTGCGGCAGCGAGCAGCTTCTTGAGGCCTTCGAAATGCGCGAGCGAGGCGTCACCGAGGAAATTCATGAGCACCGGCGCATCCTTAGTCGCGTCCTGCACGACCGGGTTCTTGGAGTCGAGCACGCGCAAGGGATTGGTGTGCATCCGGCGCTTCGCATCCGCGTCGAGCGCATCGACTCTCGTCTCGAGGAACTTGATGAGCTCGACCCGGTGGCGCGCACGCTCTTCGGACGACCCAATGGAGTTGAGCTCGAGGCGGATGCCTTCGAGCCCGAGCTCCTTCCAGAGGCCCGCGCACATCACGATGAGCTCTGCATCCACGTCCGGTCCGGAAAACGCGAGCGCCTCGGCGCCGAACTGGTGGAACTGGCGGTAGCGTCCTTTCTGCGGGCGCTCGTGACGGTACATCGGTCCCGCATACCAGAGCCGCACCGGGCCGTTGTACGTGAGGCTGTGCTCGATTGCAGCGCGCACCGTGGAAGCCGTGGCCTCCGGGCGCAGCGTGAGCTGCTCGCCGTTGAGCTCGTCGGTAAAGGTGTACATCTCCTTCTCGACGATGTCGGTCACCTCGCCGATCGCCCGCTTGAAGAGGCCGGTGTGCTCCAGCAGCGGCGTGCGGATGTTGCGGTAGCCGTGGCGGAACATCGTGGAACGCACGATCTCCTCGAACGCGAGCCAGCCCTGCGCTTCGTCCGGCAAAACGTCGTTCATGCCACGGATGGCCTGGAGGGTCGCAGCCATCGACATCTATCCCTGGGCTGCCTTGATGGGGATGTGCTTCGGCGCGGGCGCGCGCTTGCGGATCGCGCCCACGGCGTAGTTCCGGGACACGTAGTCGGCGACGATCGCCTGGAATTCTTCCGCGATGCGCTCGCCCTTGAGCGTCACGGTCTTTTCACCATCGACGTATACCGGCGCCACCGGGACTTCGTTCGTGCCCGGCAGGCTGATGCCGATGTCGGCGTGCTTGGATTCGCCCGGGCCGTTGACCACGCAACCCATGACCGCCACTTTCATGTCTTCGACACCCGGGTGCGCGGCTTTCCACACCGGCATCTGCGTGCGCAGGTAGCCCTGGATCTTGTCGGCGAGCTCCTGGAAGTAGGTGCTGGTGGTGCGCCCGCAGCCGGGGCACGCGGTGACCAGCGGCGTGAAGCTGCGCAGCCCCATGGTCTGGAGCAGCTCCTGCGCGACGATGACTTCCTTGGTGCGGTCGCCGTTGGGCTCGGGGGTGAGGCTCACGCGGATGGTGTCGCCGATGCCTTCCTGCAACAGCACGCCCATTGCGGCGGTCGAGGCGACGATGCCCTTCGAGCCCATGCCGGCTTCGGTGAGGCCGAGGTGCAGCGCGTAGTCGCAGCGGCGCCCGAGCTCGCGATAGACGGCGATCAGGTCCTGAACAGCGCTGACCTTGCACGAGATCACGATTTTGTCGGCAGGCAGGCCCCACTCAATGGCCTGCGCGGCCGATTCGAGCGCGGAGGCGATCAGAGCCTCGCGCATGACCTCTTTTGCGTCCAGCGGCACGGCACGGCGTCCGTTCTCGTCCATCATGCGCGCGAGCAACTCAGGGTCCAACGAGCCCCAGTTGACGCCGATGCGCACGGGCTTGCCGTAGCGGCAAGCCGCCTCGATCATCGTCGAGAACTGGTCGTCGCGCTTCTTGCCTTGGCCGACGTTGCCGGGGTTGATGCGGTACTTGGCCAGCGCCTCGGCGCATTCCGGGTATTGCTTGAGCAGGCGGTGGCCGTTGAAATGGAAGTCGCCCACCAGCGGCACGTTGCAGCCCAGCGCATCGAGCTTGTCGCGGATCGTCGCAACCTGCGCCGCCGCCTCGGGCGAGTTGACGGTGATGCGCACGATCTCGGAACCCGCGCGCGCAAGGTCCGCCACCTGGCGAACCGTGGCTTCCGCGTCCGCGGTGTCGGTGTTGGTCATCGATTGCACGACGATCGGCGCGTCGCCGCCGATAATGATGCCACCGTTGCCGGGCTCGCCGATCAGGACCTGGCGGGATTTTCTGCGCTGGATTGCGGACATGCGGACTCTAGTTGAGCGTCAGGCGCGCCACGTCGACCTTGAAGTGCGGCTTCAGGTCCACCGGCTGGTCGTTGTACGTGACGTTCACGTTCGGCGCGTTGCCGATCGTGAGCTGGAAAGGCGGGTCGCCCTCAATGGTCTTCTCGCTGCCGGCCGGGTTGAGCTGCGAGAGCAGCGTCTTGCCGTTGGCGCCCTTGACCTCGACCCAGGAATCCTTGGAGAACCTCATCACGATGCGGCCTTTTCCGGGCACCAGCGGCGGTTTCGGCTCGGCGCTGGCAGCGTCCGGGCGCGGGGTCGTCTCGGGCACCGGCGTCGGGCCCACGCTGGCCACCGTGGTGGGCTTTGTCTCCGTGGCCACGGGCGCGGGGACCGCGGCGACTGGCGCTCCGGGTTGCGTTGCCGGGGCCACCGGGACGGCCTCGCGACCCGGCGAAACGAATGCCATCTGCGCCGGCGAATCCTTGTCGAAATACCAATCCGCGGCAAAGTAAGCCGCCGCCGCAAGCACGGCGGCCGAAAGCGCGGTGTACATCAGGTTGTGGCGGCTGCCTTCGGAGAACGGCACCGGCTCGCGCATCGAGACCGCGGCTTCTGCCCGCGCGCCCTGCGCCGGCCCCGGTCCGAGTTGCGCAAGGAAAGGCCCGGGGTCGATCTTGAGCAGCTTGGCGTAACTGCGCAGCATGCCGCGCGCGAAGGTGCGGCCGGGCAGCTTGTCGAATTCGCCGGCCTCGAGGGCCTCTAGGAAGCGCGGAGCGAACTTGAGCTGGTTGGCTACGTCTTCGTGGGTGAGGCCCATCTGCGCCCTGCGCTCGGCGAAGAGGGCGATCGACACCGGCGCGCCGGCATTGCGATCGGCCAGCGCGTCATGGGTGCCGGCAGGCGAGCCGTCGGACGGAACTGCGGCGCCTTGCACTGCCGCGCTCCCTTCAGCCGTCGGGTTGTCGTCGCGTTCGGACATGCTTCGCGCTCAGTCGTACTCGCCGCGCTGCATCTGCTGGTATTCGCGCGAGCTGGGGAAACGCCGGCGAAGCTGGTTCGCGTAACTATTCTCCGTGCTCTTGTCGCCCAGCTTGCGCTCGATGCGGATGCCGAGCCAGAGGCCTTCGGCGGTCGGCTCGACGATGCGGGTATAGCGGGCTACGAGACGGCGCGCCTCGGGCACGTCGCCGGTGCGGTACTTGATGACCGCCATCTTGAGGAGCGAATTCGGCTCGTCCGGATCGAGCTTGAGCGCGCGCCCGAAGTAATCCTCGGCATCCTTGAAGTTGTCTTTCTGCAGGGCGCACTGGCCGGCCGCCGAATAGGATTTCCACGGCGTCGCGTAGAGCGGGTTGCGAACCGCCTGCAGGAAGTAGCGCGCCGACTCCGGCTCGCGGCCGACCTGGCAGAGGAACCAGCCATAGTTGTGGTTGATGTCCGGGTCAGTCGGCGCGTAGCGCAGCGCGCGCTCGAACGAGGCCTGCGCCAGCTGGTTCTCTTTCAGGTCCATGTAGACCAGGCCGAGCATCCCGTGCGCCGGCGCATAGGTCGTATCCGACAGCGTGGCGGTGCGGAGCACTTCGAGCGCCACGCCGAGATTACCGCGCTCGTAGTAGAGCGACGCGAGTTCGGTGTTTGCGCGCGCCCGGGTGCGACCCTCGGTCTGGTCGAGCGAGGTGTTCTGCCCTTGGGCGATTTCCGGCTCGGTCGGTCCCGAGGTGGCTGCGCAGCCCGCGAGGATTGCGGGCAATACCAGCGCCAGCAGGACTTTGGAATGCTTCATGCGCGAACCTCCTTGACTGGCACGCCGACGACCGGCACTTCGATTGCCTTGCGGGTGCGGCGGGTGCGGTCGGCCACGTCGCCGGCCAGCTGCCCGCATGCTGCATCGATTGCGTCGCCGCGCGTCTTGCGCGTCGTGACCGTGAGCCCGGCGCGCTGCAGGATTTCTGCGAACCGTCGTATGCGCTCAGGCCCCGAGCGCTCGAACCCGGACTGCGGGAACGGGTTGAACGGGATCAGGTTGAACTTGCACTTGACGTGCCGCGACAGCGCCACGAGCTCCTGCGCGTTCTTGTCCGCATCATTGACGCCTTCGAGCATTACGTACTCGAAGGTGACGAAATCCCGCGGCGCCTTGAGCAGGTAGCGATTGCAGGCGGCGAGAAGCTGCTTGATCGGGTATTTCTTGTTCACCGGCACGAGCCGGTCGCGCAGGGCGTCGTTGGATGCATGCAGCGACACCGCGAGCGCAACCGGGCACTCCTCCGCCAATCGATCCATGCCGGGAACGACCCCGGAAGTCGACACCGTGACGCGCCGGCGCGAAAGCCCGTAGGCATTGTCGTCCAGCATCAGGCGCAGTGCCGGGATCACGTTGTCCAGGTTGAGGAGAGGCTCGCCCATCCCCATCATGACCACGTTCGTGACGATTCGTTCGCTCTCCTTGCTCCCGGAGCCCAACTCACGGCGCGCAATCCACAACTGGCCGATGATCTCGGCGGTGGTGAGGTTGCGGTTGAAGCCCTGCTTGCCGGTCGAGCAGAAGGCGCAGTCGAGCACGCAGCCCGCCTGGCTCGAGACGCAGAGCGTTCCGCGCCGGATTTCCGGGATAAAGACCGAATCCACCGCATTCGCGCCATCGACCTTGATGAGCCACTTGCGCGTGCCGTCCTCGGACACGCTGTCGCCTATCACCTGGGGCGGCTCGACAACCGCCGACAAGGCAAGCTTTTCGCGCAGCGATTTGGCGACGTCAGTCATCGCGCTGAACTCGGCGACGCCGCGCTGGTGGATCCAGCGCAGCACCTGCGTGGCGCGGAACGGCTTCTCGCCAAGCACGGCGAAATGCTGCTGCAGCGCCGCGGGATCCAGGTCGAGAAGGTTTGTCGCGCTCATTTGGCGGAAAGCCGCAGGCCTAGCGGCCGTAGACCTCGCTTGCGGGGAAGAAGTAGCCGATTTCCACCTTGGCCGTCTCCGGCGCATCCGAGCCATGCACCGCATTCGCGTCGATCGAGTCGGCAAAGTCGGCGCGGATCGTGCCCTTGTCGGCTTTCTTGGGATCCGTCGCGCCCATGAGCTCGCGGTTCTTGGCGATCGCGTTCTCGCCTTCGAGGACCTGCAATACGACCGGGCCCGAAATCATGAATTCGACCAGGTCCTTGAAGAAGGGACGTTCGCGGTG
>JANMDK010000355.1:0-3627 GCA_031376265.1 Pseudomonadota bacterium
GCTTCGGCCAGGCGAATAGCTTCTAACTTGAACTCGCGGCTGTACTGCTTGTACGGTCTTCGTTCCACGGTGCGCTCCTATCAAGGTGAGTATCCCCTCTTTGGAGCGTCCACCATTCGTGGGTAAGATCACTCTGACCCCATTTATTTCGCTACTGACATTTTTAGGCTCGACCCCGCGTGGTTATTGGCTCTCCGGGGAACTTGCTGACATTTTTAGGCGGGGCGTGGCTCGGCCTGCTCGCGCTTCGTACCCGCCAGGAATGCCCACGCCGCGAGCTGGGCGGCGCCCAGGATCGCGAGCACCAGTGCATAGCCTTCGGCCGGGTAGCGTCCGTTCTCCGATGGGAAGAGGCGCAGGAGCAGCCCGGCGCCCATCTGCACAGTAAAAGCCCAGAGGAACATCGACACGTTTAGTGCGGTATTGAGGCGGCCCGTGACGCTAAGCGGAAAGCGGCGCGAGAGCATCGCGTAGGAGAGGCTGGTGGCGCAGGCGCCGAAGGCATAAAAAAGGAGGAGCGGGAATTTCGGCACGCCCGGAACGAAGCCCAGGGCGAAGAAGCTGGCGACGCAAAAGGCGGTTCCCCAGATGAGGAGCGAAAGCTGAGGGATGCCACGCTCGGACATCCGGTCCGAGCCCGGGCCGAAAAAAATCGAGCCGCACCCGTAGGCGATTGCCGCCCAGAGCAGCCACTGGGCCGCCTCGCTGCGCGGCAGGCCCTGCGTGTCCATGAGCCAGGGCACGAACCACAAGCCGAACAGGCCCTGGTAGCTGCCCTGGATCAGGATCATCGGCAGGCCGAGGCGCCAGAAAATCGGCGTGCGGAAGATCGAGGCAACTTTCGAGAGCTGCTCGCCCCAGCGCTCGGCGGCGCCGGGCAGCGGCTTTTCTGGCACGACCACGAACATGAGGATCGACACCAGGGCCGCAATGACCGCGAGCCCGGCGAACATGGTCCGCCAGCCGATCAGGCTCGCGGCGTATTCCACCGGCAGGGTGGCGGAAACGGCCCCAAGCGCGCCGATGGCCACCGTCCAGCCGTAGAGCGTCGCCAGCCGGTCCAACGGAAACCACATCGAATAGGCTTTCATCGCGCCCATGAGCGCGGCCGACGCACCGATGCCGATCAGGGCGCGCCCGAAGGCGAGCGATCCGAGCCCGTCCGCAGCGCCAAAGGCCCCCGCGCCCGCCGCGATCACCAGCAGCAGCGTTGCGGTAACGCGGCGAGGGCCGTAGCGGTCGAGCAAGACGCCAACGGGGATCTGCATCGCCGCGAAGGCAAGGAAGTACGCGCTCGTGAGCAGCCCGAGCTCCGAGGCCGAAAGCGAGAACTGCGTGGCGAGGTCCTTCGAGATGACCGCATTGGCGTTGCGGAACATGAACGAGAGGAAAAATCCCGCCGCAAACGGCACGAAGACCAGGCCGATCAGGCGGGCGGGCACTGCGACGGGCGGAGCCGGGGCGATGGGGGCGTTCACCCCCGGCATTCTATGGGCGCTACTCGGTCGCGGCGGTTTGCGCAGCGGAACCCTTGTCCCAGAACACGACGCGGCTGTGCAGGTAGCGGATGGCGAGGCTCCCCGCGACGCCGAGCGCGGCCAGGCTGATCAGCGCGGCGAACATGGTGTTGGTCTCCAGGTTCACCGCCGCGGCGCTGATGAGGTGGCCCAGGCCGCGCGTCGAGGAGACGAACTCCGCTACCACCGCGCCGATGAGGCCGAGCACGATGGCGATCTGCAGTCCGGCGAAGATGTGCCCCGCCGCCGAGGGGATCTTGATTCGCGTGAGCACGTGCCAGCGCGAGGCCGAGAAAGCCTGCATGAGGTCGAGCAGCGCGGGGTTGGTCTGCTTGAGGCCGACCGCGGTGTTGATGAACATCGGGAAGAAGCACACCAACGCGACCATCACGATCTTCGATTCGAGCCCGAAGCCGAACCAGACGATGATCAGCGGCGCGAGCGCCACCTTGGGCATCGACTGCAGCGCGACAACGAAAGGCAGGAACATCTGCTCGACCGTCCTCGACTCGGCGAAGAGGCATCCCAGCAGGAAGGCCAGCGTGCAGCCGAGCGCGTAGCCGAACACCATCGACTGCAGCGTGAAGAAGAAATGCTTCCAGAAGAGGCCCTCGATGTAGCCGCGCTGCAGCGCTTCGAGCACCGCATAGGGTGTGGGCAGGATGAAGTTAGGCACCTTGAAGGCCCGGATCGCGATCTCCCAGACCGTCACCAGCACGACGAAGGTCGCGAGCGGGTAGAGGACGGATTTGAGTTTCTCGTTCATGCCGCCCTCACGCGAAGCTCACCAGCTCGCTGAAGAGCGCACGCAGCTCGTTGCAATGTTCGGCGAAGCGCGGCTCGGCCATGGTGGCGAGCGTGCGCGGGCGCGGCAGGTCGATCTCGACCTCCCGGATCGTCCGGCCGGGGCGCGCCGAGAGCACCGCGATGCGGTCCGAGAGGAAAACCGCCTCGGGGATCGAGTGGGTGATGAAAAGCACCGACTTGCGGGCGGCCATCCAGATGCGCTGCAGCTCCATCATCATGTGCTCGCGCGTCATCGCGTCGAGCGCCGCGAAAGGCTCGTCCATGAGCAGCAGCGCCGGGTCGTGCACCAGCCCGCGCGCGATGCCGACGCGCTGCTGCATGCCGCCGGAGAGCTCGTTCGGGTAGTGCGTGGAGAATTTCTCCAGCCCGACCAGCCGCAGGAGCTCGGCAGCCTTCTCGCGTCCCGCCTGCAGGTCGAGGCCCATCGTGCGCACCGGCAGGAGCACGTTGTCGAGCGCCGTCTGCCACGGCAGGAGCGTCGGCTGCTGGAAGACGATGCCTACATCCGGGCGCGGCCCGTTGATCGGCGCGCCGCGAAGCGTTACCGATCCGGCCGAGGGTTTAAGCAGCCCGGCAACGACCTTGAGCAGCGTCGACTTGCCGCAGCCCGAGGGGCCGAGAACGGAAAGGAACTCGCCCTGCCCGAGCGTGGCGTTGAGGCCTTCGAGCGCCTTGACCGGCCCGCGCGAGGACGAGTAGGTGACCGCGAGGTTGTCGGCCCGAAAGAGAGGCTGACCCTCTTGCATTACTGCGGCTGGATGCCGAGTTGCTTCGCCAGCGCGCCGTAGCGCTCGATGTCGCTGCGGATCGCTGCGGCGAACTGGTCGGGCGTGCTGCCCACGGGCTCGAGGCTGCGCGCGGCGAACTCCTTGCGGCCTTCGGGGCTCTGCACGAACTTCGCCGTTTCGGCCTGGATGCGGTCCACGATGGCGCGCGGGGTGCCGGCCGGTGCGACGAGGCCGTACCAGAACGACGGATCGAAGTTGCGCAGGCCCACCGAGGCGCCGGCCTCGGTGAAGAGCGGCACGGCGGGGAGCGACGGCGTCGGCGTGGTCACGCCATAGGCCTTGAGCTTGCCGGAGGTGACCAGTGGCGTCGAAGCGCCCGGGTTGTCGAGGAAGAGCGACACCTGGTTGCCCATGAGGTCCGGATAGGCCTGCGACGCGCCCTTGTAGCCGATGTCCACCATGCTGGTGCCGGTCAGCGCCTTGAGCTGCAGCGTGAGCAAGTAGCCGATGGTCGAGGTGCCGACGTTGGCCACGTTGAGCTTGCCCGGGTTGGCCTTGGCGTAGGCGACCAGTTC
>JANMDK010000359.1:0-18244 GCA_031376265.1 Pseudomonadota bacterium
GCCAAGAAGTGAACAATAAATGGGGTCAGAGTCGATTTAAGGCGCCCGATAAATAGCCTCTGACCCCATTTTCATTAAGAGCCTGGCGGTGGAGCCCTAGCAGTAAGGTATGCTGGCGGAATTCTTGGAGCCGCACAGCCAGACCTTCTGCGCCTCTGAAACGCTGAACCTGACCGGCTCGATGCCGGTGCCCTTGTGGGAGCCGTCGCAGAAAGGCTGGCGCTTCGAAAGTCCGCAGGCGCACCACCAGTAGTCCCCGGGGGCGAGCTCCACCGCGTAAGGCGATTTCTGCGGGGTGGCCGGCTCGGGCATCGGGACCTGGCCTAGTAGCCGCCGGGCGCCGCGCGGTTCTCGAATCGAGTGTACTGGCCGAGGAAGGTGAGATCCACCTTGCCGATCGGGCCGTTCCGCTGCTTGCCGATGATGACCTCGGCGACACCGCGCGCCTCGGGTTTCTCCGGGAAGTAGACCTCGTCGCGGTAGATGAAGAGGATCACGTCGGCGTCCTGCTCGATGGCGCCGGATTCGCGCAGGTCCGACATCATCGGCCGCTTGTCGTTGCGCTGTTCCAGCGCCCGGTTGAGCTGCGAGAGCGCAACGACCGGAACATTGAGCTCCTTGGCCAGGGCCTTGAGGCCGCGCGAGATCTCGGAAATTTCGGTCGCGCGGTTCTCGTTGCTCGAATTGCCGGTGCCCGACATGAGCTGGAGGTAGTCCACCACGATCAGGCCGAGCTCGCCGCACTGGCGGCGCAAACGCCGGGCCCGGGAGCGCAGCTCGAGCGTGTTGAGCGCCGCCGTCTCGTCAATAAATATGGGTGCATCATGAAGCTTGCCCATGGCGGAGGAGAGCTTGCCCCATTCCTCGTCCGTGAGACGCCCGGTGCGCATGCGGTGCTGGTCCACGCGCGAGATCGAGCCGAGCATGCGCATCGCGAGCTGCGTGCCGCCCATCTCCATGGAGAACACCGCGACCGGCAGACCGTTTTCGACCGCGACGGTTTCGGCCATGTTGAGCGCGAAAGCCGTCTTGCCCATCGAGGGACGCCCGGCGACGATGATCAGGTCGCCGGCTTGCAGCCCTGCCGTTTTCTCGTCGAGGTCGACGAACCCCGTGGATACGCCCGTGACGTCGGAAGGATTGTCCCGGTGGTAGAGGAAATCGATGCGCTCCATGACCCGCGCGAGGACCGGCTGGATCTCCTCGAAGCCGGTGCGGTTGCGCGACCCGGCCTCGCCGATTTCGAGGATGCGCGTCTCGGCCTCGTCGAGCATCTGGCGGGCATCCTTGCCCGAAGGCGCCAGCGCGGTTTCCGCGATGTCGGTCGCCACCTGCGCGAGTTTCCTCTGCACCGCGCGCTCGCGCACCAGCTCCGCGTAGCGTTTTATGTTGAGCGCGCTCGGCGTGTTCTGCGACAGCGAGCCGAGGTAGGCCATGCCGCCGGCCTTGTCCTTGTCCTCGCTCGTCTCGATCGATTCGAGCACCGTGACCACGTCTGCCGGGCGGTTCGATTCGATGAGCTTGCCGATGTGGCGGAAGATGCGGCGATGGTCGTCGCGGTAGAAGTCGTCCACCGAGACGAGGTCGGCGATTTTCTCCCACGCCGTGTTGTCGAGCAGCAGGCCGCCGAGCAGCGACTGCTCCGCCTCGACCGAGTGCGGGGGCACACGCAGCGCGAGCAGCTGCGGGTCGGCCGTCTCGAGGTTGAATGCTGCGTTCTGGGCGCGTGCCATGGGGAGAGACGATGTTAACAAAACAACGGCGCCTCCTGTCGGGCGCCGGCGAAAAGAAAAAGGCCTGTCGCCAGGCCTTTTTCCGCTCCGCTTAACCCGCGGATCGCGCACGCTTTTTTTGAACCCCTCGCATTGCCGTGCGTCAGCATGCTGACGCATTGCAATGCTTCGTTGTTCTTACTGCTCGCCGAGCACCGAGACGGTGATGTGCACGATCACGTCAGAGTGCAGCGCAACCGCGATCGACGTGTCGCCGACCTGCTTGATCGGGCCGGCAGGCATGCGCACTTGCGAGCGCTCGACCTCGAAGCCCTGCTTCTGCAGCGCCTCGACGATGTCGTAGTTGGTGACCGAGCCGAAAAGGCGCCCGTCCACGCCGGCTTTCTGCGCGATCTGCACCATGAGCCCGTCGAGCTTGCCGCCGCGCTCCTGCGCCTGCGCGAGCTGGTCGGCCTGCGCCTTCTCGAGCTCGGCGCGCTTCGACTCGAACGCCTTCAGGTTGGTTTCCGTGGCGCGCTTGGCCTTGCCTTGCGGAATCAGGTAGTTGCGCGCGTAGCCGTCCTTGACCTTGACGACATCGCCGAGGGCGCCGAGGTTGGCGAGTTTTTCCATGAGTATGACTTGCATGTGCTTCTCCTTAATGCAGGTCGGTGTAGGGCAGCAGCGCGAGGAAACGCGCGCGCTTGATCGCGACCGACAGCTGGCGCTGGAACCCGGAGGTCGTCCCGGTAATGCGCGCCGGGATGATCTTGCCGTTCTCGTTGACGAAGTCCTTCAGGATGTCGATTTCCTTGAAGTCGACCCAGTCCACCTTGTCCGCGGTGAAGCGGCAGAACTTGCGGCGGCGGAACAGCGCTTTCTGCCCGCGATCCTTCTTGTCCTTGCCCTTGCCCTTGCCCTTAGCCTTGCCACGTCCGAAAGCCATTTAAAGTTTTCCTTCCATGAATTCGATGTTCGTCACATGCAGCACGATCTTCGCGCTGCGTTGGCTCTTTGCTGCCAGGAAACCCTGTGCCCTGAGCGAGCTGCCGAGGCCTGCCGCGGCGACCTGCCGCGCCACCTTGTCGAACGCCAGCGCGGCGATTTCCGCGCGCACCGTGCGCTCGCTGCCGGCCTCCTCTTTCGAGGACTCGTGCAGGATGCGGAAATCGACTGCCGGCATGCCGGCTGGCGTGTACCGCAGTGCGCCGAGTTCCACGAGTGTTCCTTCCAAGGTGACCTGGTTGGCGTCAGCTTCGCCCAACGGCGCTTAAGCTTCGGCCCGCGTCTCGGCCTGCGGGGCCGGTGCGGCCTCGCCGGCGGGCTTCTCGCCGCGTTCGCCACCACGCTGCTCACCCATCAACGAACGGGATTTCTCCTCTTTCATCATCGGGGAAGGCGTCGTGTGCGCCTTGTCCATCTTGACCACCAGGTGGCGCAGGACCGCGTCGTTGAACTTGAAGGCGTGCTCGAGCTCGGTCAGCGTCTCGCCATCGCACTCGATGTTCATGAGCACGTAATGGGCCTTGTGCATCTTGGCGATCGGGTACGTCATCTGGCGGCGGCCCCAGTCTTCGAGGCGGTGCACCACGCCGTTGCGGGTGGCGACCAGCGCCTTGTAGCGCTCCACCATGCCGGGAACCTGCTCGCTCTGGTCCGGATGGACGATAAAAACCACTTCGTAATGCCGCATGCGCATTCTCCTTATGGGGGAAGTTAAACTGCGGCCGCCCGCCATGCGTTAGCGGTGCAGCAAGGTGGCGACAATTGCCGACAAATACTTCGGTCGCCGGTCTCCGCGAATCGCGGAAAGCTTTGAATTATAGCCTTAAATCAAGCGCCTGCTCAAGTCCGGGCCGGGCCGGCCTTGGCGAAGGCGGCCAGGTTGTCGAATGCCGCGCCGAAATAGAGCTCGTACCCGTCCTTTTCGACGTATCCCAGGTGCGGGGTGCAAATTGCATTGCCCAAGGCCAGGAGCGGGTGGCTGGCGCCGAGGATCGGCTCCTCCTCGTAGACGTCCACGGCGGCAAAGCCCGGCCGGCCGGCCTGTAGGGCCGCGACCAAGGCTCCGGGGGCCACAAGCTCGGCGCGGCTGGTATTGATAAAGACGGCGTCCGGCTTCATGAGCGCCAGGTCCTGGGCAGTCACCAACCCGCGGGTTTCAGGGATCAGCCGGACGTGCAGCGAGAGGACGTCGCTCGAGCCAAAGAACGACTCGCGCGAGGCGACCGTTTCAAACCCTGCGGCCTTGGCGCGCTCAAGGCTGCCTTCGCGCCCATGCACCTGCACGCGCATGCCGAAAGCCTTGCCGTACCCCGCCACGACCGAGCCGATCCGGCCGAAGCCGTAGATGCCGAGCACCCGCCCGCGCAGGCCGTAGCCGACGGTCTGCTGCCAACCGCCCTTCTTGAGGTTTTCGATTTCCTGCGGCAGGCGGCGCATCGCCGCCAGGATCAATCCCCAGGTGAGCTCCGCAGTCGCGTACGGCGAGCCGGAGCCTTCGAGGATCGCGATGCCGCGCTGCTTGCAGGCCGCGAGGTCGATATGCGAGCCCGCCTTGCCGGTCTGGCTGAGCGCGCGCAGCTTCGGCAATTTCTCCAGCAACGAGGCTGGAAAGCGCGTGCGCTCCCTGATCAGCACCAGGCCCTCGAACGCCTTGAGCCGCTCGGCCAGGGCCGTCTCGTCCGTGAGCGTGTCGCGAAACACGGTCACGTCGTGGCCTTGAAGCTTCTTCCATGCGTCGAGCTTGCGGCAGGCGTCCTGGTAATCGTCGAGGATGGCGATCTTCATGGGGTGCCTTTCACTTTGCGTTTTTCGTTGGGTTTCACGTGCAGCCTGCGGCGTACCGATTCGAAAAGCACGATGCCTGCGGCGACCGAAACGTTGAGGCTTTCCACCTCGCCCTGCATCGGGATGCGCACGAGGAAATCGCAGTGCTCGCGCGTGAGGCGGCGCATGCCTTCGCCCTCCGCACCGAGCACCCACGCGACCGATTCCGGAAAGTCGGCGGTGAACACGTCGTCCTTTGCCTCGTCATCGGTGCCGACGATCCAGACGCTGCGCTCCTTGAGCTCGCGCAGGGTGCGCGCCAGGTTGGTCACCGGGAAATAAGGCACGGTTTCGGCCGCGCCGCTGGCCACTTTCGCCGCGGTTGCGTTAAGCCCCACGGCACGATCCTTGGGCGCGATGACCGCATGGACCCCGGCCGCATCGGCCACGCGCAGGCAGGCGCCGAGGTTGTGCGGGTCCTGGATCCCGTCGAGCACCAGCAGCAGGGGCGGACCCGAGACTTCGTCCAGCGTGTCGTCCAGGCTGTGGCTGTGCTTTTTCTCTTCGACCCGGGCGACGACCCCTTGATGGCGGCCGTGGCCGGCGAGGCCGTCGAGTCTTTCGCCGCTGGCCGTCATCACACGCACGCCCTTTTGCTCGGCGAGCTTGAGGAGGTCGCGCATGCGGCCGTCCGTCCGCTCCCCGCCGGCATGCAGCTCGAGGACCGCCTCGGGGCGCTGGCGCAGCAGCACGGTGACCGCGTGAAAGCCGAAAACGGTCCGCGAACTTGTCATGCCGCCTTCATTTCTCCACGGGCACCAGGTCCATCTTGCGGGTCTCGAGGTCGACGCGCACGAGTTTCACCTTGAGGCGGTCGGCCAGCCGGTAGCGCTTGCCGGTGCGCTCGCCGAGCAGCACATGCCGTGTTGCGTCGAAGGTGAAGTAATCCTTGCCGAGCTCGGAGATATGCACCAGCCCGTCGACAAAATATTCTTCCAACGTGACGAAGATGCCGAAGCCGGTAACGCCGGTGACCCGCCCGCTGAAGGTCTCGCCGACGTGGTCCTGCATGTAGAAGCACTTGAGCCAGTTTTCGACATCCCGGCTGGCATCGTCGGCGCGGCGCTCGGTCTCGGAGCAATGGCGCCCGAGCTGCTCCCAGTCGATGCCGTCGTAGCGCTTGTTCGCAATTGCGGCCTTGATCGCGCGGTGCACCAGCAGGTCCGGGTAGCGCCGGATCGGCGACGTGAAATGCACATAGGCCTCGAAGGCAAGACCGAAATGGCCGGCGTTGTCGGGGCTGTAGATGGCCTGCTTGAGCGAGCGCAGCAGGATCGTCTGCAGCAGCGCGAAATCCGGCCGCGGGCGGATCTTGGTGAGCAACTCCGCGTAATCCTTGGGGCGCGGCTTGTCGCCGCCGGCCAGGTTGAGCCCGAGCTCCGCGAGAAATGCGCGCAGCATGGTGATTTTTTCGGGCGCCGGGACGTCGTGCACGCGGAACAGCACCGGCTGGCCGCGCTCGACGAGGAAGTTGCCGGCGCACACGTTGGCCGCGAGCATGCATTCCTCGATGAGGCGGTGCGCCTCATTGCGCTGCTCCGGCACGATGCGCGAGATCTTGCCGCGCGCATCGAACTCCATGCGCGTCTCGACCGAATCGAAATCGATCGCGCCCCGAAGCTCCCGCGCCTTGAGCAGCACGCTAAATACACCGTGAAGGGTTTTGAGGTGCGGCAGCAGGTCTTCGCGTCCCGGCGTGGCCTTGTCGGTCGAGAGCATCTCCCAGACCTCGGTATAAGTGAGGCGGGCCTGGGAGCGGATCACCGCCGCGTAGAACTCGTAGCGGGCGACGGCCCCCTTTGGCGTGATCGCCATCTCGCAGACCATCGCGAGGCGGTCCACATCCGGATTCAGCGAACACAACCCGTTGGAGAGTTTCTCCGGCAGCATTGGGATCACGCGCCGCGGGAAATACACCGAAGTGCCGCGCTCGCGCGCATCCGTGTCCAGCGCATCGCCGTGCTTCACGTAGTTGCTTACGTCGGCGATCGCGACCCAGAGGCGAAAGCCCTTGCCTTCGCGCACCGCGTGCACCGCGTCGTCGAAATCCTTCGCCGTCTCGCCATCGATGGTGACCAGCGGCAGCCGCCGCAAATCCTGCCGGCCTGCGAGATCCTCCTCGCGAACCGTATCGGGAAGCGCCTTGGTCTGCGCCAGCGCCTTCTTCGAGAACTCGTACGGCAGGTCGAACTTGCGAAGCGCAATTTCGATCTCCATGCCGGGGTCTTCGCTGTTGCCGAGCACCTCGGCGACCCGCCCGATCGGCTGCGCGTGCTTCGAAGGCTGCGCGACGAGCTCGACCGTCACAATCTGGCCGGCTTTGGCTTTTCCCGCTTCGGCCGGCGGCACGAGGATGTCCTGCGCGATGCGCCTGTCCTCGGGCACGAGGAAAAGCACGCCATGTTCGGCGTGCAGGCGGCCCACGACGCGGCGGTTGCCCCGCTCGAGCACGTCGACGATTTCGCCTATCGGCCGGCCGCGCTGGTCGCGACCGGTGACTTTTACCGCGACACGATCGCCATGCAGGACCTGGCGCATTTCGGCCGGCGGGATGAACACCGACTCGCCCGGCTCTTCGGGCACAAGGAATCCGTGGCCGTCGCGATGGCCTTCGACGCGGCCCGGCACAAGGGAAAGCATCTTCGAGACCAGCAGCGCGCCGGCGCGGTTCTTGACGATGCGGCCGGTGGCCTCGAGCACGGTGAGCGCGGCATCGAATGCGGTGCGCTCACGCTTCTTGAGATCGAGGCGGTCGCCGAGTTCGTCGGGCGTCAGCGGCGTTCCGGCGCGCGTCAGCTCGGCAAGGATCTCGCTCGCGTAACCGCCGGGGGCTTCGGTTTTCGATTCCGGCTTCGATGCAACGCGAGGCGCGGGCTTCTCGGCGCGGGCCAGGGTCTTCTTGCGTCGAGGAATTACAGGTCGGTTTTTTGACACGGGCAGGTTCAGCCTCTAGAATTCGCTCCCCTGCCGAGGTGGCGGAATTGGTAGACGCACTAGGTTCAGGTCCTAGCGGTGGCAACACTGTGGGGGTTCGAGTCCCTTCCTCGGCACCATCTCAGTGAGAACTGGATTTTAACTTAGTTCTCATAGACTTACCAACCGAGTTGAAATTTCCGGTGGTCCACGGTGGTGATCCACTTTTAGGATCACGTGGACATGTTTCAGCTCGCCTCGCACCTGCATCGCTCGCGGCACGCGGTGTTCTACTTTCGCCTCGTCGTCCCCCGCGTTTTCCGCACCGGCACGAAACGGCCCGAGATCCGCATCTCACTTGGTACCCGCGACCCTCGCGAAGCCCGTCGCGCAGCGCTTTTGCTATGGTTCTATCTGCAAAGTCACATCGACACCTTTGGGATCGCGATGGCGGAAGGTAAGAAGAAGACATCACATGGTCACATTGCAGACCGCGTTTTCGCTTCGGCGCGGTGCCGACGTCATCAACCAACTTTACCCGTGAGCGACAAACCTGCCAGTCAGGGTACGAAAGGGACCTTGATGAACCGCGAGTTCACCAAGGTCGGCCACAGCGGGGGAAAACTCACGGTGACCGGGGCGACCACGCTGCTGGCGAGCGGACGGGAGCGCCTCGGGGGCCGACTGCAAATGGGCCGATGCCGAAAAGGGTGGAGGCGAAAGACTGCGGCGTCGCCCTGCTCTCCGCATCCCCGCCCTGCTTCGCTGCCGTAGCTGGCGGCAGCGTCTGCCATGTCGTAGGTCGGGTGCGCCGCCCGTCGCGTCGGGGTACTTGGAGGCCGAGCCGCTGTATCGACGCTCGCTCCAAAGAATTTCTACTGCGACTATATGGAGGCGGATTTGCGGCGATGCGAAGAATTGAAAAAGCTATCTTCACCTCTTAGCAATATTCTCCGGGACATAGTGCATTTGGGCCGTTTCGTGCTTTTGGTCAATGTGATCCATCTCAGTTCGTGTTTATAGGTTTAACGGGTAAGTTGCATTTATAGGTTTAACGGGTAAAATGCACTTATAGGCTAAACGGGTAATTCCACTTAACACAATATATCTAATTGATTTATATAGAGATGAACATGCGCAAAATGTCCATTGCCCACGTAAATCAACTGCGTCAAGTCGTCCAGTCAACCCGCCGAACCCGGAAATTGTCCCAAGAGGGCCTAGCAGCGCGTCTGGGCGTCAGTCAAAACAGACTCTCAGAGTTCGAGATAGGCAAAGGTTTACTACCGATCGATCGAATCATCGAGCTTCTTAAAATTTTAGAACTCGAGCTTGTCGTACAAGATCGCCAGCCAACTCCGTTAATCGATTACTAGCTCATGGTTCGTAAATCAACCGTCAGAGAGCTCGGAGTTTGGATAAACGGGTCCTATGTGGGGGCCTGGCGACTTTCCACGCGCAAAGATGAAGTGCTGCAGTACGACCAAAAATGGATTGATTCTGCAGAAGGGCGGGCGCTATCGCTATCGCTTCCATTCTCTTTGGAGAACACTCCCCATGTTGGCCGGAACGTCCACAACTACTTTGACAATCTGCTTCCCGATAGCGATCCGATTCGACGGCGACTAAGACAAAAATTCAATACTGATTCAGAAGATGCATTCGACTTACTCGCGGCTATCGGCAGAGATTGCGTCGGTGCTATCCAACTCCTACCTCCAAACGAGGTGCCAAAAGACATACATCAAATCAATGCTGAGCCGTTAACCGATGCCGAGATCGCAGCAGCCCTGCGACAAGCCATGTCGCCCCGCCATCAACTAGGCACAGACGATGACTTTCGCATCTCGATCGCCGGAGCTCAAGAAAAATCCGCGTTCACACGACATGACGGCCGGTGGTGCAAGCCAAAAGGCACAACCCCCACCACGCATATTTTTAAAATGCCCCTCGGCTTGGTAGCAAACATCGAAGCCGATATGACTCTGTCTGTCGAGAACGAGTGGCTGTGCTCAAAAATACTCGCGGCCTATGGTCTACCAATTGCAAATTGCGAGATGGCTACTTTTGAGAAGCAACGAACACTAATCGTGGAACGCTTCGATCGACAAAAAGACCCGAGCAAGCGCTATTGGGTGCGCCTGGTACAGGAAGATTTTTGCCAGGTTTTAGGTATTTCATCTGCAAACAAATACGAAGCCGATGGCGGCCCCGGGGTGGATGATCTCGCCAAAGTACTACGTGCGTCAGAGAATAGTGAGCAGGACATCGAAACACTATTTAAGTCTCAAATTTTATTTTGGATGCTCGCAGCAGGCGATGGCCACGCAAAAAATTTTAGTATTCGGCTACTCCCTAAGGGGCGCTTTCAAATGACCCCTCTGTATGACGTTCTTTCCTACTGGCCAATACTTGGAGAGGCGCCAAATAAAGTTTCTCCATTTAACTTGAAGATGGCAATGGCCGCACGAGGGAAGAATAAACACTATAAACGTAGAGAAATCTTACGAAGGCACTATAACCAAACAGGCGCTCGAATGGGATTGCGCGAAAAGTCGGACAGGTTTATCCAAGAGTTACTGGCGAAGACCCCTGATGTCATTGCGGCAATCCAGAAGGAAGTTCCAGACAATTTTCCCGCCGGAGTTCTGGACACCGTTTTGGGGGGCATTCGCGGTGCCGCGAGGGAGTTAGAGACGATGGAGCCATAAGAGCGGATCTAGCCCGCGAGAGGCCAGCAATGAAGCTCCTATGCGTCGTGCTCTTGCGCGTCCTTTGCGACGCGCTGTTGAGCCGGGCCCTGGCCGCTTCGTTCAGCGAGCATCTCGTCAAGCCGGTGGCCTTCGAGCAGTTGCTGGGCGCCGTGCGCACGCTACTAGAAAGCGCTCCCCGCAAGAACTAGAGCGCGGGGAGGCCTTGCCTTGAGGTGGCCGAGGCAGCGGCCGGCGGCGGGAAAATATCTACCGCGGCTACGCTCACCTGCAACTCTGCACCGGTCGTTTCGTAATCCTCGTTCTCGGCATCGTATTGCGCCAGCGCGGCGCTCACCAAAGCCACCAGGTTCGCATCGGCGCGCGCACGGCGCGCAGAGCGGGCGCCGCGATAGGTTTTCCACGCCATCTGCGTGAAGCAGATCATCACGCTCCGCAGTCCGAGGCTCGGGCGTTCGGCTTCCGCCAGCTCGGGCCAGCTCACGCAGACGATCCTGCGGCGCGCGCGGAACGCGAATTCGGCCTGCGCCGGGAATTGCGGGCGAAGAAGCTCCGCCCACGCCTTGAACATCATGTGGTCAGTCATTCGGGTGCCATGCATCAGGTGATTCATCCTGCACGCATTTTTTACGCTTCCGCGGCGGGGGTCTGTGAGGTGGCGCACTGACCCCGTGGGTCGCAGGACTTATTTTTACATCTCCCCCCGCTGTGTGACGCCAACGCCCGTGTTCCTCTGCCCGCAAGACCTCGAACCGTGCGAGCGTGCGCCGTGTGCAGGGGGCCATTGCGAAAAGTCCGGCGAGCGCAAGATCAATCCGTGCGAAGGCTGCGGTTCGCTGGTCATGGTCCGGGGCGTGGCGATCTGCGTCGACTGTCCCGGCGACAAAACCCGCCAAGCCAAGGAGGCATGATGGCGCGCTCCGTGTGGAAAGGCCTCATTACCTTCGGCCTGGTCAGCATCCCTGTAGAGCTCTTCACTGCGGAGGAGCGAAAGGGATTCAAGTTCTCGATGCTCGACAAGCGGGACTTTTCGCCTGTCGGCTACAAGCGCTACAGCAAAGAATCCGGCAAGGAAGTCGAGTGGAGCGACATCGTCAAGGGCTACGAGTACGAGAAGGAGCAGTACGTGGTCCTGTCGGATGAGGATTTCAAGCGCGCCAACGTCAAGGCGTCGAAGACGATCGAGATCGAGACCTTCGTGCCTGCGGAAGACATTTCGCCGCAATATTTCGAGACGCCCTACTACCTGGTGCCGTCGGAGCGCGGCGAAAAGGTGTACGCGCTCCTGCGCGAGACGCTGCGTTCCACCGGGCGCGCCGCGGTTGCCCAGTTCGTGCTGCGCTCGACGCCGCACCTCGTCGCGGTCAAGCCGGAGGGCCGCGCCCTCATGCTCTTTACGTTGCGCTACGAAGACGAGCTCAAGGGAACCAAGGGGTTCGAGCTGCCGGCCGAGAACCTCAAGGAAGCCAAGGTCACGCCGAAGGAGATCGAACTGGCCAAGCGCCTCATCGACGACATGACCGGCGACTGGGAGCCCGGTGCCTTCAAGGACACGTATCACGACGACCTCATGAAGCGCATCAACGAGAAGATCAAGAAAGGCGAGACGAAAGAGATTACGAAGCCCGAGGGAGACGAGGACGAGGCGCCGCGCTCGGCCAAGGTCATCGACCTCGCGGCGCTGCTGCAGAAAAGCCTCGGCGATGGGGGCGCGCGCCGCAAGGCGGCACCGGCCAAGCGGCCAAAGGCCGGCAAGCCGAACCTGCGCGTCGTGGAAGCCAAGCGCAAGCGCGCCTGACCCGGAGCGCCGTAGATGGGCCTCGCCCAATACCATGCCAAACGCGATTTCAAAAAGACGCCCGAGCCCCACGGCAAGCTCGCCGCGCGCAAAGGCAAGGCCCTCTCCTACCTGATCCAGAAACACGCGGCGAGCCACCTGCATTACGACTTACGCCTCGAGCTCAACGGAGTGCTTCTCAGCTGGGCGGTGCCGAAGGGGCCAAGCCTCGATCCTGCGGACAAGCGCCTCGCGATGCATGTCGAGGACCATCCTCTCGAATACGGCGGGTTCGAAGGCACGATTCCCAAGGGCGAATATGGCGGCGGAACCGTGATGCTATGGGATCGCGGCACCTGGGCACCGGTCGGCGATCCGCAAGCCGGCTATCGCAAAGGCCACCTCAAGTTCGACCTCGACGGCGAGAAGCTCAAGGGGCGCTGGGCCCTCATCAGGACCCACGGCAGCAAGTACGGCGGCAAGTCCGAGGCGTGGCTGCTGGTGAAAGACGTCGATTCGAAAGCGAAGCGTGGCCTGGATGCGCGAATCGTCGAGGCAGAGCCGCAGAGCGTGATTTCCGGCCGCAGCATCGACGAGATTGCCGCTGCCGGCGAGAACGAATGGCATTCGAACCGGTCGGCCAAGGCCAACGTGAAGGCCGGCGCGGTCCGGAAGCCTTCGCAAACAACGACACTGAAAACTCGTGCGTCGAAAGGCGCGCTGTCCGATGTCGCCGGCGCCAAACCCGCGGCATTACCGTCGAAACTTTCGCCAACGCTCTGCGCCCTGGTAGCCACGCCACCCAAGGGCGACGACTGGCTGCACGAGGTGAAGTACGACGGCTATCGCCTGGTCTGCAGGGTGGACGACGGTCAGGTGCGCATCTACTCGCGCAACGGCAAGGAATGGACAGATCGTTTCGCCGCCACGGCCGCGGCGCTCAAGCGCCTCAAGTGCAAATCCGCCTGGATCGACGGCGAGATGTGCGCAGTCGATGAAAAAGGCCGGTCCAGCTTCCAGGCGCTTCAGAACGCGCTGTCGGGCACGGACACATCGCACCTCGTGTTCTTTGCCTTCGATTTGCCCTTCCTAGACGGCTATGACCTGCGCGGCGTGCAGCTCACGGAGCGCAAGCGGCTGCTGGCGTCATTGCTGGAGAAATCCAAAACTTCGCTCCGCTTCAGTCCCGAGGTACAGGGCGGCGGCGCCCAAATGTTCGAGCAGGCATGCAGGCTCAACCTCGAGGGCATCGTATCGAAGCGCGCCGATTCGACCTATGCCTCGGGCCTGCGCACGCGCAACTGGGTCAAGGTCAAGTGCATCCAGCGGCAGGAGATGGTCATCGGCGGATTTACCGACCCGCAAGGCAGCCGCGCGGGCTTCGGCGCCCTGCTGCTCGGCGTTTACGACGCCAAGGGCGACCTGCGCTATGCAGGCAAGGTCGGCACCGGCTTCGACGATGCGCTGCTCAAGTCGATGCGTGCAAAGCTCGACAAGCTCGAGCGCGATTCGCCTGCGTTCGCGAACCCACCGCGCGGCTTCGAGGCCAAGGGTGCGCACTGGGTCGAGCCGAAGCTGGTGGCCGAAGTGAAATTCACCGAGTGGAGCGATGCGGGTTCGCTGCGCCATCCGGCCTTTGTCGGCCTGCGGGAAGACAAGAAAGCGAGCGAAGTCATGCGCGAAAAAGCTGCAACGTCGGGCGCCGCGGCACCCAAGGCCCGCGCCGCCAAGCCAATAGCCGCAAAGAAATCCAAGGCGGGTTCAGGCGCCGACAAGACCGACAGCGTCGCCGGCGTCAAGATCAGCCACCCGGAAAAACTGCTTTTCCCAGAGGCCGGCCTCTCGAAAATTTCGCTGGCGCGCTATTACGAATCGATCGCCGACTGGATCCTGCCGCAGGTGGCGGATCATCCATTGAGCCTCTTCCGTTGCCCCGACGGGTGGGACAAGCAATGTTTCTACCAAAAGCATGCCGACAAGAGCGTGCACGCATCCGTAAGCCGTATCGAAGTACCGGAAGGCGGCGGCACCGCAACCTACTTCGCGGCGAACTCGCTGCAGGCGCTGGTCGGACTCGTGCAGTGGGGTGTGGTCGAACTGCACCCCTGGGGCTCGCGCATGCCGGATCCCGAAAAGCCCGACCGGTTGATCTTCGACTTCGATCCCGCCGACGACGTGCCTTGGGCCAAGCTGGTGGAAGCGGTGCGCATGCTGCAGACGCTTCTCGAGGAAATGGGCCTGCCCGCCTTCCTCAAGACGACCGGCGGCAAGGGTTTACACGTAGTCGTGCCGATCAAAAGAACGCTGACCTGGGAGCGCGCAAAAGCCTTTACCAAGGCGGTGGCCGACCTCATGGCGCGGACGTTCCCGGACCGGTTCGTGGCGACAGTCTCCAAGTCGAAGCGCGAGGGCAGGATCTTCATCGACTACCTGCGCAACGCCGAGGGCTCCACGGCGATCGCGGCTTATGGCATCCGCGCCCGCAAGAATGCACCAGTGTCCACGCCGATCGAATGGAAAGAGCTGGTCAAGGACGTTCGCTTCGACTATTTCAACGTGAAGAACGTCCCGGCGCGCCTCTCGCGCCTCAAGACGGATCCTTGGGATGGCTTTGCGGCGGCTGGCACTACCGTGACTGCGGCGATGTTCAAGCAGGTCGGCGCAAAGCGGTAAGGGAAACGGCGCTATTTCGGCCTCGGCCTTTCGAGATCCTCGTCCGGCTTCGACAACCGGCCCGCGCGCATTTCGCCGACCGCGTTCACCAGCGCCCGGGCGACGTTTCGCGTTTCTTCCTGCATGTCCTTATCGCGGTCCAGCGTCTCGTGGCTGGTCGCGTACGGCTCGTAGTAGCCGATGTAGCGGTCCAGTTTCGATTGGGCGCCGGCATCGATGAGGCCCATCCAGTCGAGCCAGTCCGAGAGCGCCCTGCGCGTTTCTTCGATGCCCGCGACATCGCCATGCACCACCAGGCCATACGTGCGCCCGGCGAGGTGCTTCGGATAGGCCCAGCCCTTGAGCTCGAGCTTCTTGGCCGCCAGCGGATCCTTGCCGTTGGTGGCCGTCGGATCCGGGTTGCCGCCGTCGGCGCAGACGAGCCTGTCGATCATCGACTTGAGCCCGCTCGCGGTGTGGTACCAGTTGACCGGCGTGAGCAGCAGCACGCCGTGCGCGGCAACCCAGCGTTCGTAGATCTCGTTCATCCAGTCGCCGACCTGGTTGAGCGCATGGTTCGGGTAGCAGGAGCACGGCCAGTGGCACAGCGGCATGGCGGTCGACACGCACGCCTTGCAGGGGTGGATGCGGCGACCGTAGTCCGACGTCAGGAGGCTGAGGTCCAGCAGGTCGGCTTCCATGCCGGCTTTCGCGATCACGTGCTCGGCGATCCTGGCCAGCCGGTAGGTCTTGGAAATTTCGCCCGGGCAGGTCCCGTCGTTGCGCGAGGAGCCGCAGATGAGGAGGATGCGCGACGGTGAAGCCCGGGATTTCTGCCGTTTTTCCGCAGCGATGAGCTTGTCGCGTGTCGCGACCCATTCGACCGACAGGTCATAGCGGGGATTCTTGAATTCCTTGCCGGCCTTGACCGTGCGGGGTGCCTTGCGGCCCTCCGAATAGGCATCCCAGGCGACGATCTCGATTTTCGCCAGCTCGTTCCTGACCGCGCCATACGCAGGGTCGAAATAAGACTGCGCGAACCGCTCCGAGAACTCCGAGCGCGTGAGCATCTCCGGCGCTTGGCCTTTGCGGGGCTGGGGGGCTTTCGTAGTCATGCCCCAGTGTCGCGATCCGGTACGCGGACCATCTGTGCGCTGGCGTACAAAAGGTGCCCTAGAAAGGCACGATGATCCTGAGCCAGCGCGAAAAGGAAGCCTGCCGCCGCTGCTCAGGCCTCGACGGTGCGCTCGTTGACCGAGTTCCAGTAGCGGCCGACGGCCGAGACCTTGTCCATGTATTCGTCCAGCTGCACGGGCTTCACCACGTAGCTGTTGACGCCGGTCTCGAAGCAGCGGGAGATGTCGCGCTCCTGGTTCGAGGACGAGAGGATCACCACCGGGATCGAGCGCGTGCGCGGGTCGCCCTTGATGCGCTCGAGCACCTGGATGCCGTCGACCTTGGGCAGCTTGAGGTCGAGGATGATGAAGCTGAGTTCGCTCGCTTCCGACCCGCCGCCGAACAGGTAGTCGATCGCCTGCGCGCCGTCGGTGAGGTGAACGACGCGGCTGCTGAGCTGGTGGCGGTCCAGCGCGAGCCGGGTGAGCTCGGCATCGTCAGCGTTGTCTTCGACGAGCAGGATTTTTCGGGCCATTCGGATTCTTTGGTGGGGTCGGCGTGCCGGATCCGGGTGGGGCATTGTCCATCAAGCCACGGTCCTTATCAATCCGTCCGACTCCCAGCGAACATTGCGTCCCGGTCCGGAGCCAACCCTCCGGCAATATTGTTGTACTTTCAGTTATCAAGATCCTTTGCCAGCGCGGCTTCCGGAGTAGCTGGTGTATCGGTACCGGTACATTTCTGGGGGTGGCCGCGCATCCCCAGGAGGACCGCCATGACCGCCATGCCGGCCAGCGCCCAGCCGCTCGCGAGCAGGGCGACGACGATCGAACGCAGGCCGGCCTCGCCGGAAAAAAAATCCCAGCGGAACGCCTGGGCGAGGAGCACCAGCGCGGACCCGGCGATGAAGACCGCGCCGACCGTCACCAGCGAGGCGAGCACGAACCGGCCAAAGGCGCGCAGCCGCGTAGCCTGCCCGGAGCGCGCCGCCGCAAACTGGCGCGAGCCCGAGCGCAGCGTGAACCACGGGACGCTTGCCAGCAGCAGGAAGACGAACAGCACTTCCAGCGACTCCGGAAAGCAGTCGGCCGAAAGCAGCGAGGCCTCCGCCCTGCAGGGCGACTGCTGGTAGAGGAGGCCGGCGACCAGCCACCCGATCGCCGCCGACAGGAACAGCGTCGTGCGCTTCCTCAAGGCATGCCCGCGCCGACCGTAGCCCGCACCGGGATGCCGGCGGGATCGAAATCCGCGAGGCAATTCACGTTGATGCCGTAGTAGTCCGGGGTCACGCGCTTGCGGTGGAACGGGTAGATCCCGCAGGTGCTGCAGAAGAAATGCCGCGCGGTGCGGGTATGGAACTGGTACTCGGTCAGCGATTCCTTGCCGGCCAGCAGCTCGAACTTGCTCTCGTGCACCTTGACCATCAGCGCGTTCTTGCGCTTGCAGATCGAGCAGTCGCAGGTGGTGAGCTCGGGGAAATCGGTCTCGATGGCAAAGCGCACGCTGCCGCAGTGGCAGGCGCCTTCATATCGCCGGACAGGCCGCGTAATCATGGCGCGAGGCCGGTGGCTTTGAAGAACGTGTAGCAGAACACGCCGTCGGACTCGGCCGTTCGGTAGAGGTCTGCGATGCCGCGGTCGAAAGCCTCGGCGCTCATGAGCCCGCTCCCGATCGCGGGCTCGCGCACGCCCTCGACCATCGCGGTGAAAGTCTTCCTGGTGAAGCCCTCCACCAACAGCGGCTTGCTCCAGTCCGCGTAGACCATGCGCGGCGAGACCTGAACGTTGAGAAAACCGGCTGCGCTGACCAGCGGATAGAGCTCGCGCCCGATGAGCGAGTTTCCGCCCGCCTTGGCCTGCAGGTCGACGAGGCACTGGATCGCCTCCTGCGCCGAGTCACTGCGGGGGTGGTAATAAGCCGACCCGTGATCGCCCTCGATCACGGTCAGCGTGCCACCGGGCTTGAGCATTTTCTTCAGCGCCTGCAGTGCCTCGGCCGGGCGCGGCAGGTGCTCGAGCACGAAGCACACGAACACGTGGTCGAACGAGTGCGGCGCAAACGGCAGGTTGAAGATGTCCGCTTTCTGCAGCGTGACATTGCGCGCCCCGCTCGCCTCGATCGCCTGGCGGGCCTGCGCGAGCTGCGTATCCGAGATGTCGATCGAGGTGATCCGCGCCTTGGGGCTGTTGCGCGCCAGCGTCACGGTCTGCGAGCCGATGCCGCACCCTGCTTCGAGAACCGTCTCGCCTTCCGCATACGCCGTGTCGGAATGCAGCAGTTCGACCAGCGACGAGGCCTGGTCCTGCAGGCGCAGGCTTTCCTTGAGGTCGTAGCCGTGGACGTAGGAACGGGCCATGGCCAATTCTAAGTGATGGGGTCAGGTCTAGATAAACGGGGTCAGAGTGATCTTACCCACGAATGGTGGACGCTCCAAAGAGGGGATACTCACCTTGATAGGAGCGCACCGTGGAACGAAGACCGTACAAGCAGTACAGCCGCGAGTTCAAGTTAGAAGCTATTCGCCTGGCCGAAGC
>JANMDK010000361.1:0-2714 GCA_031376265.1 Pseudomonadota bacterium
CGATGCTGACCACGTAGTTCCTGCTCACCAGGCAGGTGAGCATTCGATAGATCTCGCCCACGCTGCGGTCCAGTTCCTCGGCGATCTGCTTCTGGGTCAGCGGCTTTTCGCTCCGGCAGAGCATCTCGAGGATGTCGAGGCCCTTCTCCAGCGCGGGGGCAGCGTAAGCGGGCGCCTCCGCAGCAGCCTTGCTTGCCCTGGTCGCGGCCATCACATCCCCGGCTGGTGGACCTCGATGACGTTGCCGTCGGGATCCTGGAGGAAGACCTGGTACCAGCCGGCAATCGCCCACTTGCCGTAGTCCGAGTACCGGACGCCGCGCTCGTCGAGCTTGCGCATGAAGCCCTTGATGTCGTTCGTGCGGAAGCAGAAATGACCCTTCGACATCGGATTGACGATCTGCTTCATCTTGAACCCGGTATCGACATCCCTCTCGGCCCAGTGGAATTCGATCGCACCGTCGCTCAGGAAATCCACCTTGCCGTTGTAGCCGACTGTCGTGCTTTCCGAATTCACGCGGGTGTGTTCCTCGTCCCGGATCGTGCCGAGGTCAAAGAGCGTCTGGTAGAACTTCGTCAGGCGCGGCAGGTTGTCCGTGCACAGGTTCATGTGGTGGAACTTGAACGTCATGAAGCACTCCTCATTGGCGGGGTCTGTGATGTTGGTCATGTGATATCATATATGAATGTTTTATTTCATACATGAAATTATACAAGGAGAACGCAATGGCGCTCGATAACGCATTTTTCATGGCTTGGCAGCCGCGTTTGCTTGCGATCCTTCGCATAGTCACGGCCTATCTCTTCATCCCACATGGGACAGCGAAGCTGTTCGGTGCCCCGCACGTGGCAATGTTCGACGGTGTGCAATTGATGTCGATGATGGGGCTGGCGGGAATCCTCGAGGTCTTTGGAGGCGCGCTGATCCTGATCGGCCTCTTCACAAGACCGGTAGCGTTCGTCCTGAGCGGATTCATGGCCGCTGCGTACTTCATGGCGCACGCAAGCAAGGGAAGTGCGTTGCTTCCGATGCTGAACCAGGGCGAGCTTGCGGTCCTTTACTGCTTCATCTTCCTATTCTTTGCCGCAGCGGGCGCAGGCGCGTGGAGCATCGATGCGCTAAGAGGGCGGAAGCCAGCAAGCAACTGATCCCGGGCCTACTCCGCCTTGATCCCCGCGAACTTGATCACCCTCGCCCACTTCTCCGTGGCCTCCGAGATGATCGCCCCGAATTCCGCAGGCGTGCCTCCAAGCACCGTGCCGCCCAGTTCGACGATACGTGCCTGGATCTTGGCGTCGGCGAGGCCGGCATTGCACTCCTTGTTGAGCATGGCGATGATTTCGGGCGGGGTGTTCCTGGGCGCGCCAATGCCCGCAAAACCGCTGGCCTCGTAACCGGGCACGAACTCCGCGATTGTCGGGACGTCCGGCAGCACGCTCAATCGGGACGCGGTCGTGACTGCCAGGGTGCGCAGCTTGCCGGCCTTGATCTGCGGCATCGCCTCCGACACAGGGGCGAAAACGACCTGCACGTGGCCGGCGATCAGGTCGGTGACCGCAGGCGCGCCGCCCTTGTACGGAACGTGCACCAGGTTCACCCCGGTCATCATCTTGAAGAGCTCGCAGGTAATGTTTTGCGGGGTGCCCTGGCCGGCCGACCCGTAGTTGATCTTTCCCGGGTTGGCCTTGGCGTAGGCAATGAACTCAGGAATCGTCGCGGCCGGGACCGACGGGTTCACCACTACGACGTAGGAAAGCCGGGCTGCGCAGACGACCGGCGCGATGTCCCGGACGAAGTCGAAGTTGAGATTGGAGTAGAGCGCCGAATTGATCGCATGCGGAGTGACGACCTGCAGCAGCGTGTAGCCATCCGCGGGCGCCTTGACGACCACCTCGGTGCCGATGTTGCCGCTTGCGCCGGCGCGGTTCTCGACGACGAATTGCTGGCCGAGGCGTTCGGACAGCCATTGACCCATCAGGCGGGCCTGGATGTCGGTGGCCCCGCCGGGAGGAAAGCCGACGACGATGCGCACCGGTCGTGCCGGATAGGCTTGCGCCCGGGCGATGCGGGGCACTGCCGACAACGCAGCAGTACCAAGGGCCAGGTTCAGGAATGTGCGGCGGGGAAATTTCATGATGCCTCCTCCAGGATCAGGTCTGCAGCCTTTTCCGCAATCATAACCGCCGGCGCATAGGTGTTGCCCGATACCAGCGTCGGCATGATGGAGCAGTCTACGACACGCAGCCCTTGGAATCCGTGAACGCGCAACCGGTCGTCGACCACCGCCATCGGATCGCTGCCCATCTTGCAGGTGCCGGATGGGTGGAAGATGGTGGCGCCGTTGTTCTTAGCGAACTCCAGCAGGTCTGCGTCGGTCACCGCGTCTGCGCCAGGCTTGTACTCCGAGGCCACGTACGGCTTCATTGCATCGGTCAGTGCGAGCTTGCGCGCGAGCTTGACTGCGGCAATCGCGCATCGCTGGTCATGCTCTGTCGACAGGTAGTTCGGCTGCATCGAAGGAGCGCGCCCGGGCCGACTCCCGACAGCTGCAGGAGTTGGGGGCTCTGAATCGCCCCCGCCGCAAGGATCACCTCGCCCCGGCAATCGGCCTGCCTCTCGAAGCCACCCTGCCTGTACCTGACACCGGTCGCGCGAGTGCCTTCGAAAACCACGCGGGTGCAATGCGCATCGGTCTGCACATCGAGGTTCGTCCG
>JANMDK010000363.1:0-40822 GCA_031376265.1 Pseudomonadota bacterium
GAACGAGGCGCTGGCGCGCGCCGCGCGCAGCCATTCGGAAGACATGGCCGCGACCGGCCAAATGAGCCACAACTCGCGCGACGGCACGCCGCCGCACGTGCGCGTCGAGCGCGCCGGCTACGACTACGGCGCGACCGCCGAGAACATCGCCCAGGGCCAGCCGACGCCCGAAGCGGCGATGGGCGCCTGGCTCGCGAGCGCCGGCCACTGCGCCAACCTCATGAACGCCGAGTACACGGAGATGGCCGTGGCCATGGCGAGCAACCGCCGCGGCCCGATGGGTACTTACTGGACGATGGTCTTCGGCACGCCGATCCGGGCAACTTCGCGGCCCGCGCGCCGCTGAATGTCGCTGCTGATCCTGCTTGCCGCCGCTTTAGTGGGAGCCCTCGCGGGCTTCTTTGCGGCCACCCGCCTCTTCCATGGCGATCGCGTGCCGAAGGTGGTGATCGCAATCCTCGTTGTGCCCGCCCTGCTCGCGGCAGCCGCGACCAACGCCACGCAGCGCCTGCTCGACTCGGGCCTCGCTTTCGAAACGGTGGACTTCCTGGAACGCTCCAGCTACTTCGTCTTCGGATTCGCAGCGACGTCCGCATGGGTCCTGCTGACGCCTTCGAAGCTGCGGTGGTTCCTGGCGGCGCTCGTCCCGATCGCATTGTTCGAGCCGCTGCGCATTGGGATTGCCCTGCTCGCCTGGGCTCTGAGGCGATTGGGAACGTGGTGAATAAACGAGCCCCATGTAGGACATCTCCTGCATGGATCGCAGGCTCACCCTGACAGAAACCTGTCCTCCGCGGCGCCATCATGAGTCACAGGGGCTGAACACACAGCCCGTTTACTCACTTTGCCAGGAGTTGCACCATGAACCTCAAAACCACCACGATTGCAGCAGCCATTGCGATGGGCCTCGTCTGCGGGACGGCCTCGGCGCAGATCACCACGTCGCCGAATTCGAACAAGGCGCAGAACTCCGATATGCGCACGCAGAGCGGCAGTTACCCGTATGCCGTCTATCCGGACGGTTCGCCCGCCACCGGGACGTACATGTATTCGGACGGGAGGTATGTCTATTCGACCCCGCCGTCGATGCCGGACGGGACTGTCTGGGTCGTCCCGGCGCCGAGCATGAGCGAGCCGGTCGCGGGCCGCCGCAACGTTTATGTGCCGAACACAATCACCACCACCCCCAACCCGAACCGGGTGCAGAACAACGGCGTGCCGACGCAGTACGACACGTGGTACATCTGGCGCGAGGAAATGCTCCCGTACTAAGGGATAAGCCGGCCGCGCATTAGACGGCAGCAAACGAAACGCGGAAGCCTCCCCTTCCGCGTTTTGTTTTTAGGGGCGGATGTAGGAAGTCGTCTGACTGCAACCAGGGGACGTTGCCCGATACAGCAAAAAAAGGCGCGCCGTTACGATTCGCTACACATTTCAAGGGACAACCAACGTGAACGCATCAACCGAAGGAAGCAGCTGTACCGATTGCCTGGGGCTCATCAGCGCCTCCATGCAGCCGACCCGCGCGCACCCGTACCTCGTGTTCTCGGGAACCTCGCGGGAAACCGGCGCGCGCCAGTTCAATTGCCTGCTCTGCAGGTCGACGTTCTCGTTCGAGACGCAGCACGCGGGCGTCGACTCGGCGGTGGACGAGATCACCATTGTGCGTGCCGGGAGCCCAAAGGCCGAAAGCGCGGGGGGCGAAGACGCTACCGGGGAGTTCCATCCTCTGCCCAAGTGTCCCGACAACGAGGGCACCGGGGGGCAGGCGTGAATTCCGCCGAAACCGTGGCGGCCTACAACGCCGGTCTCGGCAACATCCGGATCTGCATCGAGACGAGGCTCGAGGAAGCGGGCGCACGCATTGAAGGCGCCAGCATCGCCCATCCCGCCTGGCCCGCCGATGGCGCGCCGCCGGAGTTCCTGCGAATGGCCGTCGTCCCGGTGGGCTGCCCCCGCATCGACGTGGTCTTTTCGGCGAGGGAGATCGCTGCCTGCAACTGGGGCGTGACCTCCGACGACGTGTCGGACAAGATCAACTACATCGTCGCGGAGTACCGCGAGTGCAAGGAAAGCCTTCGCGCCACGATGTACCGGCCCGTGTTCGGAACCCCGGTTTAGCCGCTTCCCAGAAAAAACCAATAGGCGATAACTTCGCCGATGTGGTCCGCCGCTTGCTTGTATCCTGAAAACAACTTGAGGGAGATCAAATGAGCAGGCAGCTGCGGCAGGCAATTGGCATCGTTGGGATTCTCGCACTCTGGTCGTGCCTGGCCTTCGGGCAGGCCTACCCGTCCAAGCCGGTGCACGTCATCGTGCCGGCAGGCGCCGGCGGCGGCGACGACTTCGCCGCTCGCCTCATGGCCAACAAGATGGGCGAGATGCTCGGCCAGCAGTTCGTCATCGAGAACCGCCCGGGCGCCGGCGGATCGATCGGCCAGACGCTGGTGGCCAAGGCGGCGCCGGACGGCTATACCCTGCTGCTTGCAGGCGGCTCGATGGCCGGCGCGCGTTTCGCCAATGCGAGCGTCACCTACGACCTGCAGCGCGATTTCACGCCGATCTCGCTGATCGAAGTCTCCCCCTTCGCGCTCATCGTTGCGAAGACGGTCCCCGCGAACAACGTCAGGGAGCTGATCGCGCTGGCCAAGGGCAAGCCCGGCAGGATGACCTTCGCCACGCTCGGCGCCGGCCAGATCCCTTATTGGAGCGCGATGCTTTTCAACAGCTCGGCCGGGATCGACGTGGTCGAAATCCCCTACAAGGGCGCCGCCGAAGCCGCGCTCGACGTGGTCACCGGACGGGTCGATTACCACTTCACCCCGGTGGTGGTCGCCCAGACCCACAAGGACAAGGTGCGCGTGCTGGCGGTGACCTCGATCACCCGCTCGGAGTTGTTTCCCGAGGTCCCGGCCATGGCCGAAGCCGGGCTGCCCGGTTACGAAATGCCGTCGTGGCGCAGCTTCATGGGCCCGGCCGGCATGAGCCGCGACGTGGTCAACACCCTCAACGCAACGATGGTGCGCGCCCTCGCCTCCCCGGACGTGCGCGAGAAATTCATCAAGGGCGGCTCGGTGCCGATGTCGAGTACGCCGGAAGAACTCAGGAAACGCTACGAGCACTGGACGGGCATCTTCGGCAAGATCGCAAAGGATGCGAACCTCAAGCCGATGTAGGCCCTCGCGATGCTGGGTGGTTGACCCGGTAGCAGCCAATCGGGGACAGACCACGATTAAATGTACCGGCACCGATACACCAACTGGCAGGAGAGCCGATAACGGCGCGCTTCTCCTGAATAAATTGTTGAAGATTCCGATTCCGCCCTGATTATTTCTTTTCTTCGTCGCTCCTGCCGCGCCGGCCCTTCTTGGCATCGGCGGTCGGCGCGGTCTTGTCGGGATCGAGCTTGTCGGCTTCGGCTTTGGCTTCGGCTTTCGCCGTCTCGGCTTTCTCTGACTCGGCCTTGGCTGTCGCCGCTTTCGATGCGGCGGCCTTGGCTGCTTCGACTTTCGCGGCCTCCACTTTCGCAGCCTCGACCTTCGCAGCTTCGGCTTTGGCAGCTTCAGCTTTTGCCGCAGCGGCCTTGGCGGCCTCGATCTTGGCGGCTTCGGCTTTCGCAATTTCCGCTTTCGCGGCTTCTGCCTTCGCAGCTTCGGCTTTGGCTGACGCGGCCTTCGCGGCTTCGGCTTTCGCGGCCTCCGCCTTCGCAGTTTCCTGTTTAACGGCTTCCGCTCGTTCTGCATCTGCCTTTGCTTTGGCAGCCTCGGCTCTCGCTGTTTCTGCTTTCGCCGCCTCGGCTTTCGCCGCTTCCGCCTTCGCAGTGGCTGCCTTCGCCGCTTCGGCTTTCGCGGCCTCCGTCCTGGCGTTTTCCTGTTTCGCCGCTTCGGCCCTCGCAGCCTCCGCTTTTGCAGCCTCGGCCTTCGCGGCGTCGGCCCTCGCTGACGCGGCCGTGGCGGCCTCTGCTTTCGCTGCCTCGGCCTTCACAGCTTCCTGTTTCGCGGCTTCGGCGCGCGCTGCATCGCCTTTGGCTTTTGCGGCGTCGGCCTTGGCAGCTTCGGCTTTGGCGGCTTCGGCCCTGGCGGACTCCGCTTTCGCTGCCTCCGCCTTGGCGGCTTCCGCCTTGGCAGTGGCCGCCTTCGCGGCGTCGGCTTTCGCAGCCTCCGCTCTCGCGGCTTCGACCTTCGCTGCTTCGGTCCTGGCTGCTGCGGCTTTCGCAGCTTCGACTTTCGCCGCGTCTGCCTTGGCCGCTTCGATTTTTGCGGCTTCGGCTTTCGCGCTCGCCGCCTTGGCGGCTTCTGCAGCGGCGGCATCAGCGGCTCTTGCTTCGCCTTTGCCAGGCCCGCCCCTTCGGCCTTCGCCGCGCGACTCGTCGCCCTTGGCGCTGGCAGCCTTGCAGCTTCCGCTTTCATTGCATCGCCTTTCGAGGCTGCGGCTTTGGCTGCATCTGCTTTGGCCGCGTCTGCTTTGGCTGCGTCTGCTTTAGCGGCATCGGCTTTTGCCGCTTCCACTTTTGCCGCTTCCGGATCTGCGCGCGCTGCTTCCGGGCGCGCGCCGTCCCTGCGGCCGGCATCGGCCCTTCGCGCGTCGCCCGACCTTGCGCCCGGCGCGGTCGCCGGCGGCGCAGCGGTTGGCGCCGGCGCCTGAGCGGCGGTGACCACAGCGGGTGCGGCCGAAGCCGCGGGTTGCAACTGGGCGCGCTTGGCCGGGTCGATCGGCACCCCTGGCGTCGCTGCGAGCTGCGACTGCTGCGCCGCGAACGCCGGCGGCGCAGGTGGCGGCGCGGTCCGCGCGATCACATTGCGCTGGCGCCCGGGCGGCCGTGTGCCGGCAACCGGCGCGCCTGAGCCCTGGACGCTCTGCTGCACGGGCGCGACCGCGGCGACCGCCGCCACTGGCGCAGCCACTGCCGCTTCCTTGGCCACCGGTACCGCGGCCTTCGCGACAGGCTGCGACTGCACGAACGCCTGGGCCGGGACGGCAATCAATGCGCCCGGAACTCGCTGGTTCGCGTAGGTGACGTTGGTCACGTTCGTGGTGCGGTTGACGATCGTGGTGTTGTAGATATTGGTGATCGTCGCCGGCGCGACCACGGTGTTGCTGCGATTGACGCGATCGAAATAGCCGCGGCTCACCGGATACGAAGGCCGGTAAACCTCTTTCGGCGCGAGCGGGAACCATCCGATCGCCGCGGCGATCGCGGTGCCCACTGCGGAGGCCAGCTGCAGGTTCCGCCCATCGACGAAGCCGACAAGCGCAGGCGCATAGACGGCCTGCTCGCGCTGCGGGCCCGGGACCCAGACCCACGAGCCGCGCAAGTTGGCCCAGCGCCCGTAGTGGGACACGGCATAGCCCCACGGCGCGTCGTCCACCCAGGTCCAGCCCCACGGGTCGACCCACGACCAGTGGCCGTCGCGATACGGCGTCCACCCGGACGCGACACGCGAGGGCCGCCAGACATTGCCGTAGTCCTGGTCGGTGCCCCAGGTCCCGTAGGCATCGAGTTCCTCGTAGCCGACCACGTCCGGCGAAACGTAACGCGCCGAACGCGAAGTCTCGATCCGGCGGTCGCGCTCGCGCGCCCAGCGGTCGAGGTCGTCGTCACGGTACTTCGCAAGCCGGTCGTAGTCGTTGAGGCTGGTGCCGTAGAAGCGATAGCCCTGGCCCGCGGCCACCGCGTACGAGCCGCGCTCGCCATAGAGTTCGGCGCGGCCGCTTTGCACCGCGACCGAAGTCGCGTCTTCATTGGGATCCGAGTCGATCCGGTATTCGCCGGCGCGGCGCATCGACACGGCGAGATTCGGCGTGTTCACCTCGAACGCCTGGTTTGCGCCCATTCGGCGCACGCGCACCTTGAGCGTGCCGCGATCGAGCTCGAGTTGCGCGATCCGGTCGTCGAGGTTCGACAGCACCAGGCTGGTCGAGGGTCCGAGGCGGATCGCCGCTCCGCCGACCTGCAGCTCTGCGCGGGATCCGGCATCCACCCACAGGCGATCGCCGCTCGTAAGCGGCCGGTTGACCACGGCGCGCACCCACTCGGATTGCCCGGCCGGCGAGAAGATCACCGTGCCGCTGATGAAGCTCAGGCGCGCCGCGCGCAAAGGCGGTTCAGCCGCGGCAAGACCGCTTAAGGCAACGAGCGCGATCCCGACCAGGAGGGCGACGGCCCTCGTACGGGTAACGATGTAGTTCATGGCAGACTCGATGAAGGAGGTCATATCGCGACATCGTCTGCCGAACCCGCGAATTTGGCTGTGCGCAACCGTACAAAGGCCGCCGCCGATAAATGGCGCTCAATTGGTGGATAAATGGGGTCAGAGTCGATTTATGGGTTTTCGCAAATCGACTCTGACCCAATTTATTTTCGCAGCCGCTTCAATAACCCTGCCACCCCGGTCGGCATGAGATGCAGGCAAGCGATCACGGCGACGCCGTAGATCGCGAGCACCGCGGGCGTCTTGACCGACTGCGCCACGGTGCCGGCGAAAAGCAGGATCACCTGGAGGAAGATCGCGCCGTAAATCGCGCCGCTCAAGGACGCGAGGCCGCCGACGGCGGCGCCGATCAGGAAGCCGAGCGAAACGAAAATTCCCGCGGGCGCCGCGTAAAGCAGCGCCATCGCCGACAGCGCGCCCGCAAGCCCGGTGTACATCGTGCTGATGCCGAAAGTCAGCGTCTTGTAGAACGCGGTATTGACGCCCATCGCCTGCGCGCCGAGCGGATGGTCGCGCACCGCAACGATCGCGCGGCCGATGCGGCCGCCGAGCAGGTTCGACGCGGTGATGAAAGACAACACCAGCACCAGCAGCGCAAGGAGGAAGATCCACTGATCGTAAGTGAGCGGCAATCCAAACGGTACCGCCGGCCGGTCGATCCCAAGGCCCTGGCTGCCGCCGGTCCAACTGGCGATGCCCTTGTAGTTCGCCAGTTCCGGCGTCACGCCGGCCAGCGCGAAAGTGGCCATCGCGAGATGCATGCCCTCCAATCTCATCACCGGCAACGCGAACAACACACCCGCGACCAGGCACACAACTCCGGCGACCGGCAGCGCGGCCCAATGCGGGACCGCGAAGAACACCATGAGGATCGCGGCCGTGTAAGCGCCCAGGGTGAAGAACGCGCCATGGCCGAGCGACACCTGGCCGTTGTAGCCGGTCACGATGTTGATGCCGAGCAGCGCAATCGCGTAGACCACGACGTTGGTGAGCTTGAAGAGCTGGAAATCGCTGAGCAGCGCCGGCATTGCGCAGGCGAAAACCAGCAGGAGGAAAAGTCCGGCAGCCTTGCTGTTTCGCACGCCGGGGGTCGGAATCGCCATTCGGGCCTGCTTCTCGATTGAACCGGACGGGATTATTGGCATAAAGTCCGGCTACAACTATAAGGAGACAATCGAATGACCTTCTTGCGCCGCCTCACCGGCCTTTCCGTCGTTGCCCTCGCGCTGGTGCTCGCCGGCTGCGCCCAGAACCCCGCCCGCTCCGACGCCGATCTCGTCACAGAAGACTTCATGGTCCCGGCCGCCGATCCGGGCTACCAGATCCACGTACGCAACAAGCGCCCGGCCGACCTTAATCGCTTCGCCCCCGGCAACATCATCCTGTTCGTCCACGGCGCGACCACGCCGCCGGAAGCCGGGTTCGACCTCAAGCTCGACGGCCTGTCGTGGATGGAGTGGATGGCGCGGCAAGGAAACGACGTTTACTTCGTCAGCGTGCGCGGTTACGGGCGCTCGACGCGGCCGAAAGAACTGGACGCGCCGCCGATGAGCAACCCGCCGGTCGTGCGCTTGCCGCAGGCCACCAGCGACGTGAACACCGCAGTGGATTTCATCCGTAAGCGCCGTGGAGTGGACAAGATCAGCCTGCTCGGGCACTCGTGGGGCACGACGATCATGGCGTCCTACACCGCGCAGCACAACGCCAAGGTGCACCGGCTCGCGCTGTTCGCGCCGCAGTGGATCCGCACCCAGGGGCAGTCGGCGGTCGATGCCGGCGGCCAGATCGGCGCCTACCGCATCGTGACCGAGGAGGGCGTGAGGAAGCGCCGCGCCGCCGGCCAGAAGCCCGGCGCGGTCGAAGGCCGCATGCCGGCGCACTGGTTCGACGCCTACATGGAAGCGGCCCTGGCGAGCGACCCATGGTCGAAGACGCAGAACCCGCGTGCGTTTCGCGCGCCCAACGGCGTCGTGCTGGACGGGCGCGAGACCTGGGGCCCGGGCAAGGCGCCCTACGACCCCGCGAACATCCGCGTGCCCACCTTCATCTTCATCGGCGAGCAGGACAACGACACGCCGCTCTACATGGCGCAGACCCTCTTCCCCCTGCTGGTGAACGCGCCTTCCAAGCGGATGGTCGTCCTGGGCGACGCCTCCCACGTGGTGCTCACCGAAAAGAACCGCATGCAGCTCTTCCGCGAGGTGCAGCTCTTTTTCGACGAAGGGCGATAATAAATCGGGTCAGAGTCGATTTATCGGACTGCATAAATCGACTCTGACCCCGTTAATTTATCGGCACCGATACACCAACTGGCAGGAGAGCCAATATCGGCGAGGTTCTCCAAAACAGAATGTTGCCACCCCCACCCGGAGAGAGCCATGACCGCAGAGATCAAGTACGTCAATCCGACCACCCTGCCCGCGTCCGTGGGCTATTCGCAGGTGGTGGAGGTTCGCGCGGCGCGGACGATCTACATCGCCGGGCAGGTGCCGGTGGACAACAAGGGGGAGATCGTCGGCGTCGGGAATTTCGAGGCGCAGGTCGAGCAGGTGTTCAGGAACCTCGCCGCGGCGCTCGCGAGCGTCGGATGTACGGCGCGCGACCTCGTGAAGATGACGGTGTTCGTGCGCGACATGGGCAACCTCCTGCAGTACCGCGCCGCGCGCCAGAAATTCCTGGGATCGGTGACGCCCGTGGCGGCGCCTGCGGTCACGCTGGTGGAAGTCTCAAGCCTTTACGCGGACGAGATCCTGCTGGAAATCGAGGCCGTCGCCGCGGCCTGAAGGTTTCAGTTCAGGCTGGCGAACTGCGAGCGGTCGGCGAGCGACTGCCAGATCGAGTCTTTCGACGCCGCGATGTCGCGCGCCAGCCGATGGTCCCGCTTGGCCAGCGACTGGATTTTCGTGAGCAGCCGGTCATACGGCTCGCGCAGGGAGGACAGCTCCGGGTGGCCGGTCGCATAGGCCTGGCGGAACTGCTCCGAAAGCGCTTCGACTTCCGACCTCAACTCCGCCTTGCGGGCCGCGGGAATCGCCTTGGTATCGCGCAGGCGGTCTTCGAGCGCGCGCGCGCTGAGTTCCTCGACCCTCGGCGCGGCTGGCGTCAGCGCGTCGATCAGCATCGGGTTCATTGGCAGGGGTTGCGCCGCGAAGGACGCCGAGGCAACGCTAAGCGCCACGGCGCCAAGGAGGGACTGAAATTTCCGGTTCGGGGTCATCTTTGGGCGCCTCTGGATTGGTAGCGCCAATCTAGGCCCGCTACCCAGCCTCGTCTGTCCTCCGATCGCCCACGGCTGCGTAAGAAAAACGGGGGGCTATCGCTTCTCGAACTTGGGGAGCGCCATGAGCACGAAAGCGGTCCAGGCCACGGCGGCGCAGGCCGCGGCGGCAACGTCGCTCATGTAATGGGCCCCCAAGTACATTCTCGAAATCGCGACCAGCGCCACCATCAGCAGGAAGGCGGCCACGCAGCAGGCGCGCGCAGCAAGGCTTTCGAGCCGCGAGATCAGCACCACCGCGAAAATACCGTAGAAGAGCGTGGTGCCCGCCGTGTGGCCGCTCGGAAAGCTGTAGCTCGTCAGCGTGACGATCGGATGCTCGAAGGTCGGGCGCGTCCGCAGGTAGGCAAGCTTGAGCGCCGAGTTGAACAGCATGCCCGTGGTGACGACGACAACCACGCGCCGCGCCCAATACCAGTCGCCCTGCGAAGCGAGGATCCCGGCCACGACCAGCGTGTAGACCGAGATCGAGGCCACGTCGTGGACCAGCGAAACGTCGAGGAAGAACTTGTTGAGCGCCGGCGTCGCATGCGCATGGAGCCAGTTGGCGACGCGCACATCGAGCAGCACCAGGGGCGCACCCGTGGCGACGTCCTCGGCGATGGCGAAGAACACCCCGCCCGCGACCAGCAACGCAGCGGCACCGACCGCGGACAGAAACCGGCGATGGGCCTCGGATTTCGGATATCGGGCGCCTTTGGCTTCGTTGCTTAGGGCGAGTTCGTTCTGCAGCGCCTTCTCCTCAAAGAGCCGAGGCTAGACGACGATGCCGGGGTCGTCTGTGAAGGACCACACTTTCAGTGTAGTGCAGGAATTAATTCATCATCGCGAACTGCGTGCGGTCCGCGAGCCTCTCGAAGATCGTATCCTTGGCGGCCAAAATGTCGCGCGCAAGCGCAGGATCCTGGCCCAGCATGCCGTCGATCCTGGCGATCAGGGTGTTGTAGGGCTGGCGCAGCGCGCGGATCTGGGGCGCGCTATTGCCGCTTGCATGCGCCGTGCGGAATTTCGCGAGCAGCCCGTCGATCTCCGACTTGAGCGAAAGCTTCTTGAGGCCGCCGATCGCTTTGGTCGCGCGAAGCCGGTCCTCGAGCTGCGTGAGGTTCATCTGGTTGGCCTGGAGTTCTTCGGTGCTCGGGTCGTCGACGGCGGGGCCGGCGAAAGAAGCGGACGCGAGCCCGAGAGCCACCGCGCCGAGCAGTACTCTGAATTTGTGGTGGATTTTCATGGTCTGGCCGCAGGATTGGAATGACCCGAAGATAAATTCCCTGCGCCCGGGCGTCTGTCGCCTCGAGGTCTTTCCCGCCCGTCAGAAATATCCGTCGCCTGGGTGTCCTAGCACCCGCCAACGCGCCTCGCGGAGAGCTTGTTCTGGGTAACGAGGCTCTGCCCGCCCACATTGGCCTTGGCATCGATGGGGGTGATGCACTGGCTGATCTTGAAAGGCGTCGGCGTGAAGCCCGGCGTCGACGGCGAGCGCGACTCCATGTTGATCTCCCACAGGCCGGCCGTTAGGCAGATTAGACACCCTTGTGTAGGCGATAGCCGACGCCCACCAACAGCGGAGCGCGGACAGAATTCCCAGGCGACTGCGGGGAAGATCGAAGTTCACGAGGGCTGACGAGCAACGGCGTGCCGCAACAGTAATTCCAGCCGCGTTCGGAAGGCCCGCCGCAAGGCGGGGCAGTAAGCGCGGGGGGCCCTCCAGCCCTCCGCGTGTTTTTTTGGGCCTGCCTACTTCTTCTTGAGGTAGGTCCGCACCGCTTCTGCACTGTTGCCGACCGCGCGGACCGCTGCGCGCAAGGCGTTCTGGGTGCAGCCCAGCGAGTTGCACCAGAAGCGCACCTCGTATTCCTGGCCGAAGCCGATGAGGGTGCGGTCGAGGCCTTTTTTCGATTTATCGTCGTTTGACATTATGCAAGGATGCCAGAACTTCGCCCCGCCATCCGTGCGGTGCATAACGTCCGGGCCAAGCCTCCTCACTGCCGGGCCTCATTTGTAAGCGGGTTTTACACTTAATTTCTGGCTAGTCCGGGTCAGGCGGCGTCCAATGGATCCAATCAACCCATCCGGTAAGGTTCCGAATGAAACTCGTAAAAGCAGTCTTGGCAGCAGCGGCAATCGCGACGGCGGCGGCGCCGGCATTCGCTGAGGCCGCCGGACGGGGCGGCTACTCGGGCCGCTCCTACAGCGGGCATCATGGCGGAGGGCATCATGGTGGCGGGCACTACGGCGGCTACCGGGGCGGCTACGGGCGCAGCGTCGCCTTCGGGTTCGCTGCCGCCCTGCCGTTCATTGCGGCTGCCTCCTACTACGCGCCCGCCTACTACGCGCCGGCTTACTACCCGCCTGCCCCGGCTTATTACCCGCCGGCGGCTTACGGCCCGGACTACGGCTACGGCCAAGGCTATGCACAGCCGCAATACCAGCAGCAGCCTTACGCGGACCAGTATTCCTACCCGCAGCAGTATCCCCAGCAGGGCTACCAACAGCCGTACCAGCAGCCTTCGTATCCGCAGTACCCGCGGTACTAAGACGCAGCCTAGGATCCATGCGCCGGTCCCGGTGGCAAATTGCCGCCCGGGCCGGCGTTTTTGCGTCTAGCGGAACAGGCGCCCGACGATCAGCGCGGCTACGACCGCAATGCCGACCGCCTTGAGGGGATTGGCGGAGATATAGCTCGAAGTCTGGTCTACAACCTTGCCTTGCGCTGCCGAAAGCTCGTCGCCGCGCTTGCCCAGCCAGGCGGTTGCGTCGGTGCGGGCGATCGCTGCGCGGTCCGAAGCCTTTTCTACGATTGCCTTTACCTGCGATTCCGCGTCGCCGATGGCTGACTTGAACGCGGTGGATGCCTTGTCGATCGCCGAAATGGTCTCGTCCGATGCTGCTTTCATGGGATTTTCCTGGTGGGAGGTGCTGGCACGGAGTCGCGCCATGGGGCATGGTCCGCCGTGCGCAAGCGAATGGCTGTGCGGCAGCGAACGTTAAGGGCGCCACGCCCCGGCTACATGCTCAGGGCGGCGCGCCGCACCTTGTCGGCTGCGGCGCCGACCTTGGCGACCAGTTCCTTGAGCTTCGACTCGCTCACCCGGAGTTCCCTCGTCCAGTACTTCACCTCCTGGATTTCATCGAGGTTGATGCGCGAGCGGTCCGGTATTGCGCGCACCGGCCGATACTCTTCCATTGCTGCGAACGCGACGCGATTCTCAGTGGAAAATCAGGTACAGCACGACCAGCAGCACGGCGGGAATGCCGAGAAACCAGCCGAGGACATATTTACCCATGACGATCTCCTTGTGGATTGAGGTGGAAACGAATGCACCAAGCATGGGGCGTTCATATTTAATTTGTAATAGTCCGATCCCAATTCATCCGGTAGGAATGCCCCTACACGCCCGGAAACAAATGTAAGCGGCCTTTTACAGAATAGAGGTGGATCATGTTGGCGAATCGGGGTCCAATGTCGGTCAACCCCTTACAAGGACCCGAGATGACCTTCCGACGCCAGATCACCGCCGCTGCCAAGGCCGCCCTCGTCGCAGGCGCATTCGCCACTGCCGCTTTCGCCCCTGCCTCGTTCGCCGCCGGCGAAAACGAGGCCGCTGTGCAAGCCCAGGGCCACGAAATGAACCTCACGGAACTCGAGCAGCGGGTGCGCGATACGCGTGCGATCTCGGTGTTCCAGAAGCTCGCCCTGCAGCGCGAGGTCAACGACCTTCTCGCCCGCTTTCGCAATGCGCACTCGGGCAGCCAGAACGAAGTCTCCTCGCTGCGGCGGCCGTACGAGCGGCTGATCGCCAGCATCCAGTCGCAGCTCGGCCGCGACCCGAAGCTCTCGAGCGAGATTTCCGCGTCGCGTGAAGCGATCTGGGTTGTGCTCACCGACCGGACCAAATTCGCCAGCCTGTAAGTTGTAACAGCGTTTTTCGCGAGGTCGTTTCCCCATGGATCGCCGCCTGCTTGCCTTCGGCATCGTCCCGATGCTGCTGCTTGCCTCCTGCTCGACCCCAAGCCAGAGCGTTTCACCCGAGGCCAATGCGCCCCTCCACGAGGCCCAGGCCTACGCGCCCCAGGTGGCCCTCGCGCCGGCGTTGCCGCCCCGGGCGCCCGCCTCGCGTGCCGCCTCGGTCGACGGGTATAAAAAACTGTTCGCCGAGCGCATCTACCAAAGCAACCCGGACGTGTTCCACGATCCGCTGCCGAAGATCCTCAAGTCCATCGTGATCCTCGACGTGACCATCGACCGCGACGGGCGCGTCTCGAAAGTGTTCGTCACCCGCTCCAACGGCTTCAAGCAGCTCGAAAAAATCGCGTTAAGCAACGTCCACCGCGCCGCGCCCTTCGCGGCGCCCGCCGGCCTTCGCAACCGCAGCGACGGCTCGCTCAATTTCATGGAAACTTTCCTGTTCCGCGACGACGGGCGTTTCCAGGTGCGCAGCCTCGCTGGCGTCCAGTAAGGCACGCCGCCTGACGGCCGTGTTACACATTTCCTGTTGTGCAAGCGGGCCGCGAGCGGTTCAATTGCCTATCGCAATCAAGGAGGAGCGGGTCGAATGAGATTCGTAAAGGCAGCCATCGTCGCAGGCGCACTCGCTGCAGCAGCCGCGCCAGGCGTGGCGAACGCGCGGGGTGGATGGGGTTTCGGCTGGGGATTGGGGCTCGGCGTCGCGCTGAGCGCGCCGTTCTATGCATCGGCTTACTACGGTCCGCGCTATTACCCGTATTACTCGCCGTATGCAGCGTACGGGTATCGCTATGGGTATCCGTATCCGTATCAGCCCTACGCCTACGCGCCTGCACCGGTCTACGCACAGCCCGCGTATGTGCAGCAGGCCGCGCCGCAGCACTACGCGCAGCCGAACTGGTATTACTGCGCCTCGTCGAACGGTTATTACCCGTACGTGCGCAGTTGCGCCACGGGCTGGCAGGCGATCCCGACTCGCCCGCCCGGCGTCTGAGGCAATAAAAAACCGCCGGCGCCCCGGGTTCCCGGGCCGCCGGCGGCGCTTTTTTCCTTCCTGTCCTGCTACCCGCCGCTTATTTCATCAGCCGGCCGGCGACCAGCGCGGCCAGTACTGCAACCCCGATGGCCTTGAGCGGGTTGGCCGAGATGTACTTCGAGGCCTCGTCGACCATCTCTTTCTGCTTGGCCGTGAGCTGGTCGGCATGCTCGACCAGGTAGTCCTTGGCCTGCCCTTTCATCGCATAGGCCTTGTCGGCGGCATCCGTCGCCATCGACGTGATGCGATCGAGCACGGGCTTGGCCTTCGCGGCCGCGGTGTCGGCCGTGTCGGCCATCGTTTCGGTCATGTTCATGTCATCTCCTGGGTGCATAGGTCAATTGCCACGGGTTCGCGGCGTCACCCCCGGATAATCGGTTGCAGGGCGCGATAGGAAAATAGTCCTGCACCTGTAACGCAAGTAGGAATTTCCCTACAGATCCTGCTACGCAGCTTTGCGATGCTCGTAGTAGGGACGCGCGCGCTCGTCCAGCAGCGCATCCAGCGCCTTGCGGTCCGGCCCCGGATTGAGCCACGCCTCGATCGCGCCCGGCTCGAGCGGGATGATGCAGCGGTCATGGCCGGTCTCGGCCACTTCGAGGGGCGGCTCGTCGGTGATCGCCGCGAAGGAGTAGAGGTCGGGCCTGCCCGGCGCGGTCCAGCGATCCCACAGGCAGGCGACCAGCATCGGCTCCGAGCTGCGCGGATTGAAGTGCAGCACCACGTTCTGCTGCTTCTCGCCCTCGCGCAGCGCGCGCCGCTCGAAATCGTGCAGCGCCACGTTTTCGTAAAAGCTTTTTGCCACCAGGATCGCGTGGTTGCGGCCGAAGACGTTGCGCCAGAAGCCCTCGAGGTTGTCGCGCCTCGCGTTGTAAAGGCCGTCATATTGGCGGTCGTACGACTCCGGCTTGCCGTTCGGGCGGCAGTGGTAGCGCATCGGGCGAATCATGCGCCGGCCGTCCTGGACCACGATCACCGGCGCGTACCAGAACGGAAAGATGCGCGAGTCGCCCTCCTCGGCCTCGGCGCGGCCGAGATCCGAAAGCTTGCCCATGGTCCACGCGATCTTCTTGGCGGCGATGCGCTGGTCTTCCAGCGCCTTCTTGGTTTGCCTGGTGGCGAGCGTGCGCTCGGCGCCGGCAAGGCGCTTTCGAAGGGCGAAGAGCGAGCTCTCGAGCTCGCCGCGCACCTTGGCGCGATACCGGCCGATGTGGTCCTTGATGCGCTCCTCGACGGCGGATTGCGGCGATTCGAAGTTGGCCTCGAATGCGCGCGCGACCTTGATCGAGTCGTCCTGCAGGCGGTGGGAAAAGAGCTGCTCGATCGCCGAGAAATCCACCTCCGTGGCGACCATGCGCGCGAGCTTCTTCAGCTCCTGCTCGACCATGGCGGAGTAGCACATCAGCTTCGACTGGGGCCAGGTTCGATTGCGGGAACGATGGTCAAATTATCCACGATCCAAAACGCAATCGAGCCTGGCCCCTATCTGACTAGCGAAACGTAGCCACCAGCAGCAGCCCAAACCCCACGATCGCCAACCCCGCATGCCCGATCATCAGTCCCAGCGGCAGCGGCAGCGCCTTCCAGTGGTAGTTGAGGTTCATCACCACGCCGCCGAGCGCAGCGAGCACGAACAGCAGCAGCGCCACGCTCGCCATGGGCGGCAGGCCTACGGTGAACCAGGCGTAAGCCAGCAGCGTGACCGCGGCGGCCGAGATGAAGCCGTGGACCATCGCGAGCCACGCCGGCGGATTGACCTTCTTAGACATGCGCAACGTGGCCATCGCCAGGCCGCCGACCGCCGTGACCGCCAGCAGCGCGCACGCGGTCTTCATGATCATCAGGGGTTCCATGAGTGCCTCCTTTGGATCCAGCAGCCAAAGTGCACCCCGGTGGTGCCCGCAATCTGTGCGCTGGCGTACATGGATGCCGCGCATCCTACCCCAGCGGCCAGCCTCTAACCAAACCTGCCGGTGATGTAGTCCTCGGTCTGCTTGCGCTGGGGCTTGATGAAGATCTTCTCGGTCTCGCCATATTCGATCAGCTCGCCCAGGTACATGTAGGCGGTGAAGTCGGACACCCGCGCAGCCTGCTGCATGTTGTGCGTAACTATCAGGATGGTGACCTTGTGCTTGAGGTCCTGGATGAGCTCCTCGATCGCGCCGGTGGCGATCGGATCGAGTGCCGACGTCGGCTCGTCGAAAAGGAGGATCTCGGGATTCGTCGCCAGCGCACGCGCAATGCAGAGTCGCTGCTGCTGGCCGCCGGACAGGTTGAACGCCGGCTTGTCGAGCCTATCCTTCGCCTCGTCCCACAAGGCCGCTCCGCGCAGCGCTTCCTCGACCTTTTCGTTGAGCACGCGGGTACGGGTCTCCCCGCGCACGCGCAGGCCGTACGCGACGTTTTCGTAAATGGTTTTCGGAAACGGGTTCGGCTTCTGGAAAACCATGCTGATCCGCATGCGGACTTCGATCGGATCGACGCTCTTGTCGAGCACGTTCACGTTGTCGGGATGCAGCCGGATCTCGCCCTCGTACCGGTTGCCCGGGTAGAGGTCGTGCATGCGATTGAAGCAGCGCAGGAACGTCGACTTGCCGCAACCCGACGGGCCGATCAGCGCGGTCACCTTCTTCTCGTGCACCGGCATGTTGAGGCTCTTCAGCGCATGGAATTCGCCATAGTAGAAGTTGAGATTGAGCGCCTCGGCCTTCACGACGGAATCGGCCAGCAGCGACTCCTTCTCCCTCGGCTGCAACATGTAGTTTTCGCGCACGGCTACCATTTGAGGTTCTTCCTGAGTCTGTAGCGTATGTAGATCGCCAGGCCGTTCATCGCGAGGGTCATCAGGACCAAAACGAACCCCGCGGCCGCGGCATTAAGCTGGAAGGCGGCTTCGGGCCGCGACGTCCAGTTGAACATCTGGATCGGCATGACGGTGAAGGGGGAGGTCAGCCATTCGAACGAGAGGTACGGCGGCTCCGCCATGATCGGCGCCGGCGGCAGGAACGCAATAAACGTCAGTGCGCCGATGGTGATGATCGGCGCCGTCTCGCCTATCGCGCGCGACATGCCGATGATCACGCCGGTCAGGATGCCGGCGGTCGAGTACGGGATGATGTGGTCGCGGCTCACCTGCCACTTGGTTGCGCCGAGCGCATAGGCACCCTCGCGGATTCCGATCGGAATCGACCGGATGGCTTCGCGGGTCGCCACGATCACCACGGGCAGGATCAGCAACGCAAGCGTCAGCCCCGCGGAGAGGATCGATTGGCCGAATCCGAACTGGTAGACGAACAGCCCCAGCGCGAGCAGGCCGTATACGATGGAAGGCACGCCCGCGAGGTTGGTGATGTTGATCTCGATGATGTCGGTCATCAGGTTCTTCGGTGCGTACTCTTCCAGGTAGATGCCAGAGGCGACGCCGAGCGGAACGGCAACCACTCCGGTGACCAGCATCACCAGCATCGAGCCCACCATTGCAGAGAGGATCCCGGCCTGCTGCGGCTTGCGGGAAGGAAAGTTCGTGAAGAATTCCGCATTCAGCCTTGGGATCCCGTCTATCGCCATGTTGAGGAACAATGCGACGAACGTCAGCAAGCCGATCATCAGCGCGATGATCCCGCACACGGCGAAGATCATGTCCCATCGCTTGTGCTTGACGATGAGCGCGCGAATCTGCTCGAGATTTCCGGCGTAGGCCATCAGTAGGCTTCCCTGTAGCGCTTGCGCAGCATGTGCCCGGCGATATTGAAGGCAAGCGTCATGAGCATCAGGGTCAGGCCGGCCGCAAAGATCGTCTGGTAACCCACCGACCCGTGCGGCAGGTCGCCAAGCGCCACCTGGACGATGAATGCCGTGATGGTCGCGGCCGGCTCCATGGGATTGAACGTAAGGTTGGGCTGCATCCCCGCTGCGACCGCCAGGATCATCGTCTCGCCGACTGCGCGCGAGATCCCGAGGATGTAGGCAGACGCAATCCCGGAAAACGCCGCCGGCACGACAATCTTGATCGCGGTCTGGAATCGCGTCGCGCCCATGGCGTACGAGCCTTCGCGCAGGTGCATCGGCACCGCGCGCATCGCGTCTTCGGCTATCGAACTGACGTAAGGGATGATCATGATTCCCATCACGATCCCCGCGGACAGCAGGCTGAAGCCGGGCAGGCCCGGGATCAGTTTTTGCAGGAGCGGGGTCACGAACAGCAGCGCGAAGAAGCCGTAGATGATGGTCGGGACACCGCCCAGCAGCTCGAGGAAAGGCTTGGCCACCTCACGCACGACGAACGGCGCGAACTCCGACAGGTAGATCGCGATGATGGTGCCGAGGGGGATTGCGATCACCAGCGCCACGGCCGAGCTGGTGATGGTCCCCGACAACAGCACCATGATCCCGAAATGAGCGTCATCGAACAGCGGCGTCCATTGCTTGTCGGTCAGGAAGTCGACGATCGACACATGCTGGAAAAAAACCACCGATTCCGATATCAGCACGTACAGAATGCCGACGGTCGTCAGCACCGAGACCGAAGCGGCAAAAAGAAGCGCGCTTTCGATCAGCCGCTCCTTGATCATGCGGCCGCGGCGCCGGGCCAAGCGCTTGCCTGGGATTTCGTTGACCATCGCCGGGGATATGCTTGATGCGACCGCTGACATGGGAATGCGAACTCCGATTATCGCCTAAGGCCCGCCCGGCCTGCATGCCGGGCGGAATCACGCTGCAAAGTGGCTTAAAGCTTGCCTTCGCGCTTCATCAGTTCTTCGATCGTCACGCCGACTTCCGCAACGCCGCCGAACTTGGTGCCCTTCTTGCCTTTCGCGACATGGTCCCACGCAACCGTGTATGCGGCATCCGGGAGCGGGACGTACTTCACTTCCCTCGACAGCTTGCCGCCGTTCTTCATGTAGTACTCGACGAACTCCTTGACTTCCGGCTTGTCGACCGACTTTGCGTTCACGTAGATGAAGATTGGCCGGGCGAGCGGCTGATAAGTGCCCTTGAGAACGGTCTCCATGGAGGGCTCGACCGCGGGCTTGCCGGCCTTCTCGACGATCGGGACCGCGCGCAGCTTGTCCTTGTTTTCGATGTAGTACGCATACCCGAAGAATCCGAGCGCGTTCACGTCGCGTGACACTCCTTGCACAAGGACGTTGTCGTCTTCCGAAGCGGTGAAATCGCCGCGCGACGACTTCGCCTTGCCGACGATCGCCTCGGTGAAGTAGTCGAACGTGCCGGAGTCCGCACCCGCGCCAAAAAGCTTGAGCGGCGCATCGGGCCAGGCCGGGTTGACCTGGTTCCATTTCGTGACCTTGTTCTGTGCGCCCGGCTCCCACATGCGCTTGAGTTCCTCGACCGAGATGCTCTTGAGGAAGGTGTTCTTCGGGTTGACCGTCACGGTCAGCGCGTCGAAAGCCACCGGCAGCTCGTAGTACTCGATGCCGGCCTTCCTGCATTCCTCCATCTCGCTTTTGAGGATCGGGCGCGAGGCGTTGGAAATATCGGTTTCACCACGGCAGAACTTTTTGAACCCGCCGCCGGTGCCGGAGATTCCGACCGTGACCTTGATCGCCTGCTTCTTGGCTTTCTGGAATTCCTCGGCCACGGCCTCGGTAATCGGGAACACGGTGCTCGAGCCGTCGATCTTGACGAGCTTGCTCTGCGCCAGTGCCGGCGAAGCCGTAACAAAGCCGGCCGCGAGGGCCAGCGCCAGCGCGGAAAACTTGAATGAATTCATTGGATAACTCCTTGTTTGGACTGCAACATGTCTTGGCCTGTGCAGTTTAAGGAGCGATTGTTACGCGGTCGTGACATCCGCTTGGCAAATCGGCCAGAGGGGGCTATATCGAATCGTATATCTCAACTGGCGTGGAAGCCGCGCCACCATTGAGTCTGACGAAATGAATGTTCAAGATTTAACGACAACCGAGCCACCTGCGACCAGCCGCTTCGCGGGGAAGTGCGCCGTGAACCGGCTGCCCTTGCCCGGTTCGCTTTCTATCTCCAGGCTCGCATCGTGGCGGGCCAGCGCGTGCTTCACGATCGCCAGGCCCAACCCGGTGCCGCCGCTTTCCCGCGAGCGGCTCCGGTCCACGCGATAGAAGCGCTCGGTCAGGCGCGGGATCTGGTCGGAGGGGATGCCGATGCCGGTGTCCTCGACGCAAAAGATCGCGCCGTCGGGCGATGCTTTCCAGACAATCTTCACTTCGCCGCCGCGGGGCGTGTAGTTCACTGCGTTTCCGGCCAGGTTGCCGAAGGCGCTCGTAAGCTCGGATTCGGCGCCCGCAAGATCGAAGTTCCCTTCCATCTCGAGCAGGATTTTGTGCCGGCCGGCCGAGAGGGCCTCGGCCTCGGCGCGCGTGTGTGCGAGCAGGGACGCCACGCTGACGCGCTCGTCTCGCTGCGGCTTCGGGGCCGATTCCAGTGCCGAGAGTTCCAGCAGATCCTCAATGATGCGTTGCATGCGTGAAGCCTGGCCGGCCATCAGGCCCAAGTACTTTCGGGTCCGCTCGGGGTCGAGCTTGAGCTCCTGCACGGTTTCGAGAAAACCCGAGAGAACGGTCAGCGGCGTGCGCAGTTCATGCGAGACGTTTGCGACGAAATCGCGCCGCATCGTCTCGACCTTTTCTTCCTGCGTCAGGTCGCGGCACAGCAGCAGCTTTCGATGCTGCCCGTAGGGAATCAAGTGAAGCGACAGCGTCAGCGTGGGATTCCGGGCCGGTCGCAAGCGGATCGCTTCGTTGAATGATCCCGATTCGACATACTTCACGAATTCCGGGTCCCGCAGCAGGTTGACGACCGGCCCGCCCGCGTCCACGCGGCGGTCGATGCCGAGGTAGGCCTCGGCGCGGTCGTTGCACCATTCGACCCGGTTGTTGCCGTCAAGGATCACTACGCCGTCGGGAAGCGCCCTGCCCGCCTGCGCGGCGCGCACCACCAGCCGCACAAGACGCTGCTTGGCGCGCGTGTGCTCGCGCTCATGGCGATAGAGCAGCGCGAATACGGTGTCCCAGATGCCGGTGGCTTCGGGCACCGGGCTGCGCTGCGGGCGCTCCAGCCAGCGGCGGAGCTTGCGGGCATTGACGGAGTGATAACCGATCCACGCGATCGCGATCACCGCCGGCACCGCAAGCAGCACCGTGAGATCGACCTCCATCGTCAGTCGGCGCGCAGGCCGTACCCGCTGCCGCGCACCGTCTCGATGAGCGAATCGTGCCCGCTCTTCTCCAGGGCGCTGCGCAGCCGGCGGATGTGGACGTCGACGGTGCGCTCCTCGATGTGCACGTGGTCGCCCCACACCTGGTCGAGCAGCTGGGTGCGCGAATAGATCCGGTCCGGGTGCGTCATGAAGAAATGCAGCAAGCGGAACTCGGTCGGCCCGAGATCGAGCGTCTTGCCGCTCGCGCTCACGCGGTGCGAATTGGGGTCGAGGTGCAGGCCGCCGACGGCCACCGGATCCGATGTGCGTTGCGGGGCGCGCCGCCGGAGCACGGCCTTGATGCGCGCCATGAGCTCCTTGGTGGAGAAAGGCTTGGTGAGGTAGTCGTCGGCGCCGGCTTCGAGCCCGGCGAGCTTGTCGGTTTCCTGCGCGCGCGCCGTGAGCAGGATGATCGGCAGCTCCTTGGTGCGCTTGTCGGCGCGAAGCCTTTTCATGAACATGAAACCGGATTCACCGGGCAGCATCCAGTCGAGGAGAATCACGTCCGGCAGCGCGCCGCGTAAGTGGCCTTCCGCTTCGCCGACGTTGCTCGCGCGAAGCGCTGTGTGCCCTGCGTGCTCCAGATTGACGACGATGAGCTCGACGATAGCCGGCTCGTCTTCAACCACCAGGATGCGGCTGCCCATCTTTTCAGCCGGCCACTTCGCGCTCGCGGTCCAGGCCGGTGTGGCGGACGTCGGTGCCTTCAACGACGTAGATGACGTATTCGGCCATGTTCTTCGCGTGGTCGCCGATGCGCTCGATAGCCTTCGCCACCCAGATGATCTCCAGCGCGGTCGAAATCGTGCGCGGGTCTTCCATCATGTAAGTAATCAGTTCGCGCAGGATCGAGCGGAATTCGTCGTCGATCTCGGCATCCGCATGCACCGCCTTCGTCGCGGCGGAAGCATCGAGGCGCGCGAACGCGTCCAGGGACTGGCGCAGCATGCTGAGCGCGGTGTCGGCGGCATGCCGGATCTTCGGGAGCCGTTCGGCCGGCACCCGGCCGCTCGCGTGGATGGACTTGGCCATGCGGGCGATCTTCTCGGCTTCGTCGCCGACTCGCTCGAGGTCGGTCACGGTCTTGCTGATGGCCATGATCATGCGCAGGTCGCCGGCCGCGGGCTGGCGCCGCGCGATGACGTGCGCGCAATCCTGGTCGATGCTGACTTCGTAGGCGTCGACTTCCTGGTCGGCGCGAATCACGCGATCGGCGAGCGCGGCGTCGCCGCTGGTGAAGGCATCCAGCGCCCCGCGGATCTGTGATTCGACCAGTCCGCCCATTGCCAGGACCAGTGAGCGCAGGCCGTCAAGGTCGATATCGTACTGCTTCGAAAAGTGCTCGTTGGTTGGCATGGCTTTCCCTTTGGCGTGCGGGCCGTCAACTAGTTTACGGTCCCGTCGAAGTCTGGCGCAGCAATGTTACGCGCCCGTGACAAGTCGCGAACCGTTTGAATCAGCAAAGAAAAAAGACCCGGCGCAAAGCGCATGGGCCTCTTTGTTACCGCGGCCTTGCATATTAAAGGGGCCAGGCTCAAACCTGACTACGAGGAGCCTCGTCAGGTTTGAGCCTGGCCCCTTTGATTTCAGTGCATCGGCTCGCCGCGATGCTCGGCGACGCAGGCGGCCGTTGCCGAGTCGATCACCTGTCAGCGCATCGGCTGCGCTTGCCTTACATGGCGGGGGGCCATATGTGGGCCACCGCACCGATGCCCACCCTGCGACACCTTAAAAGCGATGCAGGAGGAACGAATGAAGAGATCCGATCTGGTCGCAAGGCTTGGGGCGCGCTTTCCCGCGCTGCAGCCCGACGACGCCCAGCTGGTGGTGAAACTGATCTGCGACGCGATGGCGCGCAAGCTCCGCGAGGGGAACCGCGTGGAGATCCGCGGGTTCGGCAGCTTCGGGCTCACCTTCCGGCCGTCCCGCCTCAACCGCAATCCGCACACCGGCGAGCGGGTGCAGGTGCCGGCCAAGTTCGTGCCGCATTTCAAGACCGGCAAGGACCTGCGCCTGACCCTGCTGGCCCAGGGCGTCAGTCCGCCTTCAGGCCCAGCCGGCGGATGATCCCTCCCCAGCGGGTGATGTCCGCGGCAAAGACTTCCGCGAATTTCTCCGGCGTCATCGGATCGGGCTCCAGCCCCAGCGTGGTGAACTGATCTTTTAACGCAGGCGCCGAGATCACCTTGTTGATTGCAAGGTTCAGCCGCTCGACGATCGGCCGCGGCGTGCCGACGGGGACGAACCAGCCGTACCACGGCGCGTACTCGTAGCCCGCAACGCCGCCTTCGGCGATCGTCGGCAGGTCCGGCATCGCCGGCGTGCGCTTCGCGCCCGAGGTCGCAATGGCCTTGAGCTTGCCGCCCTTGATGTAGCCCACTGCCGCCGGCAACGTGACGATCATGACCTGGATCTGGCCGGACACGAGGTCGCTTAGCGCGGGGCCCGCGCCCTTGTACGGGATATGCGTGAGCTGGGTCTTGGTCAGGCTTTCGAAAAGCTCGACCGCAAGGTGCGCCGCGCTGCCGACGCCGCCCGAGCCGTAGGTGATCCCGCCGGGCTTTTCCCGCGCGAGCGCGAGGAATTCGGGCATCGTCTTCGGCGCAAACGAGTTCGTGGTCACCAGCACGTTCGGGGTCGGCCCGATCATCGCGAGCGGCAGCAATTCCTTGAGCGTGTCGTAAGGCAGCTTCGTATAGAGCGTCGCATTGAACGCCACGCCCTGGTGCCCGGCGAGGATCAGGTAACCGTCCGGCGGCGCCTTCGCCACCATCGCGGTCGCTATCGTGCCGCCGGCCCCGCCGCGGTTGTCGATCACGAACTGCTGGCCGAGCTCTTCGTTCAGTTTTGCAGCGACCAGGCGCGCGACGATGTCGGATGTGCCGCCGGGCGAAAACGGCACAAGCACCCTCACCGGCCTGGTGGGATAAGCTTGGGCCGCCGCGCCGGTCGCGATGAGCGCCGCAAGCACGACGGCGAAGAACCGAAACATGGTCAACAAAGGACGGTCAATCGAAGCGATAGCGCGCAAGCTTCGCTTCGTCGAGCGCCACGCCGAGGCCCGGCTCGTCGAGCTTCAGCGCGAGCTTGCCCTGCATGAGGTCGAGCTTCTGCGTGGTGATGTCGTCCGTGGTCTTCAGCGGACCGACGCACTCCAGCCCGTCGAGGATGTTCATCGAGGTCGAGGCGAAATGGATCTCGGCCATGGTGTTCACGCCCAGGCCGAAGCCGTGGCCGATCACGACGCGCACGCCGGCAGCCTCGGCGGTGGCCGCCATGCGCTGGGTGCGCAGGAACCCGCCGTTCTTCATGACCTTGAGCTTGACGATGTCGGCCGCGCCGGCGCGAATGACCTCGATGAGGGTGCGGTGGTCGACGATGGCCTCGTCCGCCATGATCGGCACGCCGCCGCCCTCGCGGCGCACGCGCGCAAGGCCCGCAATGTCCTCGGCCGCCACCGGCTGCTCCATGAGCTGCAGGTCGAACGGCTGCATCAGGTGCGCCAGCTTGATCGAGCTCTCGACGTCATAGCCGGCGTTTGCATCGATGCGCAGCGCCATGTCGTTGCCGACCGCCTCGCGCACCGCCTTGACCCGGTCGCGGTCGGCATGGATGTCGCCGCCGACCTTGATCTTGGCCGAGCGGAAACCCCGGTCGAACCACAGCTTGGCTTCGTCGGCGGCTTCCTTGGGCGGGAGGATGCCGATCCATGCATTGAAGCGGAATTCGTGGCGCACCGCGCCGCCGAGATAGGTGCAGACCGGGACACCGTACACGCGCGAGGCGAGATCCACGCAGGCCATCTCGATCGCGGCCTTCGCGTCGTAGAAGCCTTCCATGCAGGCATCGAGGCGCGCGAGGATTTCGTGCACGTTGAGCGCATCCATGGCGCTGACCGCGCCGGCCAGCGTGCCGCGGAGCGCGCCGAGCGATTCCTCGATGCTTTCGACCGAATAGCCCGGCGACGGATCGATATTGCCGAGGCCGACCGCGCCGTTGGCCGAAGTGATGCGGACTACGGCGCTCTTCTGCTCGGTCTTGGTGGCATACGCATTCTTGAAGCCTCCGCCGACCAGCGGCACGGCGACGCCGAACACCTCGACGCGGGAAATTTTCTCGGTCACGCCGCGGTAGCGCGCGTGGCGACGCCCCAGTCGCCCTTGATCTGGGTGCGATGCATCAGGCGGCGCGCCTTGGGATCGAAGGCGTCGCGGCGGTGCAACGTGCAGCGGTTGTCCCACATCATGAGGTCGCCGACCTTCCACTCCTGCCTGAAGGCCAGCTCGGGTTGCGTTGCATGCGACCAGAGCTCGTCGAGCAGCGCTTCGCTCTCTTCCAGCGGCAGGCCGACGACGTAACTGTTGCGGCGGCGGCCGAGGAAAAGGCAGTTGCGCCCGGTTTCGGGGTGCACTTTGACCAGCGCGTGCCTGGCGCCGGGCGCCTCGCGCGGGTCGGTCACTTCCTTGTAGCCTTTGCGCATCATGCCGGCGCTGTTGTAGGTCGCGTCATGGACCGCGACGCGCCCTTCGATCGCCTGCTTGAGCCGGGCCGGCAGCGTTTCGTACGCGATGTACTTGTTGGCACTGAACGTTTCGCCACCCTGCGGGGGGATCTCGATGGAAAAGAGCAACCCGGCCTTGGGCGGGTTGTCGATGTAGGTCATGTCGGCATGCCAGATGGCCTCGCCGTCGCCGAGGTTGCCGACGGGCGCGCCGCCTTCCTTGATGTTCGAGATCACGTTCATCTCGGGATGCTGCGGCAGGAAAGGCTTGCCGTACGGGTTGGGGCCCGGCGGGTCGAGCTCGCCGAAGCGGCGGCTGAATTCGAGCAGTTGCGGATCGGTGACCTGCTGCCCGCGAATGCGCAGCACGAGGTGCTCGAGCCATGCGGCGCGGATCGCTGCGATCGTCGCGTCGTCGAGAGGCCCGGAAGCGTCCACGCCGCCGATTTCCGCGCCTAGCGCGGTTGCAAGCCGGGTTACTGTGATCATGAAGCGATCATAGCAAATCGGATGTCGTCAAATTCAGGCACTCGCCGGTTGCGCCGCGAGCATTTCGCTCTGCCGCTTGAGCAACGCCCGCCCGGGGAAGAAGAATGAGGCCAGCAGGGTGACCGCCGCCATTACGCCGAGGATCATGAACACCGTGCGAAACCCGCTGGTCTTGTGGAAGTGCGAAATCATCGGCACCGCCGTTGCAGCCACGCTGAAGGTGACGAGATACCTGACGGCGAACACGCGCGAGCGGTACTCGTCAGGCGTGTAGCGGCCGACGATCGCGTCGTTCAGCGGGATCTGGCCGAAGACCGAAAGCATCATCAGGATCGAGACGATGAGCAGCGCCCAGCCGTCGAGCTGGCTTGCGGCGAAGAGCAGCACCACCTGGCAGGCCGTGATCGGCACCAGCAACGTGCGCAAGTCGTGCTTGTCGATCATCGGGCCGATCACTACCTGCGAGAACGCCGCGATCGTGTAGACGAGGCTGACCAGGAGGCCGATCCCGAGGCTCGTGCTGGTGAGCTCCGTCAGCCGCTCGTCGAACACCTTGGGCATCGAGATCGTGGTGGCGTTGAAGATCAGGCCGCCGCACGAGGTCGCCACCAGCAGCACGAGGATGATGCGGTACGTGGTGCGAGCATCCACATGAAGCGCGGCTTTCTTGCCGGTCTTCACGATCGCGCCCGGGTCGACCACCCACATGAGCCAGCCGATGCCGGCCGCGACGCAGATCGCGCCGGGCACGAAGAAGGCCGTGCGCCAGCCGTAGTAATCCATGAGGAAGCCGGAGACCACGGCCGCGAACGCAAGCCCGATGTTCCCCCAGAGCCCGTTCCAGCCGAGCACGCGCCCCATGACCTTGGGGTCCGCGACGATCATTGCAGTGGCCACCGGGTGGTAGATCGCGGCGAACATGCCGAGCACTGTGAGGCCGGCGGCGATCTGCCAGGTTTCGGTGGCAAACCCGGTGAGGACCAGCGCGCCGCCGAGGCCGAAGAAGAACACCGTCATCATCTTGTAGCGGCTCCAGCGGTCGCCGAGCCAGCCGGCCGGCAGGCCGAGCACGCCGAAGGCTATGAAGCCGCCAAGCGCGAGCGGCAGCAGTTCCGCATAGGGGCGGTTCATGTCGCGCGAGAGCGCGAGCACCACCGTCGGGAAGATCAGCATCACCAGGTGGTCGAGCGCATGCCCGAGGTTGATGAACGGCAGCAGCGCGGGATTGTTTTTCATGGGTTCTCCTTCACCTAGCCGAGAGAGTAGCTCCGGGCGTTGCGTCCGTCACGCGACTATCGGACAATTTCTGTTGCGTATGAGACAACCCGCCCCCTTTCCCCGCCCCCAGCCCCGCCCCAAGAGCACCCGCGGCGACGACTACCAGGCCGTGCCCCGGCCGGTGGCTGCCATGGCGCGCGACCTGCCCTCGGACTACGAGATCGCCTGGCACAAGCATCCGCGCTACCAGCTGGTCTACGGCGCGCAGGGGGTGATGACGGTGGATACACGCGGAACGCAGGAAAGCGCCCAAGGCGAAACCTGGGTGGTCCCGCCGCAGCGCGCGGTCTGGCTTCCGCCCGGCATCGAGCACCGCATCCTCACTTCGAGCATGGTCAAGTTCCGGACGCTGTACGTGACCGCGGAGGCGGCGGGCGCAATGCCGCAGCGCTGCCTGGCTTTCGCGATCACGCCGCTGCTGCGCGAGCTGATCGTGCGCGCCACCGAGCTGCCGGTGGAATACGACGAGAAAGGCAGCGCGGGACGGGTGATGCAGCTCATCCTCGACGAACTGGCTTCGCTCACGGGCTTGCCGTATAACCTCCCGATGCCGTCCTCCAAAGTCCTTTCCGGCATTTGCCGCGTGATCATCGAAAACCCGAACGACCGCATCACGATCGAAGCGCTCGGCGCGCGCCATGGCACGACGACGCGAACGCTCGCGCGCGGCTTCCGGCGCGAGACCGGCATGAGCTTCTCGGAATGGCGCCGCCGCGCGCGGCTGCTGCGCGCGCTTGCGTGGATCGCCGAGGGGCGGCCGATCCTCGCAGTGGCGCTCGATCTCGGCTACGACAGCCCGAGCGCGTTTTCGGCGATGTTCAAGCGCGAGTTCGGCCAACCGCCGACGCACTATCGCGCGAGCGCTTCCTGAGCGACGACGCATGACGGACAACGTCTCTGGAATCATCCTTGCCGGCGGCCAGGGCCGCCGCATGGGCACGGTCGACAAGGGCCTGCAGGTGCTCGCCGGCCGCACGATGATCGAGCATGTCATCGAGCGCCTCGGCCCGCAGGTCGACGAGATCATCATCAACGCCAACCAGAACCTCGACAAGTACGGCAAGTTTGGCTACCCGGTCGCACCGGACGTCACCGTGGGATTTGCCGGGCCGCTCGCCGGGCTGCAGGCCGGGTTGAAGGCGGCGAATCACCCGCTGGTGGTGACCGCGCCGTGCGACTCGCCTTTCCTGCCGCACGACCTGGTATCGCGGCTCGCCGGCGCGATCGGCAGCCACCAACTGGCGGTCGCCAAAACCGGCGACCAGCCCCACCCGGTCTTCGCGCTGGTGCGCCGCGACGTGCTCGATCACCTCACCGCCTATCTCTCCGGCGGCGGCCGCAAGATCGACGCGTGGTACGCAACGTTGCAGGTCGTCGAGGTGAGCTTCGACGACGAGGCAGACGCCTTCCGCAACATCAACACGCAAGCGGAATTAAAAGGGGCCAGGCTCAAACCTGACGAGAAACGCCAATGCTGAAATCCGAAGCGTCAGGTTTGAGCCTGGCCCCTTTTAAGGTCGTAAGTTGCATGGACGGCTACGACCCGAACGCGTTGCGTGTCGACAAGGCTTGCGAGGCGATCCGCAAGTGCCTCGCGCCGGTCGGCGGCATCGAGCGGGTCGCGACGCGCTCGGCGCTCGGCCGCCTCCTGGCTGAAGACATCGTCCCGCAGATCGACGTGCCGGCGCACGACAACTCGGCGATGGACGGTTACGCGCTTCGCGCGGCGGATCTCGCGGCGGGCGGCGAGACGACGCTCAAGGAGGCCGGCACTTCACTCGCCGGCAAGAAATTCCCCGGCACGATGGGCGCGGGCGAATGCGTGCGCGTGATGACCGGCGCGGTGATGCCGGCAGGCGCGGACCTGGTCGTCATCCAAGAGGTCACGCGCAGCGAAGGTGGCAAGGTGGTCATTCCCGCGGGCCAGAAGAAAGGCCAGAACGTGCGTTACGCCGGCGAGGACCTGAAGACCGGCGTGCCGGTGCTGAAAGCCGGCCATCCGGTTCGTCCCGCGGACATCGGATTGATCGCGTCGCTCGGCATCGCCGAAGTGATGGTGAAGCGCCGGCTGCGCGTCGCATTCTTCTCCACCGGCGACGAGCTGGCCTCGGTCGGTTCGCCGCTCGGCGAAGGCCAGGTCTACGACTCGAACCGCTACACGCTTTACGGGATGCTGAGCCGGCTGGGCGTCGAGATCCTCGACATGGGCGTGATCAGGGATGATCCGGTGCTGCTCGAGGACGCGCTGCGCACGGCCGCGAAGAATGCGGATGTCGTCATCACTTCGGGCGGCGTCTCGGTCGGCGAGGCCGATTTCATCAAGGGCATGATGGCCAAGCTCGGCGAGGTGCTGTTCTGGAAGATCGCGATGCGCCCCGGCCGGCCGATGGCATTCGGCCGGATAGAAAGCGACGGGCAGGCCGCCTTCCTGTTCGGCCTGCCGGGCAACCCCGTCGCAGTGATGGTCACGTTCTACCAGTTCGTGCGCGACGCCCTGCTCCATCTCTCCGGGCGGACCGGCGATTACTCGCAACCGCTATTGCGCGTGCCTTGCGCCGCAGCGCTGCGCAAAGTGCCCGGCCGCACGGAGTATCAGCGTGGCATCCTGTTCAATGAAAGCGGCCAGTGGCGAGTGAAGCTGACAGGCCAGCAGGGCTCGGGCGTGCTGCGCTCGATGTCGGAGGCCAACTGTTTCGTGGTGCTCGAGCACGACCGCGGCAACATCGACGCAGGCGACCTCGTCAGCGTGCAATTATTTGAAGGTCTCACATGAACCCTCTCCTCGAATTGAACAAGTTCGGCCAGTCCGTCTGGCTGGATTTCATCCGCCGCGACTTCGTCACCGGCGGTGGGCTGCAGAAGCTCATCAGCGAGGACGGCCTCGCGGGCCTGACCTCGAACCCGGCGATCTTCGAGAAGGCGATGGGCGGCGGCAACGAATATTCGGCCGCGATCCGCGCGCTGAAGGCCAAGGGTTACGACGCGACCGAGCTGTACGAAGCGCTGGCCGTCGAGGACATCCGCGCCGCGGCCGACCTCTTCAAGCCGGTGTTCGACGCGACCAAGGGGGACGACGGCTACGTGAGCCTCGAGGTCTCGCCCTACAAGGCGCGTGACACCGCCGCCACGGTCGCGGAGGCGCACCGCCTGTGGAAGGAAGTGGCGCGGCCGAACCTCATGATCAAGGTGCCCGGCACGCCCGAGGGCCTGCCGGCAATCGAGATGCTCATTGCCGAGGACATGAACGTCAACGTAACGCTGCTTTTCTCGCGCGCGGTGTACGAGCAGGTGGCCGAGCGCTACATCGCCGGCCTCGAGCGGCGCGCGGCGCAGGGCATGGACCTTGGGCGCATCGCGAGCGTCGCGAGTTTCTTCGTGTCGCGCATCGACTCCGCTGTGGACCCGCTGGTGCCGGAGGCATTGCGCGGCAAGACCGCGATCGCCAACGCGGTGCTCGCTTATGAAGGCTACAAGCGGATCTTCTCCGGGACACGCTGGAAGGCGCTCGCGGAAAAGGGCGCGCGCCCGCAGCGCCTGCTCTGGGCCAGCACGAGCACCAAGAACCCAGCCTACCGCGACGTGATGTACGTCGAGGAACTCATCGGCAAGAACACGGTGAACACGCTGCCGCCAGCGACGGTGGATGCCTTCCGCGACCACGGCAAGCCGCGAGCAAGTCTTGAAGAAGACGTGAATGCCGCACGCGCGACGCTGGATGCGGTCGGCAAGCACGTGTCGCTAGACGACGTCACCGCCAAGCTCACGCAGGACGGCGTGAAGCTCTTTGCGGATGCCTTCGACAAGCTGCTCGCCGCAGTGGAAGCGGCGAGGAAAGCCGCCTGATCAGTCCGCGTAATCCGGCGGCGGCGTAAAGGCGTAGTACTCGCGCTCGATCAGCTGCGCGAATCGGATCGTCTTGTAATCGCCGTACTGCGGGCCGACGACCTGCACGCTCAAGGGCAGCCCAGCGTCCGTTAGCCCTATGGGCGCCGCGGTGCCCGGCAGGTAGCACATGCCCGCGATGCCGGCCCACCACATCTGCGTCGTGAGCGGCTGCTGCTTGCCGTTGACGGTGATCATGCGCTCCCAGCGCTCGCCGGGCATCGAGTGCGGGTACGCCGCGGTCGCCGCGTTCGGGCAGAGCACGACGTCGTATTGCTTGAAGAACTCCGCCCACGCAAGGCGCATCTGGTGGCGGCGATTCGAAGCGACCAGCCAGTCCTTGTGAGCCTGCGTGTTGGCGCGGACCATCTGCGCGCGGTAGCCATCGTCCCTCGGTTCGAGCTTGCCCCTGGCCTCGAGCATCTGCATGAACTGGTCCGGCGTCTGGCGGCCCGAGGTCGCTCCGCGCAGCAACTGGATGAAGACGCGGTGCGCCTCGCCGAAATCGAAATCCGGCATCGCGCCTTCGGTCACCTTGGCGCCCTTGCCGGCGACGAATTTTGCGAGCTTGCGGATCGCGTCCTGCACGACCACATCGGTTTCGGCGGTCGGATGCGATGGGATCACCGCGACACGCCAGCCTTTGAGCGTTTTGCGCTCTTCCTTGGGCAACTGGAGCTTCCAGCCCGAGCCGTCGACCTCGTCGGGCCCGGCCATCACCGAAAACGCGAGCTCAAGATCAACTGCACTGCGCGCCATCGGGCCGATCACCGTGATGTCCGTCGGGTGCACATAGCCGGGCAGCGTGTGGCCCGCCGTCGAGCAGATATTCCACGTGGGCTTATGCCCGTAGACGCCGCAATACGCGGCGGGATTGCGAATCGAGCCGCCGATGTCGCTGCCGGCCTCCAGCCCCGTGAGTCCTGCCGCGAGCGCCACCGCCGCGCCGCCTGAGGACCCGCCGGAAGTGCGGCTGTGGTCCCAGGGGCTGACGGTGCGGCCGTAGACCGCGTTGACGGTTTCCCAGTCGGCGAGCAGCGTCGGCACGTTCGACTTGCCGAACACATTGCATCCCGCCGCGAGGAACCGATCGACCGCCAGCGCGTTCGATGACGCCTTGTCCTTGGCATATTCGGGCAGGCCCCACGTGGTCGGGTGGCCCTTGAGGTCGAAAGATTCCTTGACCGTCATCGGGAGCCCCGCAAGCGGCCCCACCTTGGCGCCCTTGCGGTCGAATGCCTTCGCCCGCTTGCGCGCGGTTTCCATGTCGAGCACCGGCAGCGCGTTGAGCTTGCCGTCGTATTTTTTGATGCGCGCCGCGTAGTGGTCGAGCAGTTCCAGCGCGCCTAGCTTTCTGGCCTTGAGGGCGCGGATCAATCGGGTGGCCGACCAGAATGCGGTATCCATTTTCACTTTTCCTCGGGTTCGTCGGTGCTGTCGTTCGCGGATTCCACGCCGGCGCCCAGCAATCCCTGGGCTTGCAGCTCGGGCGTGACTTCGACGTCTTTCAACTTTTTCGAGATCTGGCGGGTGCGGGTCTCGGCCTTGTCCAGCGTATCGGCCGCCTTCTGGATCTGCTCCCTGGTCTTTGCGAGCACGTCGCCGAATTTGCCGAACTCGGTCTTCACCGCGCCGAGCACCTGCCACACCTCGGAGGAGCGCTTTTCGATCGCCAGCGTGCGAAAGCCCATCTGCAGGCTGTTGAGCAGCGCGGTCAGCGTGGTCGGCCCCGCAATCGTCACCCTGTAATCGCGCTGCAGGAGGTCGGACAGGCCCGGACGCCGAAGCGCCTCGGCGTAGAGTCCTTCGGTGGGCAGGAACAGGAGCGCGAAGTCCGTGGTGTGCGGCGATTCGATGTACTTGTCCTTGATCGACTTCGCTTCGAGCTTGAGGCGCGTTTCGATCGCCTTCGACGCGGCGTCCATGCCGGCAATGTCGCCAACATCCTGGGACGCGAGCAGGCGGTCGTAGTCTTCCACCGGGAACTTGGAATCGATCGGCAGCCAGACCTGCCCCTCGCCCTGCCGTCCGGGCAGGCGGATGGCGATTTCCACCCGCTCACCCGAGCCCGGGCGCGTCTCGACGTTCTTGCCGTACTGCTCCTTGGTGAGGATCTGGTCGAGCAGGTTCTCGAGCTGCACCTCCCCCCAGGTGCCGCGGGTTTTCACGTTGGTCAGCACGCGCTTGAGGTCGCCTACGCCGGCGGCAAGCGACTGCATCTCGCCCAGCCCGGCGTGCACCTTGTTGAGCTGGTCGCTGACGGTCTTGAACGCCTCGCCCAGCCGCTGCTCGAGCGTGGCGTGCAGCTTTTCGTCCACCGTCGCACGCATCTTCTCGAGCTTTTCGGCGTTGTCCTTCTGGATCGACTCGAGCCGCGCCTCGATCAGCGTGCGCATCTCGACCAGGCGCTTGTCGCTCGCCTCCTGCACGCTGCCGAGCTGCTGGTTCAGCGACTCGGAGAAGCGCTTGAGCGTGACGCCGGTCTCCTCGCGGCCCTGCCGCGAGTCTTCCTTGGCTTCCCTCAGCTTGGTGTCGACTGTTTCGCGCAGCTCAAGCAGCCGTCGCTCGTTGGCCGTGGTCAGCTCGACCAGCTGGCGCGAGAAAGCGTCGATCTGGTTGTTCTGCACCGAGGCGATCGAGGTCATCTGCTCGCCGACGCCTTTCGACAGGCGCGCCACGCTTTCCGACAGCTCGCCGCGGAGGTCTCGCGACGAGGACTGAGACTCGGCCCGGTTGCGCTCGAATTCCTCGCGCAGCGCAATTTCCTGCGCTTTCCCGCCGCCGTTGTCCGCCCGGTTGGCCCGCAGCACCAGCACGCCGACGATCAGCGCCGACAGCGCGCAGGCAAAGGACAGCCAGAGGAGGACTTCGATCATCGCCCAATTGTAGCGTCAGCCGTGGCCGCGCTTATTGTTATTACTTTTATGATATTGAAACTGACCGGAGAGCTGCGCGCAGGTTCATTCCGACAAACCGAATGTTTCTAATTACCCCGCAATAAACAAATGGGGTCAGAGTCGATTTCCGCCGAAGATAAATCGACTCTGACCCCATTTATCCCATTTATCGTTGGTGTCGCATCATGCGGGCGCGCCGAAAAGCAGGCCGACGGCGGCCGTCGCCGCCATGGCGAGCAAGCCCCAGAACGTGACTCGCGCCGCGGCCGGGAGCATCGGCGCGCCGCCCACCTTCGCGCCCCAGGCGCCGAGCGCGGCAAGGAAGAGGACCGAGGTCACGGCCACCGTGCCGATGAGGATTCTCTGGGGAACAAGGATGATTGCCGCGACGGGGACGGCGGCGCCAAGGGCAAAGCTGGTTGCCGAGGCGACGGCCGCCTGCAGCGGGCGCGCGGCGAGCGTCTCGGTAATCCCCAGTTCGTCACGCGCGTGGGCGTCGAGCGCGTTGTGCGCCATGAGCTGCTCGGCCACCTCGCGCGCAAGCGAAGGCTCGAGTCCGCGCTTCACGTAGATGGTCTGGAGCTCCCGGTGCTCGCCCTCGGCATCGTTCTCGAGTTCCGACCTCTCCAGCGCGAGCGCCGCTTCCTCCGAATCGGATTGCGACTTCACCGAAACATACTCGCCGGCTGCCATCGACATCGATCCCGCGACGAGCCCGGCCACGCCGGCAACGAGGACGCCTTCGTGGCCCGCGCCGGCCGCGGCCACGCCGAGCACGAGGCTCGCGGTGGACACCAGCCCGTCATTGGCGCCGAGCACGGCCGCACGCAGCCAGCCGACGCTGCCCATTCGATGCCGCTCGCGATGCCTTGGCATCAGCCTTCGCGCAGCGTCAGGGCGGGCGAAGCGGTCAGCACCTTGCGCGCGGAGAGCCACGCGTTCAGCGACAGCAGGACGATTCCTGCCAGGGGCCCATAGATCCACAACCCATAATTTGGCGGCAGCTCGAGCTGGAAGACGCGCTGCGCGAGCAGCGAGCTGATCACCGAAGCCGCAATCGTTGCGAGGATGCCGGCTACCGCGCCCATGACCAGGAACTCGGCGCGCTGGCTGCCCGAGACCTGCGCGGCCGAGGCGCCGAAGGCCCGCATGATCGCCGCCTCGCGCCGCCGCTCGTCTTCGGTGGCCACCAGCGCCGAGTAGAGCACCAGCAATCCCGCGCCGAGCGCGAAGAGGAAGACGAACTGCACCGCGAGGATCACCTGGTCGATGATGCCCTGCGCCTGCTTCAGCGCCGCGCTCACGTCCACCACGGTGACGTTCGGGAAGCGCGCCACCATGCGATCGAGCAGCGGCTCGGCCCCTTGCCCGAGGCGAAACGCGGTGATGTAGCTCGTCGGCGCCTTCTCCAGCACCCACGGCGGCGTCACGACGAAGAAATTGACCCGCATCGAGTCCCACTTGAGCTTGCGCAGCGAAGTCACGCGGGCGGTGAAGGTCTCGCCGCCGGCGCTGTACTTGAGCTGGTCGCCGAGCTTGAGGTTGAGCGTCTTTGCGATCCCCTCCTCCACCGACGCCTCGGCTTCCTTGCGGTCCTTCGAGTCGAACCAGCGGCCGGACGAAACCTGGTTATGCCCCGGCAGCTTGTCCATGAACGAGAGGTTGAACTCACGCTCCACGAGCCGCTTGGCGCGCTCGTCGGGATAGTCCTTCTCGCCCACCGCGTTGCCGTTGACCTCAACCAGCCGGCCCCGGACCATCGGGTAGATGTCCGGCAAGGGCGTATTGGCCGCGGCGAAGAAATCTTTCATCGGCTGGAGCTGGTCGGGCTGGATGCCGATCACGAACCGGTTCGGCGCATCGGGCGGCGAGGCCTGCCGCCAGGCGCCGACCAGGTCCGAGCGCGTGATCGTGAGCAGCAGGATCGCGGTGAGCCCGAGCGCGAGGCTCGCCACCTGCAGCGCGTTCGAGCGGGCATGCCGGCGCAGGTTGGCCAGGCCGTAGCGCACCGCGGGGCTGCGCGCGCCAAAGAACCGCATGGCCGGCGCCGAGCTCATGGCACGCAGGACTGCCCAGGCAAGCCCGATGAACACGACCACCGCCGCGCTGAAGCCGCCGACGACCGTGAGCCCGAGCTTCACGTCGCCCGCTTGCCAGAGGAGCAGCGCCGCCAGCGTCCCGAACCCGAGCGCGTACGCGAGCAGCGTGCTGCCCTTGGGATTGCCGGACTCGCGCCGGATCACGCGCACTGCGGGAACGTTCTTGAGCTGCAGGAGCGGCGGAAGCGCGAATCCCAGCAGCAGCGTAAGGCCGACGAGCGCGCCCTGGACCGCAGGCACCACGGTCGGCTGCGGCAGCGCGGCCTGGATGATGCTCGCAAGCCAGTAGGCGATCAGCTCCTGCGCCGCGAATCCCGCCGCGCACCCGATGAAGCAGGAAGCCACGCCCAGCACGACGAACTCGATGCCGTAGAGCGAAAGGATCTTGGATTGCGAGGCGCCGAGGCAGCGCATGACCGCGCAGCCATCCAGATGCCGCTCGACGAACCGCCGGGTGGCCAGCGCAATGGCCACGCCGGCAAGGATCGCGGCCAGCAGCGCGGTCAGGCCGAGGAAATTCTGCGCGCGATCCAGCGAGGCGCGGATCTCGGGCCGCGCATTCTCGAGGTTCTCGATGCGCTGCCCGCGTTCGAGCTTTGGTTTCGCCCACGCTTCGAAGGCGTCGACGTCCTTGCGCTCGCCCGCCGCGAGCAGCTGGTAGGTCACGCGGCTGCCGGTCTGGATCAACCCCGTCGCGGCAACGTCGCTCTGGGACATCATGAGCCGCGGCGCGATGTTGAAGAAGTTGGCGCCGCGGTCCGGCTCCAGCGTGAGCACTGCGGCCACCTTGAACTCGGCGCTGCCCAGGCGCACGGTGTCGCCTGGATTGACCGACAGCGCGGAACTGAGGCGCTCGTCCAGCCACACGGTGCCGGCTTGCGGGCCGCTGGTCGCCACCGCATCAGGCGCATGCAGCTTTGGGGCGATGCGCAACTTGCCTCGCAACGGATACGAAGGCGTGACCGCCTTGACGCCTGCGAGCAGGCTCTTCGCGGCATCGCCGCTGCCCGACTGCGCCATGCTGATGAAATTCGTGCTCTGCGCCATCGCGAGGCCGCGCCGCGTCATTTCGCCCGAGATGCTTTCCTTCCACGGCTGGTCGCCGAGCATCAGCAGGTCGCCGCCGAGGAGCTGGTGCGCCTCGCGGCCGAGGCCTTGGCGAACGCGGTCCGCAAAGAAAGAGACGCTGGTCACGCTGCCCACGGCGATCACGAGCGCAAGCGCGAGCACGCGCAGCTCGCCCGCGCGCCCGTCGCGTGCCAGCATCCGCAGGGCGAGCCGCATCATGGCTCGCCCTTCAAGTCGGCCAAACGCATCACGGGACGGTCTTCCCGCCGGCAAGCCGCACGATGCGGCCGCAACGCTGCGCGAGGTGCTCGTCGTGGGTGACCATCACGAGCGTGGTGCCCGCCTGCGCATTGAGCTCGAACATGAGCTGGATGACCGCTTCTCCGGAGGTGGCGTCCAGGCTGCCGGTAGGCTCATCTGCCATGAGCACTTTGGGCTGCACTACGAATGCGCGCGCCAGCGCCACGCGCTGCTGCTCGCCGCCGGACAAATGCTTGGGGTAGTGGCCGAGCCTTTCGCCGAGGCCGACGCGCTCGAGCATCGCAGTGGCCTCTTTCTGCGCGTCGCGCCGCCCGGCGAGCTCCAGCGGCAGCATTACGTTCTCCAATGCGCTGAGTGCGGGCAGGAGCTGGAAGGACTGGAACACGAAGCCGACCGCGCGGCCGCGCAATTGCGCGCGCGCATCCTCGTCGAGCGCGAAAACATCCTCGTTGTCGAGGTGAACCGTGCCGACCGTGGGCGTGTCCAAGCCGGCGAGGATCGCAAGCAGCGTGGACTTGCCGGAGCCGGAAGCCCCGACAATGGCCACGGCCTCGCCGGATGTGACCGACAAATCGATATCCTGCAGAATGACGAGGTCGTTGATGCCGCTCTTGACCGTCTTGCCGATGCCAGCCGCCCGAAGAACCGAATCGCCCGTGCTTTCTTTGACAGCAGCCTGCGCTGCCATGTTGCTTTCCATAGCACGACTGTACATGGTACTCATCTTAGTGTTCGGCGCGATCCTGGTTGGTGCGGCGGCGCCGGGACTGGCAAGCGCGGCGTCATCGGGGACGATCCTGGTTTTCGGGGACAGCCTCTCCGCGTCCTATGGGATTGCCCAGGAGCGCGGCTGGGTGAGCTTGCTCGAAGCCCGCCTCAAGGGCGAGAAGCGCCATTATAACGTCGCGAATGCAAGCATTAGTGGCGAAACCACGAGCGGCGGGCTGGCCCGCATCAAGCAGGCACTGGAGAAGCACAAGCCGGCCATCACCGTGATCGAGCTCGGCGCCAACGACGGGCTGCGCGGCCTGCCGGTGCCCGAGATGAAGAAGAACCTGAACGCGATGATCAAGCAGGCCGCAGCCGCCGGTTCGCGCGTCCTGCTCGTTGGCGTGAAGATGCCGCCGAATTACGGGCCGGACTACAATCGGGCGTTCGATGCCGCCTTCTCCGACCTCGCAAAGGAGCACAAGACCGGGCTGGTGCCGTTCTTCTTCGAGGGATTCGCCGACAAGCGCGAGTTCTACCAGCCGGACAACCTCCACCCGACCGCGGCGGCGCAGCCTATCCTGCTCGAGAATGTCTGGAAGTCGTTGAAGCCGATGCTGAAGTAGCCGGGTTCCTGGACGTAAAATCGACTCTGACCCGATTAATGTCATGAAGCCCGCGCCCAAGCCCCTTGTCGCCGTCTCGTCCGAAACGCTCGCCGCGTTCGATTCGATCATCGACGTGCGCTCGCCGGCCGAGTTTGCGGAGGACCACATCCCGGGCGCGATCTCGGCGCCGGTGCTGGACAACGAGGAGCGCGCGCGGGTCGGCACGCTCTACAAGCAGGTGTCGCCTTTCGATGCGAAGAAGCTCGGCGCCGCGCTGGTTTCGAAGAACATCGCGCGCCACATCGAGGAAAAATTCTCCGCGAAACCCCGCCAATGGAAGCCGCTGGTCTACTGCTGGCGCGGGGGCAAGCGCTCCGGCGCGCTCGCCCATGTCCTGCGCGAGATCGGCTGGGACGCCTGGAGCATCGAAGGCGGCTACAAGGCCTATCGCAAGTTCGTGATCGACCGCCTCGCCACCCTGCCCGGGCGCTACACCTATCGCGTCATCCACGGCACGACGGGCAGCGGCAAGAGCCGCCTGTTGCGCGCACTGGGCGATGCCGGCGCGCAGGTGCTGGACCTGGAAGACCTCGCAGCGCATCGCGGCTCGGTGCTCGGCAACCTGCCCGACCGGCCGCAGCCGGCGCAGAAGTATTTCGAGACGCTCGTCTGGGACAAGCTGCGAAAATTCGATCCGGCGAAAACGGTATTCGTTGAAGGCGAATCGAAGAAAATCGGCCAGCTGCAGGTCCCCGAAGCGCTGATGCTCGCGATGCGCTCGAGCGAATGCGTGGTGCTCGAAGCGGGCCGCGAGACGCGCATCGCCCTGCTCTGCGACGAGTACCGCCATTTCTTCACCGAGCCCGAAGGCCTCCACGCGCAGCTCGACTGCCTGCGCGGCCTCTACGGCGCCAAGGTCATCGACGACTGGAAGGACATGGCGACGCGCGGCGAGTGGCCGCAGCTCGTCGGCGGCCTGCTGGACGACCACTACGACCCGACCTACCGGCGATCCGCGCTGAAGAACTTTGCCCAGCTGCCCGAGGCGCGCCGCGTGGTGCTCGATTCGCCTGCGGATTCGGCATTCGAGGCGCTGGCCCGCAAGCTCGCGCAGGAAACGCAACTCGAACCGGCCTGACGCATGGCAGAGCAAAAGAAGGCGGCACTGATTGTCGGCGCTGGCGACGCCACGGGCGGCGCGATTGCCCGGCGTTTTGCCCGCGAGGGGTACATCGCCTGCGTGACGCGGCGTTCCGAGGACAAGCTCAGACCGCTGGTCGCGCTGATCGAAGCCGCGGGCGGCAAGGCCGTGGCCTTCGGCTCGGATGCGCGCAAGGAAGACGAGGTCAT
>JANMDK010000366.1:0-2757 GCA_031376265.1 Pseudomonadota bacterium
ATGACCTCGGGCGGGGGCGGCGCCGGAAGGCCGGCTTCCTCGAACACGCGCAAGCTGTCGATCGTCGCTGCGGTGAGCGCGCCGGCCGGCGAGGCCTCCCACACCGGCCGCAGCCAGCGCACGCCGTGGCGCGCGGCGAAGCGCCAGGTGGCCGGCTTGAGGCCCCGCTCGGCGAAGAGCCAGCGCAGCGGCTCGACGGCATCTTCGATTGTCGGGATGACCCCCTCGCGCATCGCGGCGGCCACCAGGGGCAGGAGCTGCGGGTTCTCGCGCGCGGCGGTGCGCAACGTCGTCTCGTGCCGCCATGCCCAGGTGAATTCTTCCGAGGACAGGTTGCCGCCCGCCGGAAGCGCCCGGGCGGCGCACGCGATGCGGACCAGCGATGCGTCGAGCCCCAACGCCTCGGGCAGCCGGTGGCGCCGCAACCGCTGGAAACGCGCGTCCCCGTTCAGGCAATCCAGCGCCGCGTCGCACAGCCAGGCCTCCTCGGCGCGGATCGCCTTCGCCGTGCTGAAGAGGTGCCCCTGCGCCCCGCCATCGCTGAGGCCCTCCGCGCGCACGATGAATTCGAGCCAGGCGGGCTTGCGAAGGAAATTCGCCACGTCGACTGTGAACGCGCCGCGGCGCACGCCGCTACCGCGAATCACCGGATAGACCGCCTTCTCCTTGCGGTCGACGCGATAACCCACGGCCTGCATGAGCCACACGGTGTGGCCGCGCGCGTCGCGCGTGATGCGCAGGGGCGCCTGGAGCCAGCGGTCCAGCCGCTGCATGAGGGCGTGGAACCGCAGCAACGCGCATTGCCTGTCGGGCAGCGATGCCGGCACGCCGGGGTTGGCGTAGAGGAAAGCGCCGGTAGGGACCACGTAACCGGCGGGCGCCGGTTGCGCCAGCCGGAATGCAGGACGGTGCTTGTTGATAGCCTCCATTGGAGCGTGCGTGGACAAGCGGGGAGGCAGTATGGGGAGGGCAGTGGCTCATGGGGTGAGCCTGCGCCTCGAACCTCGAAAAAACTCACGAAAGTAAAACTTCCACTTCCTAAGGTCCAGTAACGGCGCGCCTCTCAGCCTAGTTGGCTTGCCAGTTCCAGCAACTCCGCTGCGGAATTCAGCCCCTCGCCCCACCCGTCGGGCAATCCTCGGCCTTACCTGGTTTCGGCGCGGGTGTTCTCGCGGACTGTGCGAGCGGGCTTCTTTACCGGCTTCTTCACTTCGGCAACCCTGAAAGTCAATTGGCTGTCGACGCTCGCGACGCCGGCCACCTTGGCGGCGAGCGCCTCGACCTTCTTCTTCTCGGAGGCGTTGCGTACTTCGCCGGTGATCGTGACGACGCCGCTGTTGGCCGCCAAGCGCACGTTATGGGCGGCGGTCGAAAGCGTCTTGTCGTGCAGGATGGCCCGCCTTACTTTGGCGAGCAGCTTGCGATCGGCGCCCCGATTGGTGCCGGGCGCTGCTGCGGCCGGGACTGCGGCGACATTGTCGCGGGCGGCGGGCACGACGACCCGGTCGGCGGCCAAGGCCGCTGAGCAACCGGCGGCCTGGGTGAGGCTTATGAGGATTCGGGCGAAGGGCTGCATCGGATGCTCCAGGATTTTTTAGCTGCTGAGGTGAGTGCAACCACCTTAGGGGGGCGCCGCCCGCGCCTCTGTACGCCACCACACTCTTTGTGCAACGCCGACCTGTGTGCGCCAGCGTACAGGCTCGGCAGACGCCCTCCGACACACTGGGTGCATGGGTTTCTGGTACCACCTTGCACACGCCGCACGCGCCCTCTTCTGGGTGGCGCTGCTGATCGTCCTCGGCATTACGCTTTTCGGCAGCAAGGACGTGGTCCAGATCAAGCGCAACGCGCTGCTGGAGCAGTTCCAGGCCGAGCGCAAGTCGCGCGTCATCGCCCTCATCCACCGCTCCGAGAGCCGCAGCATCCTCGGCGTGGACATGGCCAACCACATCGACATCGAGGATTCGGAAGCCGTGTTGCGCGCGATCCGCTTGACGCCGGCGGAGCAGCCGATCGACATGATCCTGCACACGCCCGGCGGCCTGGTGCTTGCGGCCGAGCAGATCGGCAAGGCGCTGGTCGAGCACAAGGGCAAGGTGACCGTGTTCATCCCGCATTACGCGATGAGCGGCGGCACGCTGATCGCGCTGGCCGCCGACGAGATCGTCATGGATCCCAATGCCGTGCTCGGGCCGGTGGACCCGCAGATCGCGGGCGTGCCGGCGGCAGCGATCCTCAAAGTACTCGAGCTCAAAAAACCGGACAGGATCGACGACCAGACGATCATGATGGCCGACATCGCGGCCAAGGCGCGCATCCAGGTCGCGCAGTTCGCCGCCGAGATCCTGCTCAAGCACATGCCGAAAGAGAAGGCCGCCGAGCTCGCTGTGGCCCTATCGGAAGGACGCTGGACGCACGATTTCCCGATTACCGTCGGGCTGGCGGCGCAGATGGGGCTGCCGGTCAACACCAACATGCCGAAGCTCGTGTTCGAGCTGATGGACCTCTATCCGCAGTCGACCACGCAGCGGCCTTCGGTCGTGTACATCCCGTTGCGGGAGCCCGGAAAAGGGGCCGCGGTCCCGACGCCGGCCAAGTCGAAAGAGGAGTCGGTGCCGGTCAAGTGACCGCAGCTACTTTCTCGTCTACTTCCTCGCGTTCTCGGGCTTTTCCAGGTAGGGCGGCGAATAGATCACGAGGATCCTGGCCTTGTCGCTGGTGACCGTGACCTTGTGCATCTCGTCGACCGGGAAGAAG
>JANMDK010000389.1:0-5861 GCA_031376265.1 Pseudomonadota bacterium
CGATTTCGGCGGCGTCATCTCCGGTCGGTCCACGGGCCTGCTGACCGGCCTCGTTTACGGCCTCATGGCGCTGGGGCTGTCGGTCATTTTCGGCGTCGTGCGCGTGGTCAACTTCGCGCATGGCGAGATGATGACGATCGCGATGTACGCCGCGGTCGCACTCTTCGGGGCGTTCAAGCTCGATCCCTTCCTCGCCGTGATTCCCGTAGCGATAGTGTTCTTCGGCTTCGGATACGCGATGCAGGCCGGGCTCATCAATCCCTTCATCACGCGACCGGAGCATTCGCAGTTCATGTTGCTGGTGGCGGTGGCGATCATCATGGTCAACGTGCTGCTCATGATCTTCGGGCCGAGCGCGCTCAACGTGCAGGTCGATTACCAACTCGAATCCTATGAGCTCGGGCCGATCCTCTTCGACAAGGCGCGACTGCTGGCCGCGGGCATGGCGCTCGCAACGAGCGCCGGGTTGTTCCTTTTCTTCAAGCACACGCGCACCGGCAAGGCGATCCGCGCCTGCGCCGACAACAACCTCGGCGCCAAGGTCGTCGGCCTCAACGTCAAGCACCTCTACGCGCTGACGTTCGGGCTGGGCTCGGCCTGCGTTGCGGTGGCCGGCTGCATGATGATCCTGCTGGTCGATGTGACGCCCTCGCTGGGACCGGGCTACACGCTGCTCGCATTCGTCATCGTGATCATCGGCGGCCTGGGCTCGATGCCCGGCGCGTTGTTCGGCGGCGTCCTCATCGGCGTGTCGGAGGCGCTCGCGGGCCTGTTCTTCGCGCCCTCGGCCAAGAGCATGTTCGGTTTCGCGCTGCTGATCCTCGTGCTGCTGTTCCGGCCGCAGGGCCTGCTGGGGAAAAAGGCGTGAACGCGCGCGCGCGAATCCTGCTGTCGGTGCTTGGCATCGTGCTGGTCGTGCTGCCGGCATTCGCCGGAAACTACGTGATCTCGGTCGCCACGCTCATCCTCTACTTCGCCTTCGTCGGGCAGGCGTGGAACGTGATGATGGGCTTCGCCGGCCAGCTTTCGCTTGGGCACTCACTGTACGTTGGCGTCGGGGCCTACGTGTCGGCGGCGATGTTCGTAAATCTCGGCATCGCCCCATGGGCCGGGCTTTGGGTCGCGGTCCTCGTGTGCATGGCGCTCGGCGCGGCCATAGGATTCCTCGCTTTCCGCTTCGGCATCTCGGGCGTTTACTTCGCCCTGCTCACGATCGCATTCGCCGAATTCACGCGCATCGGCTTTGACCACATCCAGTGGACGGGCGGCTCAGGGGGGCTGTTCCTCAAGGTGGCGCAACGGGAGCAGATGGACCTGCTCAATTTCCGCGGGCCGCCCGCGATGTACTACTACGCGATCCTCGCGCTTGCGGCCGGGGCGCTGGCTCTGTGCGCGTGGCTGCTGAAGAGCCGCGCCGGCTATTACTGGCAGGCGATCCGCGAAAACGAAGAGGCCGCGCAGGCGCTTGGCATCAACACCTTCCGCTACAAGATGATCGCGGTGCTCATCAGCTCGGCGATGACCGCCGTCTCCGGCGTGTTCTTCGCCTTTTATTACAACAACCTCTTCCCCGAGCAGATCTTCCATATCAGCCGCTCTATCGAAATCATCCTCGGCCCGATCATCGGCGGCATCGGTACCCTCTTCGGGCCGATCCTCGGCGCTTTCGTGCTCACGGTATTGGCCGACAGCATCACTGAGGTGCTCGCCTATTTCGGCGTCGAGGTGCCCGGCATCAAGCAGGTGTTCTACGGCGTGGTGCTGCTGGTGGTGGTGATGTTCCTGCCGCACGGCATCTGGCCGACGCTGGCGCGCAAGCTCGGGCTGACCAAATCATGAGCCTGCCGATATGACCCTTCTCGACGTCCGCTCGATCTCCAAGTCGTTCCGCGGCCTCAAGGCCGTGTCGGACGCGGCTTTCGAAGTGCCGCAGGGCGGCATCGTTGCGCTGATCGGGCCGAACGGCGCCGGCAAGACCACCTGCTTCAACATGATCGCCGGCGTGTTCGCGCCGGATTCGGGCGAGATCCTTTTCCAGGGCAAGCGCATCGACGGCCTGCGTCCGGACCAGATCTGCGTCGCGGGCATCGGGCGCACTTTCCAGATCGTGAAACCCTTTGCGGGACTCTCGGTGCTCGACAAAGTCATTGTCGGCGCCTTCAACCGCACCAGGCATCTTGCCGAAGCCAGCAAGGCCGCGAGCGACATCCTCGAGCGCCTCGGCCTCGGGCCGAAGCGCGACCTGCCCGCCTCGTCGCTGACCCTGCCGGACCGTAAGCGCCTCGAAGTCGCGCGGGCGCTGGCAACGAAGCCGACGCTCCTCCTGCTCGACGAAGTCATGGCCGGGCTGCGTCCGACCGAGTGCGACCTCATGGTCGAAGTTTTCCGCGAACTCAACGCCAAGGACGGCTTGACGATCCTGCTGATCGAGCACGTGATGCGCGCCGTGATGGCGCTGGCGCAAAACATCGTCGTGCTTCATCACGGCGTGATCATCGCTCGCGGCACGCCGCAGGAAGTGGTGCGCGACCCGGCGGTGCTCGAGTGCTACCTCGGCGAGGAAACCGAGGTATGAACGGTCTATGACTGCGTTGCTGGAAATCGAGAGCCTCGACCTCTACTACGGCGACGCGCAGGCGCTCTCCGAAGTGTCGCTGTCTGTCGATGAAGGCCGCATCGTGGCGATCGTCGGCGCGAACGGCGCCGGCAAGTCGTCGCTGATCCGCTCGATCGCCGGCATCGAGAAGCCGCGCTCGGGCAAGGTGAAGTTCAAGGGCAAGGACATCACCGGCCAGGAGTCCTTTACGACCTGCGATCTCGGCATCGGCCAGGTGGCGGAAGGCCGGCAGATTTTTCCGACGCTGTCGGTCATCGAAAACCTCGAGATGGGTGCAATGCTCCCTCGCGCGCGCGCCAAGTCGAAGCAGGCCATGGATGAGGTTTTCGAGATGTTCCCGCGCTTGTCCGAGCGGCGCGAGCAACTCGCCGGCACGATGTCCGGCGGCGAGCAGCAGATGCTCGCCATCGGCCGCTGCCTCATGGGCCAGCCCGAGCTCATCATGTTCGACGAGCCTTCGCTCGGCCTCGCGCCGACGGTGGTGCAGGAAGTCTTCCATATCATCCGCACGCTGAACGCCAAGGGCATGACGATCCTGCTGGTCGAGCAGAACGTCGCGGTCTCGCTCAAGATCTCGACGCAGGCCTACGTGCTGGAGAACGGCCGCATCGTGATGTCGGGCACCGGGGAGTCGCTGCTGCATGACGACCGGGTGAGACAGGCGTACATGGGTTTATAACGCAAGAATCGAGGAGAAGTCAGATGACAACTGCGCGCACCCCGAATGCACCGGGCCACGAGAACCTCCCGCCCATGGCTTCCCGATTCGTCGATGTCGCTTCGCTACCGTGGACGAAGACTTCGTATCCCGGCATCGAAGCCAGGACCTTGCTGCTCGACAAGACCACGGGACTGCTGACCGTGCTCCTCAAGATGGCGCCGAACGCGCGCTTGCCGGACCACGAGCATGTGCTCATCGAGCAGACCTACGTGCTCGAAGGCTCGCTCACCTGCGGCGAGGGGACGGCCACGCCCGGAAATTTCGTCTGGCGCCCTGCCGGTAGCCGCCATGAAGCCTGGGCTGGCCCGGAAGGCAACCTGTCGATCGCGATGTTCCAGCTTCCGAACAAGTTTTTCCGTGGCGACGGGAGCGTCGTGGATTTCCTCGGCAACGATTGGGGCAAGGCCTGGAGCGCGGCGGAGCAGACGCACGCGGTCGCTTAGCAAACGGCGCCGGCGCTGAAATGCGCACGCCCTACTCGTCGATCGAGGACATCCTCAAAGCCGAGGCGCTTCCTTATCGCGAAGCCGTCCCGGTGGAAACGACGCTGGATATCTTCCGGCGCTCGGCGTCCCTGTTCCCGGAAAGACCTGCGCTGACTTTCCTCGAATCCGGCGAAGTGGACGGACCTGCCCGGACGCTCAGTTACTCGCAACTGCTTTCCGGCATCGCCAAAGCGGCCAATCTCTTTCGCCGCCTCGGCGTCGGCCCGGAGGACACGGTCGCGATTCTCGCGCCGAACCTGCCCGAAGCGCACTTCGCGCTCTGGGGTGCCCAGGTTGCGGGACGCGCCTGCCCGATCAACCACCTGCTGAACCAGGAGCACATTGAAGCGCTGCTTCGCGCTTCCGGCGCGAAGGTCGTCGTTGCGCTCGGCCCGAACCCGGAGGTGGACATCTGGTCGCGGGCGAGCCAGCTGAGGGACGTCCGCGTGATCCCCATTCGCGTGGGCGCCGAAACCAATTCGCCTTCCTTCCAGTCGCTGCTCGAATCGGAGCCGGCGGTCCTTCAGTTCGATCCGATGCTTTCGGGCAGCCGGATCGCGGCCTGCTATCACACCGGGGGCACCACCGGCGCGCCGAAGCTTGCGCTGCACACGCATGCCAACGAGGTGCACACAAGCTGGTTTGCGCCGTGCTTCTACGACTTCGACGAGCACACGGTCGAGGTGAATGGCTTCCCGCTTTTTCACGTGGCCGGGGCTTTCGTGTATGGCCTCTCCTGCTTTTCCGTCGGCGCCCACCAGCTCGTGCCGACGCTGACCGGCATGCGCAACGCGGCTTTCGTCCGCAATTTCTGGCGCTTCTGCGAGCGCTACCGCGTGACGGCCCTTGCCGGAGTGCCCACCGTCCTTGCCACGCTGATGGGCGTTCCAAACGATGGCGCGGATATCTCGAGCCTGCGCCTGGCGCTGACTGGCGGGTCGCCGCTGCCGAACGAGCTGGCGCTGCGCTTCGAGCAGGCCACCGGCATCCCGGTGCGCAATATCCTCGGCATGACCGAGAGCGGCGGCCTGCTATCGATCGGGCCGGCGCGCGCGCCCCGGGTGCCGGGCTCGACCGGGTTGCGCCTGCCCTACTCCGAAGTCAAAGCCGTGCGGTGGACCGGCACTGAGCCGGACTTCAGCCACCCCTGCGCGGCAGGCGAAACCGGTGTCATCGTCGCCCGCGGACCGCATGTGAGCCCCGGCTACTCGGATCCTGCGCGGGATGCGGGCATGTTCGCGCCGGGCGGCTGGCTGGTCAGCGGCGACCTTGGCCACGTGGACGCGCAGGGCAATATCTACGTCACCGGGCGATCCAAGGACGTGATCATCCGCGGCGCGCACAATCTCGACCCCGGCATGATCGAGGATGCATTCCTTGCGGACCCCGCGGTGCAGATCTGCGCGGCGGTCGGCGAGCCCGATGCTCATGCGGGCGAATTGCCGGTCCTCTTTGTTGTGCTGAAGCCGGGCGCGAAAGCCACGCCGGAGAGCTTGCTGGCTGGGGCCGCTTCACGGATCCCGGAACGCGCCGCGCTGCCAAAGCGCGTGACGATCGTTGACTCGGTGCCGATGACCGCGATCGGCAAGATCTACAAGCCGGCGTTGCGGCTCGAGGCGGCGCGGACCAAGCTGGCCGAGATGCTCGGCGATATCGAGGGGCTGGACGTGCGCGTCGAGGGTGAGGACCGCGGCGGCGCGCTGCTGATGCGCATCCGCCTCTCGCCTTCGGGCAGGCGAGTTCAGTCCGAGCCGGAAATCACGCGCCGCCTCGCCCCGATCGCGGTGTCCTACGAGCTGCTTTGGGAATGAACAAATGTCAGCATCTTGCCCTGCCACCCAGTAAAGACGCGGGGGTTGGCCTGGAAATGTCAGTAGTACACGCTACACGACCTTGTCCTTAATCGTTTGCGGCACAGGCACCGTGTCCCTGAACGAAGGGCGCTGCTCGATGCGGTCGCTGAACCTCGCAAGGTTGGGATAGAGGGTTCGCCAAGCCAACTCCGGAAAGCGCACGTTCATGTAGCCAAGCGCCGTGC
>JANMDK010000011.1:0-10440 GCA_031376265.1 Pseudomonadota bacterium
GGGCTTGAGCGCACGCACGCGATTGACCACGTCAAACGTCGGCATCCCGTCGATTCGCGAAACGTTCGGCTCGGCGATCGATGCCGGCGAGGCGGCATTGCGCATGCTGGGCCATTCCGCGCCTGAAGCGCATCGCCTGGCGATGCAGTTCAAGCGGCACGACGAGGAGCTGATTGCGCAGACCGCGCCTCACCGCGGCGATGTGAAGAAACTGATCTCGCTCGCCGGCCAGGGCCGCGCGGATCTCGAGAAACTGCTGCAGAAAGAGCGCCCGGCCGCGCAGCCGGCGCCCGGGGAAGACGCCTGGTAACAGGCACTTGGGTGGGGCATCCGCGAATAGGCTGGGCCTATTAGTCCTATCCAACATAATCATTGGACGCTATCGAACTTCGCCCCCAGACTGCCGTCACTCAAATCGAATCCTTATCAGGAGCCAAGTGATGCCGCAGACCAAGGAAGGCCAGAAAGTCCCGCAGGTAACGTTCCGCACCCGCACCGCGGGCGGCGAGTGGAAAAACGTTTCCACCGACGATCTCTTCAAGGGCAAGACCGTGGTGGTCTTCTCGCTGCCCGGCGCGTTTACGCCGACCTGCTCGACGACCCACCTGCCGCGCTATAACGAGCTCGCGCCGGCGTTCTTCGCCAACGGCGTGGATTCGATCCTTTGCGTGTCGGTCAACGACGCATTCGTCATGAACGAGTGGGCGGCCCACCAGGAAGCCGACAAGATCACCATGATCCCGGACGGCAACGGCGAGTTCAGCGAAGGCATGGGGATGCTGGTCGACAAGGCCGACCTCGGCTTCGGCAAGCGTTCATGGCGCTACTCGATGCTGGTCAAGGACGGCGTGGTGCAGAAGGTTTTCTCCGAGCCGAACAAGCCCGGCGACCCGTTCGAGGTCTCGGATGCCGACACGATGCTCGCGTACGTCGCCCCGAAAGCGAAGAAGCCCGACCAGGTCGCGATCCTCACGCGCGAAGGCTGCTCGTTCTGCGCAGGCGCGAAGAAGCTGCTCAAGGACCTCGGCTACGACTACTCCGAAGTCACTTTGCCGAACACCAACCGCAGCCGCATCGTCGGCGCGATCACCGGTAAGGGCACCGTGCCCCAGGTGTTCATCAACGGCAAGCTCATCGGCGGTCTGGAGGAACTGCAGAGCTGGGCCAAGAAGGCGGCTTAGTGGGATTGAGGAGGGGGCTGCCCCCCTCCTCAGACCTCCCCCCGCCTAACCCCTTGGCGCAGGGCACGCATTTCGGTCACAGGAACTTGGACGCCACCTTGAACTCCAGCTGCCTCAGGCAGGACCTCAATTTCCCCTCGATCAGCGTCACGCCGAGCACGTCGAGGAAGCACAGCCAGAGCATCGCCTTCGTCACCGATCCGGGCCAGCTCGCCGAACTGAAGAACGAAACGACATAGCTCGCGGTGCCGACCCAGAACAGGGAGTGAAACAGCACGATGAGGAGCACGCCGACGCTCGCCCAGCCATAGGCACTGGCCCGGATCGCCGCGCGCCTGGCCCCGTCTTCCGCGGAAAACGCCGGATTCGCCTCGATGCCCTTTGCCTTGGAGAACAGGTCGAATCGCTGCCGGTCATACGTCTGCTGGAAGCACTTGATCATGCCATTGGCCATGGCCTGCACCTGATGGTCCATCAGCGCACGCGTAGCAGGGATGCGATCGAAAAACCAGTGCCGGCTGAGGAAATAGATTCGGAGCGGCACGTGCTTGACGATCGCCCAGAACACGTTGACCGGCAGGTTCTTCGATGCAGCGCTGATTTGCGGACTGAATACGATGTCGGCGTCGGCGCCCATCTGGTCACGGATCAACACCGGCGCGATCGATTTGCGGTACGGCAGCCAGGCCGGCAACAGGTCTTCGATCAGCTTGCATAGCGCGTCCGTCAGGATCGTTCCGGCCTCGGACGGTTTGCTCTGCCGGGCCTTGATCTTCTCGTAGAGCGTCGCGGCCTCGTCCCAGTCGTCGGTGAGCAGATCGTCGTCGATGCCCATGACATGGCCGACGATCTTCCAGCAATGAAGGAACGCCTCCTTCTCTTCGCGGCTGAGGATGCCGCCGAGCTTTTCGACCCCCATCGGAATCACGTAACTGATGGTGAGAAGGGTGAAAGCCTTGTCTTCCTGGTTGATCGGCTGCCCGCTGTCCTGGGCGATTCCGTGCTTGCGGGCCTCGTAACGCATCCAGGCGTGCAAATACCGGACTTTGGACGCAGTCAGGATTCCGGGTCCCCATAAGCGGCGCCCGCGAAAGCCCACGCTGTTCTTGACGCAGTCGCGAAACAGCCGCTCGAAACTTTCGCTGCCGAAATCGGACGGCGTGTAGTTTTCGGGTCGAGCGCCGTGCCGCGCCATGTGCTGGTCAAGCTGTTCGCGGAATGCGCGCTGTATTTCCGGGTCGGATTGCAGTTCCCAGTAGGCGAGCTCATTGCCCGCGGAATCGATCCACACCGGGTCCAGCCCGTTGCCGAGGTCAAACTTCAGTTCGGGACGTGCCTTGTGCACGGCGAAGGCGAACCAGGCGGTGTATTGGGCTCCCGCGTCCGCAAGGACCGACACCCCGCCCCGGTCCATGACGTCTTTCAGGAAAAATCCGGTTTCATAGACCCTGTGCGCGAGGTTGTCCTGTTGCAGCAGGCGTTCGCTCTTATAGAGAAGCGGGATCCCCTTCGCGTCCAGGTAGCACGCCGGCAGGCTGTGGGTGAACAGCACCATCACGCATGCCGCCATGTGCTCTTCCCACAGGCGAAACCCGGTCCGCAGTTTTTCCTCGTCGACCCACTCCGGGCACTGCGCCGGCGTAAACGCATCGTGCAGCGTCCGCGGATAGGATTTGAACTGCGCTTTCCGAAACGAGTCGTCGCACAGAAACAGGTTGGGCGAGCGGCGCACCTCCTGCGACAGCTGCAGGAACCGGTGATAGGCGGCGAGATTCTCCGCCTCGATCCGCTTTTTCAGGTCTGGCTTGCGCGCAACCTCATCGACGAGTCGACGGAAGCGTCCTTCGAGAAGGGTTGCGTTCGCCAGCGCGCAGTTCATTGCGGCGAGCGCGGCAGCCGGCTCGCGATTGGCGAGCGCCTTGCCCGCGAGCAGCGTCGCGAGACGGGCGCTCTCGACATGAAACCCGAACGGTTGGGGCCAGACGCGAGAGCGCCACATGTCCAGGGACGAATACAGCTCGCTTTGCGCAGAGCACAGCTCGTCCATCCTGGCGATCGCCGCCGGTGGCAGCGCGCCATCGACCGACGGCATCCCGGCGATGGAGGAGACCGCAGCAATCAGACCCGATTGCGACTTCATCCAGTCGTCGAAAGCTTCCTTGGCGAAGTCCTCCGCGCGTTTGCCGACAAGGAAGTCGGCGCTCAGCAGGTTATGGATGTTGAGATCGAACGACGGGTCGGTCTGCAGGCGCTTTTTGTCGAGAAATGCATCGGACCATTGCTGCGTGTTCATGCTCCCCCCGGAGTCTGCGGCGCCGTTTGCAGTGCCGATTCAGGGTATGCGAGAAGGATCGGGAATACAATCCTCCTCACATGCGCGCGGGAAAGGAACCTGTGGCCAACCTGTCGTTCGAGCAATGCCTGACCGAGACGATCGAAATGCTCCGGCGGCAGAAGCGGATGTCGTATCGCGCGCTCAAGCGTCAATTCGGAATCGACGACGAATTCGTCGCGGACCTCAAATCCGAGATCGTCGAGGTGCTCGAGCTCGCCGTGGATCACGAAGGAAGGATGCTCGTCTGGAAAGACGGCAAGCCGGCCGCCGCCGCGCCCGAAGAACCGGCACCGGCGCGAAGCTCGGCGCAACTTGCCGGGGCGGAGCGCCGCCAGCTCACGGTGATGTTCTGCGATCTCGCCGGCTCGACCGAGCTTTCCGCGCAGCTCGACCCGGAGGACCTGCGCGACCTCCTGCTCCAGTACCAGGAGAAAACCACCGCGGCAATCCGGCAATTCGACGGATTCGTGGCCCAGTTTCTCGGCGACGGGATGCTCATCTATTTCGGCTATCCCAGCGCCCACGAAGACGATGCCCAGCGCGCGATCCGCGCCGGACTCGAGATCCTCATCGGAATGCAGGACTTGAATCGAATCCATTTTCAAGGGCGCACCCGGCTTTCGGTCCGGATCGGAATCCACACCGGTCCGGTGGTCGTCAGCGAAGTCGGCAGCGGCGAGCGTCGCGAGCACCTCGCGCTCGGAGAGACGCCGAACGTAGCAGCCAAACTGCAGGCACTGGCCGAGCCGGATACGCTGCTCATCACCGCAGCCACCCGGCGACTGGTCGTAGATAGCTTCATGTTCGCCCCCTTCCAGCCGCTCGAGCTCAAGGGCCGCGCGGAGCCGATCGACACGTTTCGCGTCCTCGGCCTGCGTGGCGCAGAACACGGGCCGCTCGCCCGTTCCGCGGCGCCGGTGCTCGGCCGTGGCACCGAGACACAGCTTCTGCGCGAATGCTGGGTCCGAAGCCGGGAATGCATCGGGCAGGTCGTGCTGCTGCGCGGAGAAGCGGGTATCGGGAAGTCGAGACTGGTCGAATCGCTGCGCGAACAAATCGTGCCGGAAGCCGGTGCCTGCATCACGTTTCGCTGCTCGCCCTACTTCGCCAACAGCGCCTTGCACCCCGTCATCACCCACCTGCATCAGTTCCTTGGTTTTTCGCGCGAAGACACTGCGGAGGCACGGCTCTCCGGCATCGAGCGCGCGTTGCGCGGCTACGCGTTCGCCGATTCGAGGACGGTCCCCCTGTTTGCCGCGCTGTTGTCAGTGCCGGTTCCGGCGGAGCGCTACTCTCCGCTCGAGCTGAGCCCACCGGAACTCAAGCGCCTGACAGCCAATGCATTGACCGCCTGGCTCATCGAGGAGGCCCGGCGACACCCGATTTTCGTGGTGGTCGAGGACCTGCACTGGGCCGACCCATCGCTGATCGAGCTGCTATCGATGATGCTGGAAAAGATCCCCCCGGTGCCGATGCTGCTGCTGCTGGTTTCCCGGCCGGACTTTCGCCCCCCCCAGACCTGGGACGAGCGATCCCATGTCAGCCAACTCAAGCTGGGCCGCTTTGGGCGTGCCGAAGCCGAGGCGCTGGTGTCGCATTTACTGGGCGGAAAATCGCTGCCGGACGAAGTGGTGCGCCACATCGTCGAAAAGACCGACGGCGTGCCCCTGTTCATCGAAGAATTGCTGAAAACGATCCTCGAGTCGGGGATGCTCAATGAGGAATCGGGGGCGTACCGGCTGAGCGGCCCGCTTCTGGAGACCGCGATCCCGACGACCCTGCAGGATTCCCTCATGGCGCGCCTCGACCGCATGGCATCGGCCCGGGAGATCGCGCAGATCGCGGCAACGCTTGGCAGGGAGTTTTCCTACGACCAGATACGCGCCTTGGCGCTGATTGATCCAGTGGCGCTCGATCAGGGGCTCGCGCGACTCGTGGAGGCAGATCTGATCTACAGCCGGGGCGCGACCCAGGGTGCCCACTATATATTCAAGCACGCGCTGATTCGCGATGCGGCCTATCTGTCTCTGCTTAAGAGCCGCCGGAGTTTTTTTCACGACCGGATCGCTCGTGTCATGGACGCGCAGTTTCCTGAAATCCGCGAAACGCAGCCTGAACTGCTCGCCCACCACTACATGGAAGCCGGACTCACGGACCTGGCGGCCGATTGCTGGCAGCGCGCGGCGCAGCGAGCGATCGAGCGCTCCGCCTATCTGGAAGCGATCCACCATCTGGATACCGCGCTCCGGCTGAACAAAATGCTGCCGGTGACCCGGCAGACCACGCGCCGCGAGCTCTTGCTGCTGACAAGTTACGGCCTTGCGCTCACCCCGACGCGAGGCTATGCCGCGCCCGAGCTGCAAGAGACCTATGCCCGAGCGCACGAACTGAGCCGTCAGATCGGCGAGGAGCCCGAGATTTTTCCGTTGCTCAACGGGATGTGGTCTTTTTACCTGGTGCGCGGCAGATACCAGTCGGCACGCGAACTCGGCGAACAGATGCTGCGGCTCTCGGAAAAGTCGGAATCTCCTGTGGCAGGCATCCAGGCCAATCGCGCACTCGGCGTAACCCTGCTCTACTCGGGCGAACTCGAGTCCGGACTTGCACACATCGAAACGGCCAATGCGGGCTACGACCCGGAACGCCACTGCGCGTTTGCCTTTCGCCTCAACGGGCTGGACCTGGGCGTCAGCGTGCTCTCCTTTGCCGCCTGGGGTGGGTGGCTCTCCGGCAGGCCTGCACGCGCCTTGCAGCGAAACGAGGAAATGCATGCGCTGGCGAAGAAAGTCGAGCATCCCTACAACTCGGCCTGGGTTCTGACGTTTTCGCCCTGGATCCACCAGATGCGCCGAGACGTGGGGTTGACGCTGAAGGAGACCGAAGCCGGGATCACCTATGCAAAGGAGCACGGCTTTTCGCTCTTCCATGCGATGGGGATGATTCTGCACGGTTGGGCACTGGCGTTGAGCGGGCGGGCGCCCGAGGGCATCGAGGAATTGAGCCACGGCATGGCCAACTACTTTCGCACCGGCGCGGGCTCTTCACGCGTGCACTGGAGCGCACTGCTTGCCGAGGCTCACCTTGCCGCGGGGCAATTCGACGAGGGTCTGCGCGTGCTCGAAGCTGCCGAGAACCACAACACCGGCGAGCGCTACTACGAAGCGGAGTTGCACCGCCTGCGCGGGGAACTGCACCTGGCGCGGGCCGTGGGCGATGCGCAGGTAATTAGCGATGCCCGGCGCTGCCTTGCGATGGCGCTCGATCTCGCACACATGCAGGGCGCGAAATCGCTGGAACTGCGCGCGGCCCTGAGCCTCGCCCGCCTCGCGCGCCGGCATGGCGGCGCGGAACAAGCCATGACCGTACTGGCCGGAGTGTATGCCGGATTCAGCGAGGGATTCGACACCGCAGATCTGCAGGAAGCTGCGGTCCTGCTAAAGGATTTCGGGCAATAACTGAAGCGATTCGATTTGCGTATCGATAGCAGTCACTCCTTCGCGCAGGGCCACGCCGGCCCTGCCTTGAGGCCCGCCGGCAATTTCGTCTTGCTGTCGCCGCAGGTCGTATCGAGCTGCGGCTGCGTCAACCCCAGGACGCCGGAAAGATCGGCGCCTTCGAGGCGCGCACGGAACATGCGCACTTCCTTGAAATTCGCGCCCGCCAGCTTGGCGTTCACGAGGACAGCGCGCGCCAATTCCGCCCCCGAAAGATTCGCGCCAGTGAGCGTCGCGTCCTCTAGCGAAGCCCGCGGGAACTCGGTCTTCTCCAACTTCGCGTTGGCGAGGACCGCGCCTTTGAGATTCGACCGGGTGAATTCGCCCTTGGTGAGATCGGCGCCGGCCATCTTCGCGCCGCTGAGATTGGTGCGGTAGGCGCTGACCTCGACCAGCTTCGCGTTGGTCAGGTCCGCGCCGGCGAGACGAACGCGATCGATGCTCGTGCGCGAAAGGTCGGCGCCCGAGAGGTTGGCGTTGGCAAGGTCCGTGCCGTCGAGTTCTGCGCCGACGATCTTCGCGCCGCGCAACTCCGCCTTGGCGAGGATCAGGCGCTGCTTGTCGCACCCGTTCCAGTCGACTCCTGCCTTGGGCACGTCCTTGCACGCCGCGTGCGCGGCCAGCGGTGCAATTGCCAAGGCAACGATCAGTGCATGCAGATGCATAAGCGCCTCATCCTGGTTTAGGCCGCATTATGCAGCCGAGAGCCGAGGTAAGGGCCGATTGTAGGCCGGCGAAGTAAGATGCGCGCTGCGTGATCGAAGGATCCAACCAAGGAGTCGGGCATCGTGCGAAATTCCCCGGGCGAGTCCTGCGTCTTCGTCATCTTCGGCGGCACCGGCGACCTCATGCGCCGCAAGCTCCTGCCTTCGCTCTACCGGCTCGAGCAAAACGGGTCGCTTGCGCCCGGATACAAAATCCTCGGCGTGGCACGCGACCGGTCGCTCGACGACAAGCAATACCGCGCGTGGGCGCGCAAGGCGCTCGGCGAGCTCGGCCTCACCGGCAGCGACTGGTGCGACAATTGCCTGCACTACCAGGCAGTCGACGCCGGTAGCGCGGAGGACTTCAAGGCCCTTGCCGCGCGCATCGAGTCGCTCGAGGGGAAGCAGGCTGCCGCAAACCGCGTGCTCTACCTCGCGCTTCCGCCGACGGCCTTCGAGGGCACCATCCATGCGCTGGGCGAGGCGGGCCTCAACAAGAGCTCGGGCTGGACGCGGCTCGTGGTCGAGAAGCCTTTCGGGCACGACCTGGAATCCGCCATCGCGCTGAACGCGCTGGTGCACACCTATTTCGACGAGGGCCAGATCTACCGCATCGATCATTACCTCGGCAAGGAGACGGTGCAGAACCTGCTCGCGTTCCGTTTCGGCAATGCGCTGTTCGAGTCGGCATGGAACCGCGACCACATCAAGAGCGTGCAGATCAGCGTGGCCGAGCAGACCAGCATCGGTTCGAGGGCTGGGTACTACGAAAACACCGGCGCGCTGCGCGACATGGTGCAGAACCACCTCACCCAGCTTCTCACGCTGACCGCGATGGAGGTGCCGGCGGCCTTCGCGGCGGACAGCATCCGCTTCGAGAAGGTCAAGGTGCTTCGCTGTGTGGCGCCGATCGAGAAGGACGCGGTGGTCTTCGGCCAGTATTCGCCCGGGCGCGTCAACGGCAAAATCCTGCCCGGGTACCTGCAGGAGCCGGGTGTCTCGGCCCGCTCGAAGACGGACACCTACGTTGCGATCCGGCTGGAAATCCAGAACTGGCGCTGGCAGGGCGTGCCTTTTTACCTGCGTACGGGAAAAAGCATGCCGCGCCGCTCGACGCGCATCGTGATCGAATACCGTAAACCGCCGGTCGCCCTCTTCCGCACCGTGGGGCGGCGGCCACACCGCAATATCCTCGCGATCAACGTGCAGCCGGACCAGGGATTCGACCTCACGTTCGAGGTGAAATCCCCCGGCGACCGCTTCACGCTGCAGACGGAGAAGATGCAGTTTCGCTATCCGGAGACGAAAGATTCGCTCTGGGACGGTTACGAAACCCTGCTATTGGAAGTGCTGCGCGGCGATCAGACGCTCTTCGTGCACGCCGACGAGACCGAGTCCTCATGGCGCCTCTATGACCCGCTGATGAAACGGCGCACCGCCCCGCATCCCTACCCGGCTGGCACCTGGGGCCCGGACGCTGCCCGCAAGCTCATGGACGACACCGGGAGCGAGTGGACGACCTGAATCGCCTACCGTCCGGCGGTGGTACTGACCAGCGTCGCTTTGGGCTCCGTTTTTGCGCCCTTGGCCGTCTGGATACGGAACTTGTTGGGATCCGACAGGACGGTCCAGATTGCCTCGCGCGAGGACACGATGTCGCTGGCGAGGGCCGGATCGCGCTCGAGCTTCGCCTGGATGTTCCCGATGACGCGCTCGTAAGGCTGGCGCAGGGCGCTGACGTTCTCGGAGGCGCCGGCTTCGTGCGCCTCCCGGAGGCGGCTGAGCAATTCGTCGATCTGGCCCTTGATCCTGAGCTTCGCGATCGGGTCGATGGCGCGCGTCTCGCGCAAGCGGGATTCGAGTGCGCGGAGGTCCATGCCCTCCCCGCCGGCTGCGGGCGCCGTTGAAGCGGCGAGACCCAGTACCAGGGCGGTGATGAATCGGAAGGCAAAATTCGATGGCGTCGGCATGGCTGAAAGATAGGGAACCACGCCAGCCCTGTCTGTCGTGCGGGGACACATTCGCAAGTCAGCGCATTCCGACTCCCGATCCGCCGGTGTTACATTCGACCCGATGCCAAAGTACGCCCGATCCGAGGCCCGCCGCTGGGTGCGCGACAATTTTCGCGGCTACTTCACCGTCCTCTACACGCCCTTCCTCCGCGACGGCGAGATTGACGAACCCGGCCTGCGCGCGAATGTGGCGAGGACCCTCGCGCTGCCCGGCGTCGGGGGGCTTTCGGTGCACTCGATCCACCAGGAGTTCTGGACGCTGACCGGCGCCGAGCGAAAAAGAGTGGCCGAGATCGCCATCGACGCCGTAAGCGGAAGTGCCCCTGTGGTCGTAGGCGTTTCGGACACGAGCGCGCGCAACGTGGTTGACCTTGCCCGGCACGCGCAGGCCTCGGGCGCCGACGCCGTGATGGTCTGGCCTCCCTACTACGGCCCAAGGACCGCGGAGGGCGTCAGGGCCTTCTACGAGTACGTCGCCGAGCGCATCGACATTGGCCTGATCGCCTACAGCACCACGCTCTCCGAACTGGGTTACTACCTCGCGCCGGACCAGGTGGAGGCCCTCCTGCCGATCGAGCACCTGTGCGCGGTACAGAACACCACGCTGAACTTCGCGTCCTATGACGAAATGATGCAGCGGGTCGGCGGCGAGATCTGCGTGACCACCTCGCTCGAGGAGTACTTCCTCCGCGGCAAGACGGCTTTCGCGGATCG
>JANMDK010000019.1:0-3067 GCA_031376265.1 Pseudomonadota bacterium
GGCCTGCAGGTGGGCAAAGCCGGGGGCGCGGAGTTTGCAGCGGTAAGGCTTGTTGGAGCCATCGCTCACCAGGTAGACGCCGAACTCGCCCTTGGGCGCCTCGACGCAGGCGTAGACCTCGCCGGCGGGCACATGGAAGCCCTCGGTGTAGAGTTTGAAATGGTGGATCAGCGCTTCCATGGAACGCTTCATTTCGGCGCGCTTGGGCGGTACGACCTTTTTCTCGGCCGCCAGATGCGGGCCCTGGCCCTCGGGGCCGAGCAGCTTGGCGCAGCATTGCGCCATGATCTTCACGCTCTGGCGCATTTCCTCGACGCGCAGGCAATAGCGGTCGTAGCAGTCGCCATTCTTACCAATGGGGATATCGAAATCCAACTCCGCGTAGCATTCGTAGGGCTGCGATTTGCGCAGATCCCAGGCGGCGCCGGAGCCGCGCATCATCACGCCCGAGAACCCCCACTTGATGCAGTCCTCCAGGCTGACGACGCCGATGTCGACGTTGCGCTGCTTGAAGATGCGGTTGTTGGTCAGCAATGTCTCGATGTCGTCGAGCATCTTCGGAAACGTGGTGCACCAGTGAGCGATATCCTGGATCAGCTTCTCCGGCAGATCCTGGTGCACGCCGCCGACGCGGAAATACGCCGCGTGCATGCGCGATCCCGACGCGCGCTCGTAGAACACCATCAGCTTCTCGCGCTCCTCGAAGCCCCAGACCGGCGGCGTCAGCGCGCCCACGTCCATCGCCTGCGTGGTGACGTTGAGGATGTGCGAGAGGTGGCGGCCGATCTCGGAATAGAGCACGCGGATCAGCTGCGCGCGTTTGGGGATCGCGATCCCCAGCAGCTTCTCGACAGCTAAGCAGAACGCGTGCTCCTGGTTCATCGGCGCGACATAGTCGAGCCGGTCGAAATAGGGGATCGCCTGCAGGTAGGTCTTGGCCTCGATCAGTTTCTCGGTGCCGCGGTGCAGGAGGCCGATGTGCGGGTCGACACGCGCGACGACCTCGCCGTCGAGTTCCAGCACGAGGCGCAGCACGCCGTGCGCCGCCGGATGCTGGGGGCCGAAGTTGATGTTGAAGTTGCGGATTTCGGTTTCGGGCATGGAGAACTCGTGAAGTCGGGAAGTCGGGAAGTCGGGAAGTCGCCAACTCGCGGGGTGACGACCTAGGGTGCGGACTTGGCCTGAAGAGACCGGATAAGATTTCGGAGCATCCTGCTCACTCGATCACACTCGAACAGCAGGGGCATAGACGAACCCTCTGTCAACAATTCCACGCGCTGTGCCAGCAGAAGGTGCGTCTCCAGCTCTTTGAGCGACCCTTGGGCTACACTGAGAAACTGGATGTAAGAGGGTGTGCTTTCGCGCCCGTAGCCCTCGGCGATGTTGGCAGGAATCGAGGACGACGAACGTCTGATCTGCCCAGTCATTCCGTAAAGTTCGTCCCGCGGAAACGACTTCGTCGAGCGATAGCATGCCTCGGCCAAATCCATGGCGACCCGCCATACGTCAAGATCTTTGTATGACCGAATAACTGCATCTGGTGCCATGCCTAACGCCCACATTCAAAATTCGACCGTTTCCGATTTGGCGAATTCACGATTTCACGAATTCACGATTTCTTCTCATCACCCGGCAGGTTGTAGGTGGTGCCTTCCCAGGGGCTTTCGAAATCGAACGAGCGGAACTCCTGCGTGAGTTTGACCGGCTCATAGACGACCCGCTTCTTCTCGTCGTCGTAGCGCACTTCGACATAGCCCGTCAGCGGGAAATCCTTGCGCAGCGGATAGCCCTGGAAGCCGTAGTCGGTGAGCAACCGGCGCAGATCCGGGTGGCCCGAGAACAGGATGCCGTACATGTCGTAGGCCTCGCGCTCGAACCAATTGGCGGCGGCGAACACGTCGACCGCGCTCGGCACGGGCGTATTTTCGTCGGTCGACAGCTTGACCCGGATGCGCTGGTTCAATCTCGGCGACAGCAGATGATAGACGACCTCGAACCGCTTCTCGCGCTCGGGATAATCCACACCGCAAATGTCGATCAGCACCTCGAACCGGCAGCGCGCGTCGTCGCGGAGGAGCTTGAGAGTGGGAATGAGGTGCGCGGCGTCTAGCTTGAATGTCAGCTCTCCGCGTGTGACGTGCGCGACGCCGGACTTGTCCGGCATCTTCCCCGCGATGTACGAGCCAAGCTCGCCGAGTGTGTCGTCCATGGTTCACGTCCGTTGAGGCTGCTTGTCGTGTCTTGGTTCAAAGAAGAGCGGTGATGTTACTGGAAGAAGCATTGAAGCAAGCATGGCTCCTTACCCATTCTCACTCGGCAGCCGCGGCCTTTTCGTTCCACCGCACGAGCGCCTTCGCAACCCCCTCCGGATCGGCAGCAATGGCATGGAGAAAAGCTGTTGCAACAGCATCGGGATCGAACTCACGGCGCTCCCAAGCCACCAGAGTCGCGAGTGGGATATGATAGCGCTCCGCGAACTCTTCCCGGCTCAGCCTCAAATCAAAGCGAACACGTTTGGCGGCCGTCATTCGGCGCATGGTCTGGCCTTCGCGCAGCGGCGGTGCGTCGGGATCAGCCAGCGCGGCGGCCTCGACTTCCTCATCGGTCATGGCGTCCAGAGCAGCCCAGTCTGTTTTCCCTCCGGGGGAAACCTGCTCCTCAGATCGGCGGGTTTTCTCGGGCATAGTCGCGTTGCTCCTGCGGGTCGCACTGCGGGCGGAAATGATGCGAATACGGGAGTTTCGTAACGTATAGAATACCGCGATCAGCCGGCCCTTGACCATCCCCACCGCGCGATAGCGCTCCTCACCATAGTCCATGGTGTCGTCATCTTCATCGACAAAACCAGGATCGTCGAACACAAGCCTGGCATCGTCGAAATCGATCTCGTGTTTGACGTGGTTTATACGCGCCTTTTCGTCGTCCCACTCGAATTGCTCATCCTGCATGAGTGGCACCGCAGCCTCGTTGGGTCTCCTCGGCGCGGCTGTCGCCGTGCCTCGATCGACCCAACCTACATTACCTCTCTATCGTCCCCGTCCTGCGAATCTTACGCTGCAGCAGAAGC
>JANMDK010000049.1:0-8823 GCA_031376265.1 Pseudomonadota bacterium
GCTCGCGAGAGCAGGTCTTCCAGCGCATCGAAGGCGGAATGCACATAGCGCCCGGTGGGATCCAGCGTCAAGTACCCGTCGGCAACCATCCACTCGCGCCCCAGGGTCGCGACGACCTTGCCCGGGTCGAAAGCGTCGCCGAGCACCTTGCCATAGACGTTCGACGGGCTGTCCACCTCGCCGGTGAACCCGCTCTCGACCAGGCGCGTGGCCATGAGGCCCATGAAGCCCGCATGCCCGGTGAAGATGTTGCGCACCGTCGAGCCGTCCAGCAGCGTCTGGCGGCTGGTGGCCATGCCCATCGTCGAGGCGACGTTGAGCAGCTCGAGCATCTTCGTTTCGTCGAATTTCTTCAGCCGCCCCGCCGCGATGGCCGCGCCGAGCACGCCCCAGGTGCCGTGCGGGTGCACCGAGAGCTTGATCGTGGCCGCGCGGCTGATGCGCGAAGACAGTTCGTAGCCCAGCGCCACTGCCATCAGCAGTTCGCTGCCGTGCGCCCCGCTCTCCTGCGCCAGCGCCACCGCGGCCGGGACGACCTGGATGCCGGGATGGCCCTTGGCAAGCAGATTGCCTTCGTCGAGCTCGAGCCAGGTGCCGGCAGTGCCATTCAGCAGCGCGGCATTCAGCGGGCTCGCGCGCCGGCGCGTGCCGAGTACCCACGCAAGGCCGCCGCCGCCCGCCGCGAGATGCTTGTGGACGAAAGCCTGCATCTCCGGCTGCTGCATGCCGGCGGCGATGACCGGGAGGCTGTCGGCGATGACCCAGCGGGTGCGTGCAAGAGCCCGGCTATCGAGGTCCTTCAGCTGCGCGCTGCATGCGAAGCGCGCGAGCTCGACGAGATAGTCCGGACGCTGCTTCATCGGTCAGTCGAGCTTGGCGCCCGAAGTGCGCACCACGCCCGCCCACTTGGTGACCTCGTTCCTGATCCACGCGCTGAACTCATCCGGCGAATTGCCGACGATGTCGGCACCCTGCGACGTGAGCTGCTCGCGCACGTCGGGGGCGCGCAGGATGCGCGCGACCTCGGCGTGCAAGCGCGCGACGATTTCGCGCGGCGTCCCGGCCGGCGCAAGCAGGCCGTTCCAGCCGACCGCATCGAAGCCCTTAAGGCCGGACTCGTCCAGCGTCGGCACGTCCGGCAGAACGGAAAGGCGCGTGAGGCTCGTATTCGCGAGCGCCTTGATGCGGCCCGAGCGCACATGCGGCAGCAGCGGCGGCACGTTGTCGAACATCACCGGGATCTGGCCGGCGACGAGGTCGACGATCGCCGGCGCCCCGCCCTTGTACGGCACATGCAGGATGTCGACCTTGGTATAGGACTTGAACAGCTCGCCGGTCATGTGCGGCGGCGTGCCGTTGCCGGCGGTGCCGTAGTTGAGGACGCCGGGCTTGGCCCGCGCAAGCGCAAGCAGCTCGGCAACGCTGGAAACGCCGGCCGACGGATGCACCACCAGCAGGTTGGAGTAGTTGACCGCCTGCGTGATCGGCGCGAAATCCGTGAGGAGGTCGTAGTTGAGCTTCTTGTAGAGGCTCTGGCTGATCGCCTGCGACGTGGTGCCCATGAGCAGCGTATAGCCGTCGGGCGCGGCTTTGGCGACACTCTCGGCACCGATGTTGCCGCCGGCGCCGGTGCGGTTCTCGACCACAACGGCCTGGCCGAGCGGCTCGGCGAGGCGCGCTGCGATGGTGCGCGCGAGGATGTCGGAGGTGCCGCCGGGCGGGAAGCCGACCACGATGCGCACCGGGCGCGCGGGGTAGGTCTGGGCCGCGGCCTGTCCGGCCCCGACCGCCGCGATGAGCAAAACGATTGCTGGCAGTAAACGCATCGAATGCGCCCCATCGATGAATGAGGGGATTATCCCATCGGAGGCCAATTCCACGCTCATGCGCCTGCGCCCAGCCGTTCCGACGCGGCGAGAAAATCCGCCACCGTGCGGCCGGGTTCGTAGCGGTAGCGCTCCGAAGTGGTCTCGAGGTCCTTGATCCGGTAGACGCGAAAGACCCTCCGGCGACAGAACTAAGCCGCGTTCCGACGGACAAGCATCTGATGAATGGGGCAGGTGCCGGTGCTGGAGCATGGCGCCGTTGCTGGGCCGTGAGCGCCTGATCGATTGCGCGAGCAGCGCGGCAATCCGGGCTTATCGATTCCGATAACCCTTGGCCAGGGACGAAGGAACATTGGGACTGGCGGGATTTACCGCAACCTCTCGCGTCATCGGTCGTATCACCAAATCCATATCTTCCATCGGAATGGCGCCGAGCAAGACTTCGTCACCCATCACCATCGCGCCCACGAAACACCGCCGGTTTCCAAATCGCACCTCGATCGGTCCTGCATAAGGTATCAGGCGCCTGGATCCATCGGCCAAGGTGACCTCGCGTTGCTCTTGTTCGGTAAGTTGGAGTTGTAACGCGACATGTTCTGGTATGCAAAGATGCATGGCGCCCGTATCGGCGAGCGCGCGTACTTCCAGGCTGGCAAGCGATCGTATTACGGGATTGCTTAAAGTCAGTGTGGTATGCGCAATGCCCATATCGATCTCCTTGTTGCATAGTTTAACAAAGGCCGCGAGTAAAAAGCCAGACCGGCCGGCGTCTGGAAAAAGAGATGCGTGACGGTTCGTCCTGTCATTCGCGTTCGACACATTTAGCAGGGTCGCTCGGGTTAGGATCGCAAAGGAGGCCCATTGAAAGTTCACAAGAACACACTCGACGCATTGTTGCGCGGCGCCGTCAACGCCGGCGACCTGCCCGGCGTAGTGGCCGCCATCACCACCCGCGACGCGACGGTCTACGAGGCGGCTTTCGGAAAGCGCGTGCTTGGCGAACCCGCGGCGATGACGCAGGACACCGTGATGTGGATCGCGTCGATGACCAAGCCGGTCACCGGCGTGGCCGCGATGCAGCTCGTCGAGCAGGGCCGGCTCTCGCTGGATGAGCCGGCGGCGAAAGTGATCCCCGAGCTCGGCGAATTCAAGGTGCTCGAAGGCTGGGACGCAAGCGGCCAGCCGCTGCTGCGCGAGCCGCGCGGTGTAATCACATTGCGCCGCCTCCTCACGCACACCTCGGGGTTCGCCTACGACATCTGGAACGCGGACATGGACCGCTACCTCAGCGTCAAGGGGCTGCCCCGTGCCGGATCGGGAAAGAACATCGCGCTGACGACGCCGCTGGCTTTCGACCCCGGCGCGCGCTGGGAGTACGGCATCGGCATCGACTGGGCCGGCAAGATGGTCGAGGCGGTCAGCGGCCAGAAGCTCGGCGCCTACATGAAGGAACACATCTTCGACCCGCTCGGCATGGGGAGCACGGCTTACCGCATCACGCCTTCGATGCGCGAGCGGCTGGCCAGGGTTCACCAGCGCGAAGCCGACGGCAACTTGAGCGTCACGCTGTTCGAGGTCAACCAGGCGCCCGAATTCGAGCCCGGCGGCGGCGGCCTCTACTCGACGGCCGCCGACTACCTCAAATTCATTCGCATGATCCTCAACGGCGGCGAGGCAAACGGGCGGCGCCTATTGCGACCGGAGACCGTGATGCTGATGTCGCGCAATTCGATCGGCGACTTGCGCGTGGCGAAGCTACCGGCGGTGAGAAGCGCGCTTTCCTGCGATGCCGAGTTTTTCGAAGGCACGCCCAAGACCTGGGGCCTCACCTTCATGATCAACGAAGCAACGGCGCATACCGGCCGTCCGGCGGGCAGCCTTTCGTGGGCGGGTTTGGCCAATACCTATTTCTGGATCGACCCGCAGAACGGGATAGGCGGCGTGCACATGACGCAGGTGCTGCCGTTTGTGGATGCGCGGGTGCTCGCGAACTTCTACGCTTTCGAGACGGCGACCTACCGAGCCCTCAGCTAAGCCCGGCTCAGGCCTCGGGCTTGCCTTTTTTCTTCGGCGCGCCGAGGTGCTTGCCCACCAGCATCAGGAGTGACGCCGGCTTGAAAGGCTTGGCAAGGTACTCGATCGCGCCGAGGCCTTCGCCTTCCGACCTCGCGCCCTCGTCCACCGTGAGGAAGATGACCGGGATTTCCTTCATCGCGGGCTCGGACTTGAGGATGCGGATCATGTCGAAGCCGCTCATGCGCGGCATGTGCACGTCGCTGATGACGAGATCCGGCGTGAGCTGCAGGCACGATGCCGCGGCCTCGAGGCCGTTGGAGACGCCGCGCACCATGTAGCCGGCGTTCAGCAGGTGCAGCTTGACGAGCTCGCGCTGATCGGCGTCGTCCTCCACCACCAGGATGGTCTTGTGCTTGTTCATGCCCGATTATCCTTTTTCCAGCAGGTGCTCCGCCACCGAATCGACCAGGTGGTCCATCCTTATTGGCTTGGTGAGATAGGCGACCGCTCCCAGGCTGTTGCCGCGCTCCACGCCTTCGCTATCCGCGGACAGGAAAATCACCGGAACGTCCCTGAGCACCGGATCGGACTTGAGAATCTCGATCATGTCGAAGCCGCTCATGCGTGGCATGTGCACGTCGCTGATGATGAGGTCGGGCGTGTCGCGCTCGCAGGCCGCGGCCGCTTCGACCCCATTGGCCGCGGCACGGACCGCGTAACCACTATTCAGGAGCGTTCTACGGATCAACGCGCGCATGTCGGTGTCGTCTTCGACTATGAGGATGGTCTTGGTCATTCGCGCATTGTCCAATGCCGGGGACCGCAGGGCAAGAAGCGGGAGGCGGATGTTCGCCTGCGCACATAGAGTGCCGCCATGAACTCGCCAACCCGCTCGACAACCGCTCACACCGATTCCCAAACGCTGCCCGCCGGGTTCAACCGCCTGGCATGGTCGAACCTCGCCGCGCAGTCGGCCGAGCAGGTGGCGCTCGCCGCGGCGCCGATCGTCGCCGAGCTTCTTCCTGATCGGCGCGGGGCCGGCGATCTGGGTGATCGCCACCGGCGCCGCGGTGAGGCAGTAAGGGCTACTTCGCTTTTGCTTTCTTGAGGTCTTCCCTGAGGTCGCCGGCGCCCGCCTGGACCTTGCCGACTGCGTTCTGGACCACCCCCTTGGCCTCCAGCTCCTTGTTGCCGACGATGCTGCCGACCACTTCCTTCGCCTTGCCTGCGACTTCCTTGACGCGTCCCTTGACCTGGTCCTTGTTCATTTGCCGTTCTCCTGGTGATCCACCGATGCGGTCGCCCGATGAGCAAAGACTATGCGCAGACCGCCCCGGGCGCGCTGTTCGGCACCGAACATTGCCTGCCGGATGTACTGGTACCGGTACACCGATTGGCTTGGAAGCCAACACTGGCGAGGACCTTTGGAACCTAATGTTTAAAAATCTCGCCAGATGCCCGCGGAGTCCCCATGGCGAGCTCGGTGAAGGGACGCTTTGGTACGACAGCGCACCGAACTTGCAGGGGAAGCTGGATACCCTCCCCCAAGCCCATGAATTGCCAGTGGGAAAAAGGGGCGATCCCCGCCAACCGACCAGGACGATGAAGCGACTGCTGCAAGCCTGCCTCGCGATGCTCGCCTGCGCCGGCGCCACGGTGCCGGCTCGTGCCGCCTCCGAACCCGCCGATACCGCCCATCGCCGTGCCGTGGAAGACGCGCGCGCCGGCCGGATTGCGCCGGCGCTCGAGACGCTGCGCGTCCTCGCAGAAAGCGGGCCGGCCCGTCAGGACATCCTTGGGGATTACGCAGTAGTGCTCGGCTGGGCGGGGCAGCACGAGTCCGCGCTCGGGCTCCTTGGCCGCATCGATCGCGCCGCCGCGCCCGCTTATGTACTCGAAGGCCTGGGGGCGTCGGCCCGCCGCACAAAGCAGGCGACACTCGCCGAGGCGCTCTACCTCGAAGCCGGCGTCCGCGCGCCGGAGCGAGTCGAACCTCGGGTCGGCGTGGTGCTTGCGCTGATGGACCAGGGCAGGCTCGAAGAAGCCGCGGCCCGGGTGGCGGCCCTGCGCTCGCAGCATCCCAGGAATGCCGACGTGCTCGAAGCCTTCGCGGAAGTCGCCACCGCCAGGCGCGAGTACTTCGATGCGCTCGAAGCCTGGCAGGCGATCCTCGCGGCCGAGCCGGCACACCGGCGCGCGCTGCGCGGCAAGGTTTTCCTGCTCAAGGTCATGGGCGCGTCCGCGCTTGCGATCGAGCTCGCCGGGCGGCATCCCGGGCTGATCGAGGCCGGCGAGCGCGAATCCCTCACTGCGGACAGCACGGCCAGCCGCATCCGCTGGGGAGCGATCGACGCAGGCAGCGGCCGCGGCGCAGAACGCTTCGCGATGCTCGATCGCGCGCTCGCCGAAAGCGAGGCTGCCGCAGCGCGTGCGATGGATCCCGCTGCTGCACTCTCCGCCGTCGAGCGCCAGCTGGTGCTCGACCGCCTCTATGCGCTCAGCGAGCGGTTCCGCATGCGCGAAGCGGTAGCGCTGCATGACGCGATCGAGGCCCGCAAGGAACCGATCCCGGCCTACGCGACAGCCGCGGCTGCAGCCGCGCATCTGTACCTGGAGCATCCAGAGCGCGCCGGCGTGCTTTACCGCGAGGCCCTCTCCACCGACCCCGACAGCCTCGGCACCCGGCTCGGCCTCTACTACGCGCTCGCCGAGAGCGAGCGGCACGCCCAGGCGCTCGCGCTGATCGAGCAGGTCGCCGCCTCCACGCCGGTCTACATCGACGCATGGAGCCCGGCCACGATTCGCGAGAATCCAGACTACGCGCGGGTGATGAACGACAGGGGCATCGCGCCGCTGCTTGCCAACCGGCCGGCGCAAGCCGAAAGGCGCCTGCGCGAGCTCGCCCGCCGGGCCCCGTTCAACATGGACATCCGCACCAGCTACGCGAGCAGCCTGCGGGCCCGCGGCTGGCCGCGTCGCGCCGAAGAGGAATTGCGCTGGGTCCTCGCGGCCGAGCCGTTACACACCGGTGCGCTCGGCGAACGGGCAGGCGCCTTGCGCGAGATGCGCGACTACGAATCGGCCGCGACAGCGCTTTCCCTGGCCCGCGCCACTGCGCCGGAAGACAAGCGCGTGATGCGCGCGGCGCGGCTGGCCGAAGTCCACGAGATGCGCGAGCTCATCGTCGACGGCGTTTCCGGCCGCTCGAGCGGCGGCCCTTCGGGCACCCGCGACCACGCGCTGGAGGCCTGGCTGTACTCGAGCCCGATGGCCTATCGCTATCGCGCTTTCGCGCATTTCTACGATGCGCACGCGCGCTTCGCCAACGGCACTGGCCGCCGCGAGCGCGCCGGCATCGGCCTCGAATACCGCTCGCCGCTCGTCGTAGCCACTGGGGAGATCTCGCACGGCATCGACGGGTCGCGCACCGGCGCGTCGGCATCGGTCGCCGTTACGCCGAACGATTTCTGGACGCTTCGCGGCAAGCTCGACACCTCGGCCAACGAAATCCCGCTGCAGGCTTTCCTTGCAGGCGTGAATGCCCGGCGCGCGCTCGCCGAAGCGACCTGGCGGGCGAGAGAATCGCGCGCCGCGACGCTCTCTTTCGATCATTTCGATTTCAGCGACGGCAACCGGCGTGACGTCACCCAGGCGCGCTGGACTGAGCGCGTCATCGCCGGTCCGGTCTACAAGCTCGAGGTCACCGCGGGCCTTTATGCCTCGCGCAACACGCTCGCAAACGCGGCCTATTTCAATCCGGTGCGGGACTTCTCGCCGACCCTGGAGTTCGCCAACGAGTGGCTGCAGTGGCGCCGCTACACGCGCGCGTTCCGCCACCGCGTGGTGGTTTCGGTCGGCAGCTACAAGCAGCAGGGCTTCGGCAGCGGCCCGGTCGCCGGCGCGCGCTACGAGCAGGAATGGAATGCCGACGACCGCCTTGCCGTGCGCTATGGCCTCGGCCGCACCGTGCATCCCTATGACGGCGTCCAGACCGCACGCAATTTCGCCTACCTCTCGCTCAACTGGAAATTCTGATGAAGCGACTGCTGCTGCTCGCGCTCTTGCTCTTCTCGCGCCTCGCCCTGGCCGCGGGTTACGACGCGCCCGGCGCGTTCACCGTGCTGTGCTATCACGAGGTCCGCAAGGACGTGCGCGATTACCCCGATCCGTACGCGGTAGACGAGGGCGCGCTCGTGGCCCAGTTCGCCTGGCTGCGGGGCAACGGCTACACCCCCGTGAGCTTGGAGCAGATCGTCACCGCCCGCTCAGGCGGCAAGCCGCTGCCAGCCAAGGCGGTGCTGATCACCTTCGACGATGCCTATCTTTCCTTTTACACACGGGTCTTCCCGCTTTTGAAAGAGTTCAGCTACCCCGCCGTGCTGGCCGTCGTGGGCAAATGGATCGACGAGCCGCCGGGCACCGGCGGCCAGGTCGGCGCGCAGTTCGGCGAACGTGGCACGGTGCCGGCCGCGAGTTTCCCGAGCTGGGCCCAGTTACGAGAAATGTCTTCCTCCGGGCTGGTCGAGATCGCGTCGCACAGCTACGACCTGCACCGCGGAACGATCGCCAATCCGCAGGGGAACCTCGAGCCGGCCGCGACCACGCGCTTGCACACGGCGGGCAGCTACGAAAACGACTCGGGCTGGATCGAGCGCGTTCGCGCGGACCTGCAGCGAAACTCGGAGCGGATCGAGCGCGAGACCGGGCGGCGCCCCCGCGCCGTGGTCTGGCCTTATGGAAGCTACAACGGGGCGTTGGTGCGAATCGCCGCCGACTTGGGCATGCCGGTCGCGATGACCCTCGAGGACGGCCCGAACACGCCGGCGGTTCCCCTTGCGGCCATGCGCCGCATTCTCATCGCGCACAACCCTACGCTGCCGGAGTTCGCCGCGGCGATGCGCGGCCCGCAGGATCCGCAGCCGGTACGCGTGGTGCAGGTCAGGCTCGACGACCTCTACGATGCGGACCCTTCGGTACAGGA
>JANMDK010000128.1:0-4174 GCA_031376265.1 Pseudomonadota bacterium
CGACGCGCTGGTGCGCCTCGCCAAGACCAACGGCAGCCAGGACGATGCGAGCGCGTTGCTCGTCATGCGGCGGCCCGTGCCCTTCTCGCGCTGGATCTACGGGCTCGCAGTCATTGCGCTGCTGGTGTTGAGCCTGCTCGCCGGCGCGCAGATCGCGTTCGCGGAGACGCGCTCGATCATCGACCCCACCGAATCTCCCGCGCCGCCGCCAGCAGCGAAGAAAGCGCAGGCGGAGCCCGATGAGGCCACCCAGCGCAAGCGCGCGGAGCAGGCCGAACAGCGGCGGGTGGAGGAAACCGAGCGCCGCCGTGCCCGCGCGCAGGCGCGCGCCGCGGAACGCGCCCGCCACGACGCGGTCGCCCGCGAAGCGGCGGCACGCGAAGCCAAGGCCGCGGCAGCCCGCGAAGCCAAGGCGGCGGCAGTGCGCGAAGCCGCGGCGCAGGAAGCCGCACGCCAGGCGATGCGCAGGGCCGCTGCCGCAAGGCAGGCGGCGATCCGGGCAGCCGCGGCGAAGGCGACGCAGGCGAAGGCGGAAGCTGAGCGCGAAGCGTCGAGGCAGGATGCGATGCGCGAGGCTGCGAGGGTCGATGCGATGCGCGAGGCGGCGCGCGAGCTTGCGGCGCGCGAAGCCGCGCGGGAGGTGGCCGCGAGGGAAGCCGCTGCGCGCGAAGCGGCGGAAAAAGAATCGATCGCGCGCGAGGCGGCCGCGAGGGAAGCCTCCCGCGAAGTCAACCGCCAGGTCGCGCGGCACGCAGCGGCAAATTACGCAGCCAACAAGCTCCTCGCCTCCCGCTCCACCCGCCCGGCGCCGCGAATCGGCGCCGTGTTCCGCGATTGCCCCGAATGCCCGGAGCTCGTCTGGCTGCCGCCGGGCGAATCGGTGCTCGGCGACGCCGCGGGACGCCGGCCGATGGCGAACATCGACTATCCGCTCGCGGTGGGCCGTTTCGAGGTCACCTTCGCCGAGTGGGATGCTTGCGTCAACGCCGGCGAATGCCGGCGCAAGCCGCGCGACGCCGGCTGGGGCCGCGGCCGCCAGCCGGTGATCGACATCTCCTGGCAGGAGGCACGCCAGTACACGGCGTGGCTCTCGCGCCGCACCGGCAAGAACTACCGGCTGCTGACCGAAGCCGAGTGGGAATACGCCGCGCGCGCCGGCACCGACGCGCGCTACTGGTGGGGCAACGAGACCCGCCCCGGCGCGGCGAATTGCGCCGAATGCGGCACGCAGTGGGACGGCCGCCGGCCGGCGCCGGTGGGCAGCTTCGCGCCGAACCCTTTCGGCCTCTACGACATGAACGGCAACGTGTGGGAATGGGTCGAGGACTGCTCCTACGACTGCTCGACGCAGGAATCGCAGGTGGTGCGCGGCGGGGCTTGGGGCGGGAACTCGCATTCGATCCGTTCCGCTGCCCGTTCGTCGGTGCATCCCGGCTACCGCGATTACCGGATCGGTTTACGCATCGCAAGGATCGACTGACATGTCCCTCCTGTCGCTCAAGCGCAAGTCCCCTGCCGGCACCGAAGCGCCGGGGCGCTGGATCGAGCCACGGCTCGATGCGGCGCCCACCCTCCCGGTGAGCGAAGTGTTCGACACCGACGCGCGGACGATCGTCGACTGCGCGCACGTGAAGGTCGAGCGCCTCGGCACGCAACCGGTGCTGTACTCGAAGGTGTTCAAGGAGTTCGAGGACCGCCGCGGCCACAAGTACGACTACCGCTACTGGGCCGAGCGGGAGAACTACTTCCTGCGCGAGTTCCTCAAAAAGCAGAGCCAGTTCACGCACGTGGTGCAGGCGAGGCACCTCATCTCGGAGAACGACGCCGCCAAGCAGGTGCTCACCTGCGACGCCGGCATCACCATCGCCAACTGGCTGCGCGTCAAGGCGCGTTATTCGGACACCGCTACGCTCTCGCATCCCTTCCAGCGCGCGGATGTCTTCCTTAGCCTGGTGCGCGGCTGCCTTGTGGCCCTCAAAGAGATCCACCAGCACCGCATTGTTCATTGCGACATCAAGGAAGACAATATCTGCATCCCGTACGGGCCGTACCCGAACCCGCGCGACGGCAGCGAGCTTCACCTCGACTTCGACCGGCTCAGGCTCATCGACTTCGCGTTCTCGATCGCGCACTCGATCCCGCTGACGCAGGTGCTGGTGATCAACCCGGCCGAGCGGCTGCCTTACCAGTCGGAGCTATTGATCAGCGCACTGCATGCGGATCGCAAGAGCGGCTCGCCGGAAGCCGTCCAGCAGCTCGACTATCGCGTCGACCTCTTCAGCCTCGGCTACATGGCCGAGAAGATCTCCGCCGGCGGCCTCGAGTGCCCGTCGCGCCGCGACAGCGCGGCGTTGATCGGGGACATCCTCAGTTTCGTCCAGCGGCTCAAGGCCTTCGACTCGCCGGCCACCGCGGGCCCGATGCCGCACGACCTGCTGATCGAGCGCCTCGACGAGCTGCTCGCGGCCACGGGCGCCGCGGCCGCGCCGCAATTCCACGTCGACGGCGAATGGACTTCGGACGAGATGTCGCACGGACGCATTTCCGGGAGGCAGACGCCGCTCACGCCGGTGGCGCTGCCGCTGCCGACGCCGGTAGCGCGTCCGCTGGACGTTTCCGGTCTGCCGGCGCCGCTGGGCAAGGGATCGAAGACGGGGCTCGGTTTGGTGACCGGGATCGCGCTGGCACTGTTGGTCTCTTTCGCAGTGGCCGGCGGACTTTTCTATAACGCCCGCTCCGCGAAGAGCACCAACGCGCCGAACGAAACCAGGCCCGTCGTGGCGAAGGCGCCGCAACCCGAGTCGGTGACGCCGCCGCATCCGACGACCGGGGCGCCAAAGGCCACCGAGGAGCAGGAACGCCTCGCCGCGGAGTACGAAACCGCGCTGGCGTCGAATGAGCTCAACGAGCGCTCGCGCGCTTTCGGCAAGCTCATGGAACTCGCGCGCGCGAGCAATCCCGCTGCGCTCAGGCGCATCGACGCGTTCGAGGCGCGCTACGACGAGGTCAAGCAGGTCGTTGCCAAGTCGCCGTGGTGGACCAAGGGCCAGGGCGCGCAGCCGCAGGAGGCCGCGCGCTGGATCGACGACGGCCAGATCCTCGCCTTGTACGGCGACCGGCCGGCGATGCTCGACGTAGCCTTCGCAGTCGGCTACGGGCGCGCGCTCGCGTTGGATCGTGCTGCGGCGGCAGATGCCTATCTCAAGGTGGCCGACCGCTCGGCCGGCACCGACGAAGCTTCGGCCCGCGTGCGCGCCGCTGCCGGCCGTGGGCTTTCGGCGATCCTCAACACCATCGTCGAGCAGAAGGACGAGCCCGCGGCTTCGAAACTGCGCGCGGCGCTGGAGAGCCGCGCGGCCGCCGGCGCGTCGGATATCCAGTACTACCTGGGCCTCATGGCCGAATGCGTGGCTCGCCCGCCCGACCTCGACGTGGCGCTGCAGTGGTACAAGTACGCCGCCGCCAACCCGGCCTGGAAAGCCACCGCGGAGCGCAAGGCGGAGCTGCTGGGGCAGTGGTGCCCGGGGCGGCCGGGCTGAGCGCTTTACAGCCCGTTACAGACGGGGTTTCTGCGCAGGTGTAATCTTGGTGCCATGAAGCACATTGCGCGCCCCGTCCTTTCCGCAACGCTGCTCGCGGCAGCGCTGGGATTCGCCTTGCCGGCCGCCGCCCAGATGTACAAGTGGACGGACGAGAAAGGCCAGGTGTCCTACTCGAACACGCCGCCGCCGACTTCAGTACAAGCAAAGAAAATCGGCATGGTCGAGGATCGCGTTTCGGTCTACACGCCGGACGAGCTCACCACGCGCGCGATGGCCGAGGATGCCGCCGACTCAAGAGGCGCCAGGCGGCAGCGCGAGGCGAAGCCCGGGCCCGTTACGCGCACCGGCCGGCAGTCCGAGCCCTATGAGCAGGATCGCCAGGCTCGCCTCAAGGCAGCCTATGACCGCTGCGTGGCCGATCGCCGCGTCGAGTGCGAGTCGATCCTTTCGGGAAGGCCGAGCGATGCCGCTGCGGGCTACAACAGTTACTACGGTCCGCAGTACGTGATCGGCTCGCGCGTCGTTCCGCAACCGCCTTTCTACGTCGACCCCACCCCGCCGCCTAGGGTCGGCATCAGCACCGCGCCCAGGGTCGGCATCGACGACCGCCCGCCGGTGGGGCTGCCGCCCCG
>JANMDK010000129.1:0-5231 GCA_031376265.1 Pseudomonadota bacterium
CAGGCGCGTGCCTTGCGGGTAGCGGCGCGAGATGCCGACCCACGGGTCTTCGCCCAGCTGCTTCAGGCCGAGCGACACGCGGTTCTTCTCGGTGTCGAACTTGAGCACCTTGGCGGTGACTTCGTCGCCAACGGCCAGCACCTCGGACGGATGCTTCACGCGACGCCATGCAAGGTCGGTGATGTGCAGCAGGCCATCGATGCCGCCGAGGTCCACGAACGCGCCGTAGTCGGTGATGTTCTTGACGATGCCTTTGACGGTCGCGCCCTCGGACAGCGTGGACAGCAGCTGCTCGCGCTCTGCACCCGCGGTTTCCTCGAGCACTGCGCGACGCGAAACGACGACGTTGTTGCGCTTGCGGTCGAGCTTGATGACCTTGAACAGCATGGTCTTGCCTTCGAACGGCGTGGTGTCCTTGACCGGGCGCAGGTCGACCAGCGACCCGGGCAGGAAGGCGCGGATGCCATTGGCCATCACCGTGAGGCCACCCTTGACCTTGCCGGTGATCGTGCCTTCGATCTTGGCGCCTTCTTCCAGCGCTTTTTCCAGGTCCATCCAGGCGGCGAGGCGCTTGGCCTTGTCGCGGGAAAGGCGGGTCTCGCCGAAGCCGTCTTCGAGGGCCTCGATCGACACGCTGACGAAATCGCCCACCTTGACGTCGAGGACGCCGGCATCGCTGCGGAATTCTTCCAGCGGGATGTGGCTCTCGGACTTGAGGCCGGCATTGACCGTGACGAAGTTATGGTCGACCGCGACGACTTCGGCGGTGATGACCTCGCCAATGCGCATTTCCTTGCGCGATAGGCTTTCTTCGAAGAGTGCGGCGAACGAGTCGGGATCGTGGGGGGGAGTGACAGCGCTGGGGACTGCGGAGGAAAGGCTGGACATGTAAATAGGACCTGTTTGGGCCGCCGACGGACCTCTTTCCGAGAGGGAAACCGCTGGTCGGGCTAGGTTGCAATCGAGGCGCACGGCCCATGAGCCGCCCGCCCCACCTTTAAATCACCGCTTCGGGCCTTAAAATCCTTACGGATCAACCGGCTTTCAGCGATTCCATCTTCTCCCGGGCCTCCTGCCCTACCAGCCTGACGACTTCTGCCACCGACAGGTCCGACGAGTCGAGTTGCACTGCGTCAGGTGCCGGCACAAGCGGGGCTGCCGCTCGTTTCGCGTCGCGCTCATCGCGCATCGCGAGGTCCCGGGAAAGGGACGCGAGATTAGCACCGATTCCTTTGTCTATCAACTGTTTATATCTCCGCTCGGCACGCACTTGGACGCTTGCGGTCAGGAACACCTTTAAGAGCGCATCCGGGAACACCACGGTGCCCATATCCCGCCCGTCGGCAACCAGGCCGGGGGGCTGGCGAAATGCCCGCTGCCTTTCCAGCAAGGCAGCCCGGACGCGCGGCAAGCGGGCGACCGACGAGGCGCGATTGCCGATCTCCTCGCGTCGAAGTTCTTCTGCAACATCCTCACCCGAAAGGAAAACCTGGCCACCCCGGAACTTCACGTCGAGTCCGCCGGCCAGATCGGCCAAGGCCTTTTCGTCACCTTCTCCCAAGCCCGCGCGCGAAGACGCCAGCGCCACCAAGCGGTAGAGGGCGCCGCTTTCGAGATAATGAAATCCCAATGCGTCGGCGACCATCGACGCCACCGTTCCCTTGCCCGACGCCGAAGGGCCGTCGATTGCGATTACGGGGATGTTCACCGGATCGCCAAGGTTGCAAAACGCTCGAAGTAGTCCGGAAAAGTCTTCGCCACACAGCCAGGGTCATTGATGCGCACCGGTACGCCGCCAAGGGCGGCCAGCGAAAAGCACATCGCCATCCGGTGATCGTCGTAAGTGTCGATGGTTGCCGGGAGAAAGCGCGCTGGCGGCGTGATGCGCAGGAAGTCGGCGCCCTCGTCGACCACGGCGCCGACCTTGCGCAGTTCCGTGGCCATTGCGGCCAGCCGGTCGGTTTCCTTGACGCGCCAGCTCGCAATGTTGCGCAAGGTGCTCGGGCCTTCCGCAAACAACGCCATGATCGCCGCGGTCATCGCCGCGTCCGGGATGTGGTTGAGGTCGGCATCCAGGCCCTTCAACTTGCCGCTGCCCGAAGACTCGATCCAGTTCGGGCCGCTTCGGACCTGCGCGCCCATGCGTTCCAGCACCTCGACGAACTTTACGTCGCCCTGGATGCTTTCCCGGCCAACGCCGTTCACCCTCACCGGCCCGCCGCCGATCGCGCCGGCAGCGAGGAAGTACGAAGCGGACGACGCGTCCCCTTCGACGTGGATGTCGCCAGGGCTCGCATAGCCCGTGCCCGGGACGCGAAACGACTGCCAGCCGTCCCTCTCCACGGCAACGCCGAAGCGACGCATGAGGTTCAGCGTGATCTCGACGTAAGGCTTGGAAATCAATTCGCCCTCGACGCGGATTTCTGCGTCTTTTCCGGCGAGCGGCAGGGCGATCAGCAGGGCCGTGAGGAATTGCGAAGACACGTCGCCGCGCACCGGCACCGCGCCGTGAACGGAGATTGTTCCGGCATGAATGGCAAGAGGCGGAAAACCCTCTGCGCCCAGATAGTCGAGGCGCGCGCCCATCTTTCGCAGCGCGTCCACGAGGTCTCGGATCGGCCGCTCGTGCATGCGTGGCACGCCCGACAACCTGTATTCCCCCCCCGAGATCGCGAGCACTGCGGTCAACGGCCTGAATGCCGTGCCCGCGTTGCCAAGGAACAGATCGGCCTTGCGGACTGGAATCACGCCGCCACACCCCTGGACGCGGATCTCTGCGGATTTTCCGGCATATGCCTGCACCCCCAGCGAGCGCAACGCGGCCAGCATCACGCGCGTGTCGTCCGCATCGAGCGCGTCATGCACGCGTGTCTCGCCCCTGGCCAGGCCGGCGAGCAACAGCACGCGATTCGAGATGCTCTTCGAGCCCGGCATGGTCACCGACCCGCCGGCTTTCGCGATCGGGCCGAGGTCGAGGAAATCCATCGTCAGGGCTCGTACCCGCCGGCAAGCCAGCGATTGCGCGCCTGGCGCGATTCGTCGAACACTTTTTCCAGCGCCGCCCCGTCGCCCGCAGCCAAAGGCGCGCGCAGCGATTGGAGCTTTTCAATGTAGCGCTCGAGCTCGGCGCCAAGCGCTTCGCGATTGGCAACGCAGATGTCGCGCCACATCTCTGGATGGCTCGAGGCGATCCGGGTGAAGTCGCGGAATCCGCCGGCCGCGTAACCGAAAAGCTGGGCCGGGTTGTCTCGCCCGGCGAACTCGTGCACGAGCGCATACGCAAGAAGGTGTGGCAAGTGGCTGACCGCCGCGAACACAGCGTCGTGCTCCGCTGGGCTCATGCGCGAAATACGGGCGCCGCAAGCCTGCCAGGCGGCCGCCGCGGACTCCACAAGCAAAGAGGGATTCTCTTCAAGCGGAGCTAGCACGACCCGCTTACCCTGGAACAGGTCCGCTTTTGCGGCTGCAGCACCGCTGTGTTCCGCACCAGCTATCGGATGAGCCGGGACGAATTGCGAAACGCGCTTGCCCAGCGCCACCCTCGCCGCGGCGACGACATCCTGCTTGGTGCTGCCGGCATCCATGACGAGCGTGGCTTCGCCCAATTCCGGCCCTACGCGCGAAAAGAGCTCGGCGAATTGCGCTACCGGCGTCGCGACCAGGACCAGGTCCGCCCCTCTCACCGCCACCGCTGGATCCTTCTCGACGCAGTCGACGATCCCGAGCTCGAGGGCCGTGCGCAGGTTCTCCGGATTGCGCCCCACTCCAACGACGGTCGAGCAGGCATTTGCCGCCTTGAGCCCGAGCGCAAAAGAGCCTCCGATCAGGCCGACGCCGATGACGGCCACCCGGTCGAAGCGTACCGTCGCGGCGGCCGTCGGCAACGCTAGTCCCGAAGGCTCGCGGCAAGCGCCGTGAGAAAGCGCTCGTTCTCCTCGGGCGTGCCAATCGAGACGCGCAAATGCTCGGGGAGCTCGTAACCCGCAACGGGGCGCACGATGACCCCGCGCTTCAGCAGGCGCTTGAAGACCTCGCCGGCCTTGCCCACGCGGATGGTGATGAAGTTGCCGTAAGACGGGATGAACTCCAGGCCGAGCGCGGCGGCGCCCTCCTCGATGCGCTTCATCCCCGACCGGTTTTCCGCGTAGCTGCGCGCAACGAACTCGAGATCGTCGAGTGCCGCCGCCGCCGCCGTGAGGGCAATGCTGTTGACGTTGAACGGCTGGCGCACGCGGTTCATGAGGTCCGCAACCGCCGGGTGGGCCATCGCATAGCCCACCCGCAGGCCGGCAAGGCCATACGCCTTCGAGAAGGTCCGGGTAATGACCAGGTTGGGGTGGCGCTTGAGCCACTTGGTGGTGTCGATGCGGAATTCCGGAGGCAGGTATTCGTTATAGGCCTCGTCGAGGACAACGATGCAGCCGGGCACGGCTTTGAGAAACGCGGCGATGTCGTCGTAGGGAACGAAAGTCCCGGTGGGATTGTTCGGGTTGGCGATGAAGACGACCCGCGTGTCCCCGGCAACCGCCTTCGCCATCGCTTCGAGATCGTGGCCGTAGTTCTTTGCCGGGACGTTGATGCCTCGCGCGCCTCGCGCTTGCGTTGCCAGCGGATAAACGGCGAACGAATGCTGCGAATACACGGCCGACGAGCCGGCGCCGAGGTAAGCCATGGCCACAAGCTCGAGCACGTCGTTGGAACCGTTGCCCAGCACGATGGAGTCCATGCCCACGCCGTAGCGGCGCGACAACGCATCTTTCAGCTCGAACCCGTTGCCGTCCGGGTAACGCGCGAGATCGCCCAATGCCGACTCGATTGCCGCGCGCGTGCGCGGACCGATGCCGCGCGGATTCTCGTTGGACGCGAGCTTGACGATGGTCTTTTCATCGATGCCCATCTCCCGCGCGAGTTCCGAAGTCGGCTTGCCGGGCTGGTACGGCGCGATGGCGCGCACATAGGGCGGGGAAAGGTCGCAAAGATCTTTGATGTTGACGCTCTTGGGGACGGGGATTGCGCTCATTGGACTGCTGCCGGATAGGAACCGAGGACTTTGAGGAAAGGCGCCTTCCGGCCCAGCTCGACAAGCGCGGCCGCGATGCGCTCGTCGTTGCGATGGCCTTCGACGTCGATGAAAAACAGGTACTCCCACAGGCCGCTCTTGGCTGCCCGCGAGGGCCGCGATTCGATCCGGGACATGCTCACCCGGTTTGCCGCCAAAGGCGACAGCAATG
>JANMDK010000146.1:0-8201 GCA_031376265.1 Pseudomonadota bacterium
GTCGGGCGGTTTCATTATGTTGATCGCAGGTTCGGACGCCCCTTTACGGGGCGGCGCCCGGCTTGGAAGCATTTACCTCGTCACACTTCCCACAGAAGTCCGAGCGGCAGCTTCCCACTATTGCCCCGTGGAGAAGTAGCAATGGCAAAGCAACCTCAAAGCAGGATCGGTGGTCGGGACAGCAGGGACGGCAGGTTCGTTCCGTTGAAGGAAACGGAGCGCCGGCCAGTCACGACCCAGCGGGAACGCATTCCGCTGCCGGGCTTCGGCGACACAAAGCCTCATGACCCAAAGAAGAAGTAACACGTAAGCGATAGCTCACGGCCCTACAAAAAGGGCCGTGGGCATCATCACCGGAGAGGACGATCCATGAACTACAGCGGTAGATTGCCCAAATGCATTCGATGCGGAATGGCGGGAGTTCTGCTCGGTGGAGCGCTCGGTCATGCAAAGGCCGAGTGTGACGCCAGGCTCCTACAGCGTAGCTGCTCCGCACTTGAGCAGCTAGTGCGGCAGGACGAGACGGAACATCGGCATACGCCGACAGCTCCGACCAACTCGACTCGTGTGACGGTCACGACCACCACGAGCGCGTCGTCGGGATTTGTCCCGATGTTTAATCCTGGCGAATGGGGGAGGTCAAGTTAGTAATCAGCGGAAGCTCCCACTACCTGATAGCGGAAGGCCAGCCCGCGCCGCTGCAATGGGAACGTTCTCGGGCAAGAACTTGCCGACAGAAATTCTTGCCGGAATAGGCGGGGTAATTGCGCAGTGGAGTTACCTGGCTTTCCAGCTCACCGTCATTCTGCGACTCGGTCACGGGCTCACGAAGGAGTCGCAGCGCGCGTTGCTCGTTGGCGCGGAAGTAGGTGTGCTATGTGGCCAGCTCCGTACGCTGGCCAGCACGGATCATTGGATCAAAAATGAAGCGCTGCGCGCCAGGATCGACGATCTGGCGGCCGACGTGCGGAACGCCTCGACCGCGCGGAACGACTATGCACACGGAATTTTCGGATACCTGATCGGCAAGGCAGGCCAGGCTGACGAGGAGAAATTCATCCGCCATGTGATGAAAAAGGGGCCGGATCGCGTCCGACCTCAGGTGGAGGAAGTCACCGTGGAGTCGCTCCGCAAACATGCGGACAAGGCGCAGGCGTTATTCGATCGAGCTCAGGCGATCACGGACCAATTGAAAGGAAAGTGATCGCGCGCGTAGTCGCGCAGCAGGGATGTACTGCTAGGGAGACGTCTATGAAGTGCATCGCCCACTATGAGATCAAATCGGAGACGTCGGTTTTCGAGGACGACCGCTGGCTCAAATTTCAGCATCCGAGCGGTATTTTTAGTGCACGGATTCGGAACATCCCAAGGAAGGATTTTTCGATCCCGTTTTTACTTACGCTCTATTTGACGTTTGAGGCCGCAGACCTCGAGGAAGCTCGCGATATTGCAGACGAGCGACTCGCTGACTGCTTGAGCAGTCTCGCGCTGACAACTAGCTGCAGCTATTCGCGTCACCGAATCCGGCAGATCGTGGATGCGACGCCCGGCGATACGAAAGGTATGCGGAGTTGCCTTGTGTGGGGGGACTCGATCGGTCTCGAAGATCCCACGCCGCTCCTGACTGAACGCACGACGTACACCATCGATCAATTGCTCAAGTTCGACGCTCCGCCATATCTTCGGCGAGCAATGCGATGGTATCGACTGGGCGTTAATTCGTGGACCCCCGATGATCAGTTCCAATATTTCTGGTTTGCGTTGGAGCTCATTGCGATTGCGCAAAAGTCTTCCGAACGCGTCCCGGACAAATGCCCGCGGTGTAGCTCCGCGTTGTTTTGCCAGACATGCCAGGAGCAACCTCTTCACAAGCCTTATGAGAAGCAGGCCATTCGAGCCTTGATGAAGGCAGTAGACAAAACCTGCGATGACGAAAAAATTAAAATGCTGGAAGGCGCAAGGAACGCTCTAATGCACGGCGCCACGTTGCGTGAGATCGAGCACGAGCTGCCCGAGCCCAGAGAGCAGGCAGTGGACGCTCTAGCCCGTATCGCGCTCCTCGCACTCGTCAATCAATTTCCGAAGGACATCATGGCCGATCCGAAACTCGGATTCATGGGACCTTCGACTTACGTCCATCACACACTGTCCGGGATTGTTCACATGGAAACAGTTATACCTGTGGACAGCGACGGTGAGTTTGATCTGAGCTTTTCAGGTATGACCGTGGCGCTCAATCCAGTCGCCCCACCGCAGAGCGCGTTACCTTCCACATTGCAAATGACACTGGCCCAACTCAAACAAATCGAGCAGTTCAGCTACCGGGAGAGCGACTACCAGGACATGTGCCGCCGAATTCACCAGAAGGCCAAGGTACACGAAGAAAAAGTCATCACGCTTCTCCCATCAACCGATCGGCAGCGAATAGAAAAGGCAATGAACGAAGGAGAAAAAGGAACTTGGCAAGACTTGTTCCGAGAGATTTTGAAGGCAAATTCATTCACTCTGTGGGGACCGGGAGCTCCGCAGGCTCAAGCCACCCAGGCGGATGCCAAGAATAGATAGCCTCCACGTTCGCTTGGCTGGCCTCCGCATCAGCGCGTGACGTTTCGAAAGCCGCGAGCCCCTATACCGACCCCCGGACTTTCGCTATCTCGATCCCCAAAAAGCAAAAAGCCCAACCGCAATGGCTGGGCTAAGTGCAAGTACTACAACGGAATTCGGTGGCTCCTCGACCTGGGATCGAACCAGGGACATGTCATTTTTGGAAAACGAGTGGGATCCATATGTCGGGAAGATCGAAGACAAGGTTGTGTCTTGCCCCCTGAATGATGTTCAAGGTGCTTGGGGTTCCACCTCTTTCTAAAGTTTTTACGCTGGTGTCAATAAACCTCTCACCGTAGTAATTGTCCATGTCCCCGTAAAATGAATTTACTGGGATTTTAATGTTTCTCCCAAACTCTCCGAACTTTGAATGGGTATAGCCGCTGTCGCAATTTTCACCGGTCCAGCCCCCTGAGAAGTTGATAACCCTGACTACGCCGGGAAACCCATTTGCCGCGAGGGCAATCGCTAAGAAACCTCCACGTGAATGTCCTGTTAGAGTGATTTTTGTGAAATCAATTTCATCGCGTTTTGTCGATCTCAGTACGTCGAAGAGTGCTCTTGTGTCTGATATTGCTGACTGAAGTCCAGATTCATTTTCTTGTAGGTTATTGCAAGAAGTAGGTTCGGTACTATAGGAATTTGCTTCAGATGATGGACTTCCTCTACGGTTAAAACCTTTCCTTATTGGGGCAAAAACGGCATACCCTCTCTCCGTAAAAATTCTCCCGATTAAGGAACGTCTTTGCGGAATGGGCTGTACCCCACCATGCTGCGAACCGTGACTGTAAATCACCAACGGGTAAGGTTTTGGATAATCTTTGCAGGGCATCCATAGCACCCCACTGATCTCGACCACGGTTTGTTCTTTGAAAAATATTCCTGCTGTATATGGTACTTTTGTCGCGATAACTTCTTCAGTGTAGCCATGGTCGCAATTTTGGGTGACGGTCTCTGCGTAAGATATTACGGAAATAGAATATGCACATAGCAGAAACAAAGCTTTGACAATTTGCATTTTAAATTCCCGCTAGTGGTTGGATTTTCAAAGCTCAGAAATTAAGAGATAAGAAACTCAATCTCGACTGCTTCGCGTGTCTGGCGGACTTATCGCGATCTTCTTCTGATCAGCGGTACCTGCACGACCATCCAAAAGAAATGAGCGAGTGTTCGGCAGCTTGCAAAGCGGATAGGTGCAAATCATAAATGGCATCGCATGTTGCGAAGTGCGAGACGCAATTGCGGAGTAACCGGTAAGCCACTGTCTCGTTTGTCTTCGCGCTCAGCGTATGCAAAAGCGAGCGAGGCAGGATGGGCGGGGCAATTTCGGGCACAGGCAGGGGAGGCAAGGCCTTTCATTTCCTATTTTTCCCGTCGCCGGCGCTATACCGACCCCCGGACTTTCGCAATATCGATCCCCAAAATGCAAAAAGCCCAACCGTTAGGTCGGGCTTCATGGTCGGGCTAAGTGCTTGAAACGTCTCCAAAAGCCACCGAAGTTCAGTGGCTCCCCGACCTGGGATCGAACCAGGGACCTGCGGATTAACAGTCCGACGCTCTACCGCTGAGCTATCGAGGAATCGGAGCCCGCTATTCTACAAAATCGGGCCCTTCCGGGCAATCTCAAGACTCAGGCCTTGAGCACTTTCGCGATCGAATCGGCCGAATAATCGATGTTCGCCATATTCAGCGCCGCGCAGCAGATCCGGCCGCTTTCGAGCGCATAGACCCCGAATTCCTCCCGCATGCGCACGACCTGCGCCTGGGTCAGCCCGGAATACGAAAACATCCCGTTTTGCTTGAGGATGAAGCTGAAATCGGCGCCCGGCACGCGAGCGTGGATTTTCTCCACCAGCAGGTGGCGCATCGCGCGGATGCGCTCGCGCATCTGGCCGAGTTCTTTTTCCCACAACGAGCGCAACGCGGCGTCCCCTAGGATCTTCGCAATCACATGACCGCCATGCGAAGGCGGGTTCGAGTAATTCGTGCGCACCAGCCGCTTGACCTGGCTGAGCACTCTTGCGGCTTCTTCCTTGCTCTGCGTGGCGACGCTCATCGCACCGGCCCGTTCGCCGTAGAGTGAAAACGACTTGGAAAACGAATTCGACACGAACACCGGCAGGCCGGCCTCGGCGAATCGCCGTACCGCTGCGCCGTCGGCATCGATGCCTTCGCCAAAACCCTGGTAGGCGATGTCCATGAAGGGCACCAGCCCGCGCGAGCTGACGATTTCCAGGACCGAGGTCCACTGGTCGGGCGTTAGATCGACGCCGGTCGGGTTGTGGCAGCACGCGTGCAGCACCACGATCGATCCCGCGGGAATCTTGCGCAGGCCCGCGAGCAGGGCGTCGAAATCCACGCCGTGCGTCTTCGCGTCGTAGTAGGGATAGGTGTGGACCTTGAAACCCGCCTGCTCGAAGAGGGCGCGGTGGTTCTCCCAGCTCGGGTCGCTGATGTACACGCCGGCCTCCGGCGCCAGCAGCTTGAGCAGGTCGGCGCCGACCTTGAGGCCGCCGGTGCCGCCGAGCGCCTGCACGGTGACGACCCTTCCGTCCTTGACGGCGGCTGACTCCGCACCGAACACGAGGGATTGCACCGCCTTGTCGTAAGCGGGAAGGCCGTCGATCGGCAGGTAGCTGTGCGGGGCCGCCTGTTCGAGCATCTGCGCCTCGGCCTTCTTGACGCACTCCAGCAGCGGCACCTTGCCGGCTTCATCCGTGTAGACGCCGATGCCCAGGTTGACCTTCCTGGGATTCTTGTCGGCGTTGTACGCCTCGGTGAGTCCAAGGATCGGGTCGCGGGGCGCCATTTCGGCGCGGGCAAGCGGGGAGGCGGCGGTCATGATCGTCAGGGGTGTTTAGGGGCCGCCATTTTAACGCGGAGCAGCGCAACTCTCGCGCCCGGCTTGGCCTGCATGGGACAATAGGTGTTTTTCGCGCACAGGGCCATGGCAAGCGTTCCACCATCGAATACCGCGGCGGATGCCGCAACCAAAGCCGCACCGCCGCAGGTGGTCATCGACGGGATCGCCGTCCCGGCCGAAGCGGTGGCCTACGAGCCGCGGACGGTGACCTACGAAGGCAGCCCCTTCCGCCTGAACCAGCCGTACCCGCCCGCCGGCGACCAGCCGGTCGCGATCGAGAAGCTCATCGAAGGCATCGAGGACGGGCTTTCATTCCAGACGTTGCTCGGCGTCACCGGCTCCGGCAAGACCTACACGATGGCCAACGTGATCGCGCGCATGGGCCGGCCGGCGATGGTGCTTGCGCCGAACAAGACGCTCGCGGCGCAGCTTTACTCCGAGATGCGCGAATTCTTCCCGGAAAACGCGGTCGAGTACTTCGTCTCGTACTACGACTACTACCAGCCCGAGGCCTACGTACCTTCGAGGGATCTGTTCATCGAGAAGGATTCCTCGATCAACGAGCACATCGAGCAGATGCGCCTGTCGGCGACCAAGTCGCTGATGGAAAGGCGGGACGTGGTGATCGTGGCGACCGTGTCGGCGATCTACGGCATCGGCGACCCGTCCGAATACCACAACATGATCCTGCACCTGCGCACCGGCGAGAAGTATTCGCAGCGCGACATCATCCAGCGCCTTGCCACGATGCAGTACGACCGCAACGAGCTCGAGTTCAAGCGCGGCACGTTCCGCGTTCGGGGCGATGTGATCGACGTCTTCCCGGCCGAGCACGCCGAGCACGCGGTGCGGATTTCGCTCTTCGACGACGAAGTCGAAACGCTCACGATGTTCGATCCGTTGACGGGGCACACGCTGCACGGGCTTTCGCGCTTCACGGTCTACCCGTCGAGCCATTACGTGACGCCGCGCGAAACGACGCTGCGCGCAGTCGATGCGATCAAGATCGAGCTGTCGGAGCGCATCAAATTTTTCCTGGATGCGACGCGGCTCGTAGAGGCGCAGAGGATCGAGCAGCGCACCCGGTTCGACCTCGAGATGCTGAACGAGCTGGGGTTCTGCAAGGGCATCGAGAACTATTCGCGCCATTTGTCCGGCAGGAAGCCCGGCGAGCCGCCGCCGACGCTGATCGACTACCTGCCGGCCGACGCGCTGATGTTCATCGACGAGAGCCACGTGACCATCGGCCAGCTCGGCGGCATGTACAAGGGGGACCGCTCGCGCAAGGAGAACCTCGTCGAATACGGTTTCCGCCTGCCTTCGGCGCTCGACAACCGGCCGTTGCGCTTCGACGAGTTCGAGAAGGTGGTTCGACAGGCGGTGTTTGTCTCGGCGACGCCGGCCAACTACGAAAAGCAGAATACCGGCCAGGTGGTCGAGCAGTTGGTGCGCCCGACCGGCCTGGTCGACCCGCAGGTGGAAGTGCGTCCCGCGACCAACCAGGTCGACGACGTGCTCTCGGAGCTCAACCTGCGCGTCAAGCTCAACGAGCGCGTCCTGATAACGACGTTAACCAAGCGCATGGCCGAGGACCTGACCGAGTACCTGGCCGACCACGGCGTCAAGGTGCGCTACCTGCATTCCGAAGTGGACACGGTCGAGCGCGTGGAAATCATTCGCGACCTGCGGCTGGGTGAATTCGACGTACTGGTGGGGATCAACCTGCTGCGCGAAGGCCTCGACCTGCCGGAGGTGTCGCTGGTCGCGATCCTCGACGCCGACAAGGAGGGGTTCCTGCGCTCGGAGCGGTCGCTGATCCAGCCGATCGGGCGCGCCGCGCGGCACATCAACGGCAGGGCGATCCTCTACGCGGACAAGGTCACCGACTCGATGACGGCGGCGATCGGCGAAACCGAGCGCCGGCGCAACAAGCAGATTGCGCACAACCTCGAGCACGGCATCGAGCCGAAGGGCATCACGAAGCGGATCCGCGACCTGATCGACGGCGTGTACGACGCCGACGAAGCGCACGCGACCCTGCGGGCGGCCAAGGACACCGCGCGCTACGAGCGCATGAGCGAGAAGGAGCTTGCGCGCGAGATCAAGCGGCTGGAAAAGGACATGGTCCAGCACGCACGAAATCTGGAATTCGAAAAGGCCGCCGAAGTGCGCGACCAGTTGCACGACCTGAGGAAACGCGTCTTCGGCGTGGAGATTGCCTCGGACTAAAAAACGGCCCGCAGAAATAGGCGGGCCGACTAAAAGGAAACGGCCCGCAAACTACGCGGGCCGTTTGGCTTTCCTGCTGCGGGGAATCCTAGTTCTTGGTTTCCACCTGCATGAGCTGCTCCTGCGCCTGCTTCGGCTTCTCGCGGCGCGGACGCCCAAGCTGCACTTTCTCTTCCTCGAGCGTGTACGACTTCGAGCGCGACGGATCGGTCTCGATCATCACCAGCCCGGCGGTCGAAAGGACCTCTTTCGGATCGGCCTGCGGCGCGCGCGGAGCTGGTGCAGGTGCAGGCGCGGGCGCCTGCTCGACCACGGGTGCCGCCTGCTGCACGACCGGGCTGGGATCGTAAGCGGGTGAAGGCGCCGGAGCAGGAGGCTCGGCGACATACGCCTGGGCTTGCGGCACCGGTGTTTCGATTGCCTGCGGCGCGGCCATGGTTACCTGCGGTTGCGGCGAAGACACCTCGACGGTTGCTGGTGACGGCGACTCGCTGACTGCGGTCAC
>JANMDK010000147.1:0-5401 GCA_031376265.1 Pseudomonadota bacterium
GGATCGAGCCGCCGCCATCGGTGCCGATCGTAAGCGGCCCCATGCCGGCCGCTACGGCCGCGGCGCTGCCGCCGGAGGAGCCGCCCGGGGTCAACGCCTGATTCCACGGATTGCGAGTGATGCCGGTGAGCGGGTTGTCGCAGACGCCTTTCCAGCCGAATTCCGGCGTAGTGGTCTTGCCGAAGATCACCGCGCCATGCTCGCGCAGGCGGGCGACCGCGGGCGCGTCATCGTTCCACGGCCCGTTGGGATCGACTGTCTTCGAGCCGCGGCGCGTGGGCCAGCCCTTCGTGAAGAGCAGGTCCTTGATCGAAGTCGGCACGCCGTCGACGAGACCCTTGGGCTCGCCCTTCATCCAGCGCGCCTCGGATGTGCGCGCGCTTTCGAGCGCGAACGCCTCATCGACATGGCAGAAAGCGTTGAGCACCGGATTCAGCGCCTCCACACGCTTCAGCACGGCCTGGGTGACTTCGACGGGGGAGAGCTTTTTCGCGCGGTACTGGGCGAGCAGCTCGGTGGCGGAGAGGGCGCAGGGGTCTGAGTTCATTGCCCTATTGTAAAGGGGCCAGGCTCAAACCTTGCATCCCTAAGCGGGCTTGTCCCTGGGTTGCCGGCCTTGGGGCCTGGCTTCGCGGCGGGCGCCCACCGCATCCTCAATTGCCGCAAGAAACTGCCGGTCTCCCACTGGCTGGCTTTGCTTGACCGCAAGCTGGATGTCATCGAGATGGGACGGATCCGAAGGTTCGCCGAACAGCTTGCGGTATGCGGCCTGGCGTTCCGGGCCGTCGCGGCCCAATGCCCAGTAGAGCGGATGCGGCGTCACGATTTCATCCTGCTGCCCGAACGCGTGCATCCGGTAACTCGACCAGGGATAGTCGGCCGGGTCGCGGACGATCGCCGCGCGGACTGGGTTGAGTTCTATGTAGCGCTGGCAGGCGAGCAGGTATCGGTTCGACTGGATAAGCGACGATTTGTAGCGGCCGTCCCACAACGTGCCGGTGCGCTCGTACTTGCGGTTTACATGCTGGACATAGCGCCGGCCAAGCGAAATGAGGGCATTGGGCACTTCAACCGCGCGCCTTGGCGTCAGGAGAAGGTGCACGTGGTTGGTCATGAGGACATAGGCGTGAAGCGTGCACTCCGCCTCGGTCAGCGCATCGAGAAGCCAGCGCCTGTAGCACCTGTAGTCGGCCTCCTCGAAGAAACAGCGTTCACGATTGTGGCCGCGCTGCACGATGTGCAGCGGGACATGATCGACGTGGTAGCGCGGAGGCCGGGGCATCTTCCCTAAACGCGGCCGTCCCCAGACTCGACTACAGCCAAAAGAAGCAAAAAGGGGCAAAAAGGGGCCAGGCTCAAACCTGACGTTTTTCATTTGTCAGGTTTGAGCCTGGCCCCTTTTAGTCGATCAGTTTCCCGCCTTCATAAAACGGGTACGGCCCCGCGAACTTCCCGACGAACGCCGTATGACTGACGACACCAGTCTCCGGCCTGAACGCATGCAACCCGTAGGCTGGGGGCTCCATCACGAAGCGCGATGCGGCGTTGTCGGCTAGATCCAGCGCCACCTGGTGCGCGGGACTGGGGACGGTCATCGCAACAGTGCCGCCGAAGCGCGCCAGGATCGGGCGGTGCAGGTGGCCACAGAGCAAGCGTTCTACCTGCGGATGCTTGCGGATCACGCGCTCGAAGGCATCCGACCCTTCCAATCCTTGGACGTCCATATGCCCAATGAAGGTGTTGAAAGGAGGGTGATGCATTAGCACGACCGTCACCTTACTGGGCTGCTCGGCGAGCTTCGCGTCCAGCCACGCGAGCCGATCTTCGGATGCAAGGCCGCCGGATTTTCCCGGCACCGTGGTGTCGAAACCGAGAATGCGTAGCGGATGCTCCTCGATCGCGTAGTTGATCTCGTTGGCCGACTGGCGAAGATAGCCATGCTCCGGAAACGCATCGCGCAGCGCCGAGCGCTCGTCATGGTTGCCGGGCAGCAGGTACACCGGCATCTTCAGCGGCGAGATCAGCTCACGCAGCACAGCGTATTCGTCGGGCCGCCCGAAGTCGACGAGGTCGCCGGTAAGCGCGACCGCGTCCGGCACCTGCGGCAGCGCGAGCATGTGTTCGACACAGGCCCGCAGCATCCCTGCCGTATCGACAACCTTGTACGAAAGCTTGCCGCCGGCCTTGATATGCAGGTCGCTGACTTGCGCGAGGAGAAAGGGTTTGTCCATGAGTACGCTTGATTTAAAGGGGCCAGGCTCAATCCTGACAAGTAAAAGCAGTCAGGATTGAGCCTGGCCCCTTTAAATCTTAAATTACGTCAGGTTTGAGCCTGGCCCCTTTAATCGGCCTTGATCCCGGCCTGCTTGATCACGCGCGCCCAGCGGTTCATGTCGGCTTCGAGGTACTTGCCGAAAGCCGCGGGCGTGCCGGGATCGAGTTCGGCGCCGAGCGCCACCAGGCGCTTTTCCACGTCCGGGTGCTTGAGCGCCGCGTTGATTTCGGCATTGAGCTTGTTGACGATCTCCGCCGGCGTGCCGGCCGGGGCGAGATAGCCGAACCAGGTGCTGACCTCGTAGCCGGGATAGCCGCTCTCGGCCACGGTCGGCAGGTCCGGCAGCGCAGAGGAGCGCTTGGGCGTGGTAACCGCGAGCGCGCGCGCCTGCCCGGCCTGCACACGCGCCTTGGCGAGCGCCATCGTGAGCGGCATCATCGACACCTCGCCGGTGACCAGCGCCGTGACCGCCTCGGGCTGGCCCTTGTACGGGATATGCACCATCTTGATCTGCGCCATCTGCTCGAGAAGTTCCGCGGCCAGGTGCACGGACGATCCGGCCCCCGCCGAGGCGTAGTTGATCTTTCCCGGGTTGGCTTTTACGTGGTTGATGAACTCGGCGAGCGTCTTCGCCGGCATCGACGGATGGACCAGGATCGCATTCGGGATCACGCCCACCATCGCCACCGGCGCAAAGCTATTGATCGGATGCCACGAGAGCTTGGGATTGAGGCTGATGCTGGTCGTATGCGCGGGACTGGCAACGACCAGCGTGTAGCCGTCGGGCGCGGTGCGCGCCACCAGCTCGGTGCCGATCGCGCCGGCGGCGCCGACACGGTTCTCGATCACGCTCGGCTGGCCGATCGTCTGCGACATGCGCTCGCCGACCGAGCGCGCGATCACGTCGACCACGCCGCCGGGCGGGTAGGGCACGATCACGCGGATCGGCTTGGACGGATACCCCTGCGCCAGCGCAGTAGCGCTGGCTGCAGCGAGCAAAAGCGTTGCTGCAACGGCCTGGATCGAACGCATTTCCTTCTCCTTGGTCCTTGTCGCCGGCTGCTCAGGGCTTCCGGTCGGGTTCAACGGGTGCTACGTAGGGGAACCGGGCCTTCGATTTGGCATTGGTCGGCCCGGCGCTGCCTGCGCCGCGAATATAGCGCTTGGATTCGTCGACGAAGGGCTGGTAGGCCCAGTTCGGGGAATTTTGCGTGCCGGCGGCGACCCGCGCGAGGAACAAGCGCCGCTTCTGGCTGGCGAGGATGCGGGCATGAATGTCTTCAGGATCCCAGTCGCGCAGGACCCGCGCGTGCAGCGCCTTTTCGGTTGCGGCGTGCTCTTGGAGCCCGGCCAGGTTGCGCAGCTCGTCGGGATCGGCCTCGAGGTCGTAAAGCATCGGCGCCAGCCCGCGGGTGTAGATGTACTTGTGGCGGCCTTTCCTGACCATCCTCGACGCCGCGCATACGCCTTCGGAGCTGTATTCGGCGATCACTTCGCGTCCATCATCCGTTTCGCCCTCGAGCAGCGGCACGAGCGAGCGCCCGTCGATCGGATCCACGTACTGCGTCGCCTTGCCGCCACGCGCCACATCGAGGAAAGTCGGCATCAGGTCGACCAGCGAAACCGGGGCCGAGACCCGGCGCGGAGCAAACCTGCCGGGCATCGAGACGATCAGCGGCACCCGCGCCGACCCTTCGTAGAAGGTCTGCTTGTACCACATGCCGCGCTCGCCCAGCATTTCGCCGTGGTCGACTGCGAACACCACCAGCGTGTTGCCGGCGAGCCCGGTTTCTTCGAGCGTGCGCAGGATGCGGCCGACCTTGTCGTCGATGTAGCTGATCATCCCGTAGTAGGCATGGCGGGCATTGCGCACGCGCGCCTCGGTCAGCTCGTACTCGTCCTGCGCATGCGCGACGTAGAGCCACCGGCTGTGCTCGTCCAGCTTGTCGAAGGGGATCGGCGCCACGCTCGGAAGGTCGATCTCGTCATTTCGGTACCGGTCCCAGTGTTCCCGCCCGGTGACGAAGGGCGGGTGAGGGTGGGTGAACGAGAGCGTCAGGAAAAACGGCTGGTCCGCAGGCGAACGGGCCGCGTCGTAGAGGCGCTGGAGGCCATGGAATTCCACCTCGTCGTCATAGTCGATCTGCAGGCTGCGCACGCAGGGCCCCGCCTCGACCACCGGCCGCATGCTCACGCCCGTGGGCCGATACGCCGGCCCCTGCAGCCAGTCGGGCGTCCAGCTGAAATCGGCGGGATAGATGTCGGTCGTGAGCCTCTCCTGGAAACCATGCAGCTGGTCGGCCCCGATGAAATGCATCTTGCCGCACAGGATCGTGCGATAGCCGGCGTCGCGCAGGTAGTGCGCCATGGTCGGGATCGACGAGGGAAACTCGGCGGCGTTGTCGTAGGCGCCGATCGAATGCGGCAAGCGCCCGGAAAGCATCGAAAAGCGCGACGGCGCGCAGATCGGGAAATTGCAGTACGCGTTGTCGAATACGGCGCCCGACGCCGCAAGGCGGGACAGGTTCGGCGCCTTGACCACCGGGTGGCCATACACCGGCAGGGCGGCTGCCGCCAGCTGGTCGGCCATGACGAACAGGATGTTCGGTTGTTTGTTCAAGTGACTTCCTTTTCGGGGGCTGGACCGTCCGCTACTCCGGCTGGATGTTGGCCGCCTTGACGACCCCGACCCACTTGCCGAGATCCTGCTTCAGGTAGGCTGCGAACCCGGCCGGCGTACCCGCCGCCGCAGCGGCCGTGCCGCTCCTTGCGAGCGTCGCCTTGAGGTCCTCCTGCGCCAGGGCCTTGTTGATCTCCGCGCTCAGGCGATCGACGATCGCGCGCGGCGTCCCGCGCGGCGCCAGGTACCCGATCCACTGGTCGGCCTCGAAATTCGGCACCCCGGCCTCCATCATGGTCGGCACCTCCGGCAGCGCCGAGAAGCGCCCTGCGCTGGTCACCGCCAGCGCGCGCACCTTGTCGGCCCTGACCTGGGGCAGGGCGACCGCGGCATTCGCGAAATGGAATTCGATCCTCCCGGCGATCTGGTCGGCCATCGCGGGCGGCGCGCCCTTGTACGGCACGTGCACGATGTCCAGGCCGAGCATCGACTTGAGCAACTCGGCC
>JANMDK010000156.1:0-5032 GCA_031376265.1 Pseudomonadota bacterium
ATGACCGCAAAGGCGACGACGAACACCTTGAGGGACGCCGGGATGCGATTGCCGAGGAGGGCCAGCACGCCGAGCGCAAACGCAATGTCGGTGGCCATCGGGATCCCGATGCCCGCCTGCGTCGCGGTTCCGGCATTGAGCGAGTAGTGGATCAGCGCTGGCGTGACGATGCCACCGGCGGCCGCGACGATCGGCAGGAGCGCGTTGCGAAAGTCGGACAGCTCGCCGACGTAAAGCTCGCGCTCCAGCTCGAGCCCAATCAGCAGGAAGAAGACCGCCATCAGCGCGTCGTTGATCCAGTGCTCGAGGCTGAGGCCGCCGACGCCGGTTTGCCAGAAGCCGATATAGCCCGCGCCCGCGGGCGAGTTGGCGACGGCGAGCGAGACCGCGGTGCAGGCGACCAGCACGATCCCGCCCGCCTTCTCCGAATCGAAAAAGCGTTGGAACGTGTTCGACAGGCCGCCACCCTCAGGCGGATGAAATGCTGCCATTTTTATGGTTCTAGCCGCATTGGTACTGGGCTGCAGGGCGGAATGCTGCCATCTGCGTTCCTAGAAAGGCAGCGCGACTCCCGGCTTGAGCTTTTGCAAAGCCGTCCGAAATTCCCCCTGGATGCGCGTCAGCGCCGTTTCCGTATCCGCCTCGAACCTCAGCACGATCACCGGCGTGGTGTTCGACGCGCGCGCAAGCCCGAAGCCGTCTGAGTATTCCGCGCGCACGCCGTCGATGGTCAGGATCCGCTCTGCATTCGGGAAGGGCGCACCGGCCTGGAGCTTGTCGATCAGCGCGTGCGCCTCGCCTTCTTCGAGCTTCCAGTTGAGTTCGGGCGTGGAAGGTGAATCGGGCAGCGCGTTGAGCAGCGCGCTCGCGTCCTTTTCGCGCGACACGATCTCCAGCAAGCGCGCCGCAGCGTAAAGCGCATCGTCAAAACCGTACCACCGCTCCTTGAAGAACGTGTGGCCGGACATCTCGCCCGCGAGCGGCGCGCCGGTTTCCTTGAGCTTGGCCTTGACCAGCGAATGCCCGGTCTTCCAGATGAGCGGCACACCGCCGTGCTCGCGGATCCACGGGTCCAGCCTTCGGGTGCACTTCACGTCGTAGATGATCGTCGCGCCCGGATTGCGGCTGAGCACGTCCCTCGCATAGAGCATGAGCTGCCGGTCGGGATAGATGATCTTCCCGTCCTTGGTGACCACGCCGAGCCGGTCGCCGTCGCCGTCGAAGGCGAGGCCGAGTTCGGCATCCGTGGTGCGCAGCGTCTCGATGAGGTCCTCGAGGTTCTTCGGCTGCGATGGGTCCGGATGATGGTTCGGGAAGCGCCCGTCGATCTCGCAGAACAGGCCGGTCACTTCGCAGCCGAGGCGTCTGAACAACGCCGGCGCGAGGTCGCCGGTCACGCCGTTGCCGCAGTCGACCGCAAGCTTCATCGGCCGAGCGAGCCTGATGTCGCCAACGATGCGCTCGAGATAGGCGGCGCTGACGTCGCGTTTTTCAATCGAGCCTGGCCCCTTTAATAGCGGGCCGGCTTCCGCGCGCACGCGCAGCGCCTGGATGGCATCGCCCGAAAGCGTGTGGCCGTCGATCACCATCTTGATGCCGTTGTAGTCCGGCGGGTTGTGGCTGCCGGTGAGCATGATCGCGCTGCCGCAGCCGAGGTGATGCGCGGCGAAGTAGGTCACCGGCGTCGGCACCCTGCCGACGTCGAGGACATTCGCGCCGCTGGCCGCGATGCCTTCGGCCAGCGCGGCCGAAAGCTCCGGTCCTGAAAGCCTTCCGTCGCGGCCGATGGCGACCGCCTTGCCTCCAGCCTCGAGCGCCAGCGTGCCGAGCGCCTGCCCGATGGCGCGCACGATGTCCGGGGTCAGCGTCCGGCCGACGATGCCGCGGATGTCGTAGGCACGGAAGATTTCTGCAGGAAGCTTCATGGGGTTCTTGGTTCGGAAAAAAATTCGAGGAGGCGCGCGGCGAGCCAGCCATGCCGCCCGGGGAAGGGCCCGGAAAGAAAGCCTGCGTGCCCCCCGCCGGCGGGGAATTCGAATGTTACGTGCTTCGAGGCCCCGCGCGCGCGCTCGAGGGATTTATCGGGCATGAACGGGTCGTTCCTCGCGTTGATGACCAACGTCGGCACCCGGATTGCGGCGAATCCTGGCCAGCTGCCTGCCGACTGCCAATAGTGGTCGGTGTCCCGGAAGCCGTGCAGCGGCGCAGTGACCGCGTTGTCGAACTCGTAGAGGTTGCGCGAGGCACGCATGGCTTGCCCGTCGACGCTGCCCGGAAAGCGCGCGAGCTTGGCGCCGGCCTTCTTTTTGAGCGATCCGAGGAATAGGCGCGTGTAGACCTTGTTGAACCCGCGGCCGAGCGCGTGCCCGGCCGCTTCGAGGTCGAACGGGGCCGACACTGCGGCCGCATGCGAGGCGATCGGGACCGCCGCCTTGCCGTTCTCGCCGAGCCACTTGAGCAGCGCGTTGCCGCCGAGCGAGACGCCCACCACGTCGAGGCTGGAAGGGGAGTCCTGCCTCAGCCGCCGCAGGATCCAGTCGATCTCGGCGTAATCGCCCGAGTGGTAGGCGCGCGGCAGCCGGTTGAGCTCGCCGGAGCAGCCGCGAAAGTGCGGCACCACGCAGCGCCAGCCTTCGGCCACCGCATGCCCGACGATCGATCGCGCATAGTGGCTGCCCGAGCTGCCTTCGAGCCCGTGGAAAAGCACCAGGTGCCGCGCCGCCTCGCGCGGGCCGGCCCAGTCGAGGTCGATGAAGTCGCCGTCCGGCGTGTCCCAGCGCTCGCGCTCGAACGCGACCGGCCGCGGGCGGCGCCAGGCCGCGAAGATGGTCTGCGCGTGGCCGCCGGGCAGCCAGGCAGGTGCTGCGTAGGGACGCAATTTCAGTGGAGGATCTTTGGTAAGTCTCCCGCGCGGGCGGGCTCCGCCTGACCGCCGGGCAGGTGCGACGCGTGGTGCAGGATCATCCGCCAGCCCGCGGCGGTGCGCAGGTAGATGTTGGTCGCGACCACGGCCGGCGGCGCGCGCTTGGCCGTCGAGGCGGGCACGTTCTCGTGCACGCTGTGGATCGCGACCATCATCGCCTGCGTTGCGACCTGCTTGGTCACGTTGAGGCGAGTGCCGCCCCCCGAAAAAATGCGCCGCCAACTTTCGCGCACCTGCTCGTGGCCCGCGAGGCGCGGACCAGACGGATGCACGCAGACGATTTCCTCGTCCTCCGACCAGACGGCCATCATCGCCTCGAGATCGGCGCGCTCGAGCGCCTCGTAGAAAGCGTTTTCGGCGTCTTGCGGGGTCGGGAAGGCGGTGGGTCGCATGGGAAGGGGCCGGGGGACCGGCGCGCAAATTCTAGCGCAGGCAAGTCCTAGCGTCCGACAGCCGCCAAGGCCTCGCCGAAGATGCCCGCCGGCGTCATTTCTCGCATGCAGCGGAAATGGCCGAGCGGGCACACGCGCGCGAAGCAGGGGCTGCATTCGATTGCGAGGTACTGGACGCGCGCCCGGTCGCTCTGCGGCGGCGTGTGCTTCGGGCTCGATGAGCCGAACAGGGCGACCAGTGGCCGGTCGAGTGCGGCGGCGATGTGCATCAGTCCGGAGTCGTTGCTGACAACCACGCCGGCGACCGCGAGGAGGTCGATGGCGGACGCGAGGTCGGTGCGCCCGCAGAGGTCGATCGCGCAGCCCGGTTTCGCATCGAGGATTGCGCTCGCCACCGGCTGGTCGGCCTTGGAGCCCATGAGCCAGACGGAAAACCCGGCGTCGCCAAGCTTGCCGGCGAGCTCCGCGTAGTACTCGGCAGGCCAGCGCTTGGCCGGGCCGTATTCGGCACCCGGGCAGAGCACCGCCACGGGCTGCGCGTCTGAAGGCGGCGGCAACCCCAGCTCGACAAGCGTGCGCGCGAGGTTCGCGCCGGAGACCTCGAGCCGTGTTTTGGGCACTGCCGGGAGCGGTTCGCCGGGCCGGCCGGCGAGCGCAAGGTACCGCTCGACCATCGGCGGCGGATTCCGCTTGTCCAGCTTGTGGAGGAGATTCAGCAGGCCGTAGCGCGATTCGCCGACATAGCCCGAGCGCAGCGGGATGTTTGCGAAGAAAGGGAGCAGCGCGCTCTTCAGCGTATTCGGCAGCACGATCGCTTGCGCGTAGTTCCTTTGCGCAAGGCCGCGGCCGAACCGCCAGCGCGCATGCAGTTCAAGCGGGCCATGACCGAAGGGACTTTCGATCGCCTCGCCGACTTCCGGCATGCGCTCGACGAGCGGCAGCACCCACTTGGAGGCGAGCACGTCAATGAGGGCATCGGGGCGCAGCGCCTTGAGCCGCGCGAGCATCGGCTGCGCCATGAGCGCATCGCCGATCCAGTTCGGCGCTACGACGAGGACACGAGGCGCGCCCGCGCTCGTATCAGTGTCCCTTCGGGGCGGCACCCTTGTAGGTGAACTGGTTGCCGCAGTACGGGCAGAGCACGTGACCGGTTTTGGTCACGTCGAGGAAAACGCGCGGATGGCGGCTCCACAGCGGCGCGTCCGGCACCGGGCAATGCAGGGGCAGGTCCTTCTCGGTGACTTCGATTTCGCGCGAGTCGGCCATGGCGGCTACTTCCTTGCGGCCTTCTTCTTCGTCGAGGTTTTCGCCGCCGCAGTTCTCCCGCCCGCGGCTTTCCCCGCCTTGACCGGCGTGAGCCAGGCCTGGTGCTTCTTGTCCTTGCCCTGCACGAGGTTGAAGAAGCCTTTTTGCAGCGCGCCGGTGATCGGGCCACGCTTGCCGGCGCCGATCACGCGGCCGTCGACTTCGCGGATCGGGGTGACTTCGGCGGCTGTGCCGGTAAAGAAAAGCTCGTCGGCGATGTAGAGGTCGTCGCGGGTGATGCGACGCGCCGTGACGGTGTAACCGCGGTCGGCCGCCAGCTGGATCACGCTGTCGCGCGTGATGCCCATCAGGGCGCTGGTGAGCTCGGGCTCGTAGATCTTGCCGTTCTTGACCATGAAGATGTTCTCGCCGGCGCCCTCGGCCACGAAGCCGTCGACGTCAAGCAGCAGGC
>JANMDK010000193.1:0-6231 GCA_031376265.1 Pseudomonadota bacterium
TCCTCGGCGCGTTCATCGTGAACGGTGCGCGCAGCTGGTTCACCGTCGCGTTTCCGGAGTACTGGCTGTTCTTTCTCGGCGCGATCTTTATCTGCGTGACGCTGTTCCTGCCCAACGGCGTGGTTGGCCTGATTAGCCAGGTCCGGGACCGTTGGCGCGACCGTGCAGTGGGCAAGACTGCATGACACCCATTGTGGACGACGACCAGGGGACCAGCGGCCCGGCCGCGGTCGGCGGAGGCCGCGTGGTCACCGAGGCCCTCGACGTTTCGCACGGGCCGATTCTGTATCTGGACGACATCACGGTGAGCTTCGACGGATTCAAGGCGCTCAACAACCTCACGCTGACCATCGAAGCCGGTGAGCTGCGCTGCATCATCGGGCCCAACGGCGCCGGCAAGACCACGATGATGGACGTGATCACCGGCAAGACGCGCCCCGATTCGGGCACCGCCTTCTTCGGCCAGACGATCGACCTGCTGCGCATGACCGAGCCGCAGATCGCTCATTCCGGCATCGGGCGCAAGTTCCAGAAGCCCACGGTGTTCGAGCAGCACACCGTGTTCGAGAACCTCGAGCTTGCGATGAAGACCGACAAGCGCGTGCGCCGAAGCCTCTTCGCGAAACTCGATTCGGCGCAGGGCGACCTGATCGCGGCGACGCTCGAGCAGATCAAGCTGGCGGACGCGCCGGATCGTCCGGCAGGCCTCCTGTCCCACGGCCAAAAGCAGTGGCTCGAGATCGGCATGCTCCTCATGCAGGAGCCCCGCCTGCTGCTGCTCGATGAGCCCGTTGCGGGCATGACCGATTCGGAAACCGAGCGAACCGCCGAGCTCTTCAATTCGCTCGCGGGCAAGCACACGCTGGTGGTGGTCGAGCACGACATGGATTTCGTGGGCGCCATCGCGAGGACCGTCACCGTGCTGCACGAGGGCAGCGTGCTCGCCGAAGGCCCGATGGATGTCGTCCAGGCCAACGAACGCGTGATCGAAGTCTATCTCGGTCGCTGAAAGACCCCGCCGATGCTTTCGATCTCCAACCTCAACCAGTACTACGGCGGCAGCCACATCCTTCGCGATGTGAGCTTCGAGGTGCCCAAGGGCGCCTGTACCACCATCCTCGGTCGCAACGGCGTCGGCAAGACCACCCTGCTCAAGTGCCTCGTCGGCCTGGTCCCTGTCCGCTCGGGCAGCTTGAGCTTCGACGGCAAAGACATCACGAAGCTGCCGCCTTACGAGCGCGCGAAGCTGGGCGTGGGCTACGTGCCGCAGGGACGCGAGATTTTTCCGCGCCTTACAGTGGAAGAAAACCTGCTCATGGGCCTCGCCACCAAGCCGGGCAGCGCGAAGATCCCCGCTCGCATCTTCGAGATGTTCCCGGTGCTGAAGGACATGCTTCACCGCCGCGGCGGCGACCTCTCCGGCGGCCAGCAGCAGCAGCTGGCCATCGGCCGCGCGCTCGCCGCCGATCCGAAGCTCCTGATCCTCGACGAGCCGACTGAAGGCATCCAGCCGTCGATCATCAAGGAGATCGGCAGCGTGATCGCCTCGCTTGCCAAAAGCGGCGAAATGGCGATCCTGCTGGTGGAGCAGTACTACGATTTCGCGCAGGACCTCGCCGATCATTACGTGGTGATGTCGCGCGGCGAAGTCGTCAAGGCCGGCCTGGGCGCCGACATGGAACGCGACAACGTGCGCTCGATGCTCGCCATATAATGGCTCGCAATGATTCCCGCAGAAGCAAGCCTGAACGCAGCCCTGGCCCCACCGCGCTGGGACGCGCACCTCGCGCTGGAGTACGAGAAGCGCGCTAGCCGGACGGTGCTCGCGCGCCGCAGCCATAGCGGACCGCTGCGCGTGCAGCGCGACCTTTATCCCGAGGGCGAAGGCACCTGTCACACGATCGTCGTGCACCCCCCAGGCGGCATTGCTGGCGGCGATTCCCTCGCGGTGCGCGCCAGCCTCGGCGCGGAAAGCTCGGCCCTGCTAACGACACCGGGCGCGGGCAAGTGGTATCGCACGCAGGGCAATGCCGCGCGCCAGCGGCTTGACTTCGACCTCGGCGCCGGCGCTTCGCTCGAATGGCTGCCGCAGGAAACCATCCTCTTCGACGGCGCGGTCGCCGAGATGAAAACCAGCGTGAAGCTCGGCGAGGATTCGACCTATACGGGCTGGGAAATCCTCTGCTTCGGTCGCGCGGCGTCGGCGCTAAAGTTCTCGAGCGGCCTCCTGACGCAGCAGACCGAGATTTTCCGCAACGACGAAAGGCTTTGGGCCGAGCGTGCCCGCGTCGCCGGCGGCGATGCGCTGATGGACTCGCCCGTCGGGCTGCGCGGCCATTCGGTCTGCGCGACGATGCTCGCGGCGGGGCGGGAGATTTCCAACGACACCATCGCCGCCTGCCGCGAAGTCGCCGCAGGCGAGGGGGCGCTTAGCGGCGTCACGCGCCTGCCGCGCCTGCTGATTGCGCGCTGGCTGGGTGATGCCGGCGAGGACGCGCGGACTTATTTTTCGGCGCTGTGGGGCGTGCTCCGGCCGGTGATGAAACGCAGCCCGGCGATCGCGCCGAGGATCTGGAGCACGTAAACAAGGAAGGCGGCCATGGAACTGACCCCGAGAGAGAAAGACAAGCTGCTCATCTTCACCGCAGGGCTGGTCGCGGAGAGGCGCAAGGCGCGCGGCGTGAAGCTCAACTACCCTGAAGCGATCGCCTTCATTTCCGCCGCGATCCTCGAGGCGGCGCGGGACGGCCGCTCGGTTGCCGACCTCATGGGATTCGGCACCACGCTTCTCACGCGCAACGACGTCATGGAGGGGGTCCCGGAAATGATCCCGGAGATCCAGGTCGAAGCCACTTTCCCGGACGGCACCAAGCTCGTCACCGTCCATCACCCGATTCCATAGCTCGAGGAGGCGCGCCATGATTCCCGGCGAAATGCAGGTCAAGGACGGCTCGATCGAGCTCAACGCGGGCCGCAGGACGGTGACGCTCAAGGTGGCGAACATGGCCGACCGGCCGATCCAGGTCGGCTCGCACTACCATTTCTTCGAAACCAACGACGCGTTGTCGTTCGACCGCGAGGCGGCGTACGGCATGCGGTTGAACATCGCGGCCGGGACGGCAGTGCGCTTCGAGCCCGGGCAGACGCGCACCATCGAACTGGTCGACTACGCGGGCGACCGCAAGGTGTACGGCTTCCAGGGCAAGGTGATGGGAAAACTGCGGGGAAAACTGGGCAAGGCGCCCAAGTCAAAGCGCGGGGGAGCAAAGTGAAGATCGGCCGCCAGGCCTATGCGGAGATGTTCGGTCCCACGGTCGGCGACCGGGTGCGGCTTGCGGATACGGAGCTGTGGATCGAGGTGGAGAAGGACTTCACCACTTACGGCGAGGAAGTGAAGTTCGGCGGCGGCAAGGTCATCCGCGACGGCATGGGCCAGAGCCAGCGCGTCTCGAAGGACATCGCCGACACGGTGATCACCAATGCGCTGATCATCGACCACTGGGGCATCGTCAAGGCCGACATCGCGATCAAGGGCGGGCGCATCGCAGCCATCGGCAAGGCAGGCAATCCGGACGTGCAGCCGGCAATCAACATCGTGATCGGCCCCGGCACCGAGATCATCGCGGGCGAGGGCATGATCATCACCGCCGGGGGCATCGATACGCATATCCACTTCATCTGTCCCCAGCAGATCGAGGAAGCGCTCATGAGCGGGGTCACGACCATGATGGGTGGCGGCACCGGCCCCGCGACGGGCACGTTCGCGACGACCTGCACGCCGGGTCCGTGGCACATCTTCAGCATGCTGCAGGCGGCCGAGGCTTTCCCGATGAACCTCGGCTTCCAGGGCAAGGGCAACGCGAGCACGCCTGCCGGCCTGAATGAGCAGATCGAGGCGGGCGCTTACGGCCTCAAGTTGCACGAGGACTGGGGCACGACGCCTGCGGCGATCGACTGCTGCCTCGGCGTGGCCGAGAAATACGACGTGCAGGTCACCATCCATACCGACACGATCAACGAATCCGGGTTCGTGGAGAACACCGTCGCCGCCTTCAAGGGCCGCACAATCGCCACCTTCCACACCGAGGGCGCAGGCGGCGGCCATGCGCCGGACATCATCAAGGTCTGCGGCGAGCCCAACGTGCTGCCCTCGTCGACCAACCCGACGATGCCGTACACGGTCAACACGGTCGACGAGCACCTCGACATGCTGATGGTCTGCCACCACCTCGACCCGTCGATTGCCGAGGACGTGGCGTTCGCCGAATCGCGAATCCGCCGCGAGACGATTGCGGCCGAAGACATCCTCCACGACCTCGGCGCGTTCTCCATGATGTCGTCCGACAGCCAGGCCATGGGCCGCGTCGGCGAAGTCATCCTGCGCACCTGGCAGGCGGCCCACAAGATGAAAGTCCAGCGCGGCGCGCTCAAGGGCGACCCGGCCACGTCCGACAACACGCGCGTCAAGCGCTATGTAGCCAAGTACACGATCAACCCGGCGATCGCGCAGGGCATCTCGCACGAGGTCGGCTCGATCGAGGTGGGCAAGCTGGCCGACCTCGTGGTCTGGCGGCCGGCCTTCTTCGGGGTCAAGCCTTCGCTGATCCTCAAGGGCGGGATGATTGCCGCGGCCGCGATGGGCGACCCGAACGCGTCGATCCCGACGCCGCAGCCGGTTCACTACCGGCCGATGTTCGGGGCGTTCGGGGGCGCGCTCGCGACTTCTGTAACGTTCGTTTCCCAGGCCGCGCTAAGGAACCCCGCGGTCGCGAACCTGGGGCTTCGCAAGCCGCTGATGGCCGTCAAGAACTGCCGCGGCATCGGCAAGAAAGACATGGTGCACAACAGCTACACGCCGAAGATCGACGTCGATCCGGAGAATTACCTGGTCAAGGCTGACGGCGAGCTGCTGATGTGCGAGCCTGCCAAGGTGCTGCCGATGGCGCAGCGCTATTTCCTCTTCTAGGAGTTGCAGTCCCGATGCTCGAAATCAAAGCGAAGCTCAAGATCCCCCGCGGCGCGTACAAGCTCGACATCAAGGGACAGTTGAAGCTGCCGTTCGACGCGCGCCAGAAAAGCCGGCTGCGCACGCACCTGGCCTCGGGCGAGGAGGTCGCGCTCATGCTGCCCCGGGGCGAGATCCTGCGCGGCGGGGACCTCCTCGTTGCCAGCGACGGGCGCGTCGTCGAAGTCGTGGCGGAACCCGAGAGCGTGCTGCATATCACCTGCGCCAATGCCCGGGAAATCACGCGCATTGCCTATCACCTCGGCAACCGTCATGTGCCGGTCCAGGTCGGCGAGGGTTTCCTGCGCATCACAGCGGACCATGTGCTCGAAGAGATGGTCCGGGGCCTGGGAGCGAAGATCGAGCCGATGCACGCGGCATTCGAGCCCGAGGCCGGCGCCTATGGCGGCGGTCATCGCCACAACGACGACGAACAGGGCCATGCCGGGCGTATCCACCAGTACGGCGACCAGGCACACGAGCAAGAGCAAGGCCACGTACACGGACCGGACTGCGGCCATGACCACGGCCACGACCACGCCCCGGCGCATGTCCATGGCCCGGACTGCGGCCACGATCATTCCCACGATCACGACCATGCGCATGACGGCCATGGCCACAAGCACAAGTGAGCGCAAGGTCGGCCGCTGACGTGACGCTCGCCCGCCTGTTGCAGCTGGCCAGTCCGGCCCTGCCGGTCGGTGCTTTCAGCTATTCGCAGGGCCTCGAATCCGCCGTCGAGGCCGGCGACATCGCCGACGCAGCCACCGCGGGACGCTGGATCAGCGACGCACTGGCGTTCAGCATGGCGAGATTCGAGGCGCCGGCCTGGTCGCGCCTCTGTGCGGCCTGGCAGGCGCGCGACTACGACGCGGTGCGCCGGTTGAACAGCTGGTTTTGCGCGACGAGGGAAACGGCCGAGCTGCGCGCCGAGACGCTGCAGATGGGGTACTCGCTGCGCCGCCTCGTGCGAGAGCTCGGCGAGTTCGATGCGGCGCCGATCGAAGCGCTGGAGAGCATGGAAGAGGTTTCATTCCCCACCGTGCATGCATTTGCGGTTGCGCAGTGGGGCTTGCCCGCGCGCGACTCGCTCGTCGCTTACCTGTGGTCGTGGCTGGAGAATCAGGTGATGGCCGCGTTAAAGGCTGTCCCGCTGGGCCAGACCGACGGCCAGAAACTTTTGTTGCGGCTTGGAGGCCGGCTCGCCGCGATCGCGGATGAAGCCA
>JANMDK010000226.1:0-3609 GCA_031376265.1 Pseudomonadota bacterium
ATGAAAGACGTCAGGTTTGAGCCTGGCCCCTTTTATTTGAGCCTGGCCCCTTTTTGCTCTCACAGCCTGTAGGGTTTTGGCCTAGGCGGGAATGATCTTTCCCAATGGCGAAACGGCTGGTAGTGTCAAGGGCTGTAAGAATCCCTAAGCGTAGACATGCCGATACCCACGGAGCCGATCGGGAGCATCCCGAGGCCGACCAGCCTGATTGACGCCGTTGCCTCGGCCGGGGACGGCGACCATCCTTCGCTGGAGCCGCTGTACGAAGCTGCGGTGCGCGACACCGTAGAGAAATTCGAGGCCACGGGCTCGCCCGTAATCACCGATGGCGAGCAGCGCAAATACCATAACTTCTGGACCTACTGCGTCCACGGCCTGCCAAATGCGACCCCGGATGGTTTCAAGATCCCTTTCGAGGCCGGTCATACGCGGCGCATGCCCCGGCTTACGCGGGGACCTTTCCGTTACAAGCGGTACGCCGACCAGTTCCTCGACGTCGCGAAGCGCTACGCAACCGTGGCCGTCAAGCAGGCGGTGATCTCGCCCTCCGCGCTGAGCCTGATGTATCCGGCCGAAGGCATCCCGGATTATTCGCGCGAAGAGTTCATCGAGGACCTGATCCGCGAGCACGAGACGGAAGTCCGGCGCTGCCTGCAGAAAGGCGCGCACATGGTGCAGATCGACTTCACCGAAGGCCGCCTCGCCATGAAGGTCGACCCGAGCGGCGCGCTCCTCAGCAGCTTCATCGACCTGAACAATATCGCCCTGTCGCGCTTCTCCGCGGCCGACCGGGCCCGCATCGGGATCCACACCTGCCCCGGCGGCGACCGGGATTCGACCCACAGCGCCGATGTCGATTACGCCGAATTGCTTCCCAGCCTGTTCGAGCTCAAGGCCGGGAACTTTTACATCGCGCTGGCCGGCGAAAAAGACCGCGTGCGCGCGCTGCAAATCATCGGCAAATACATCAAGGCCGACCAGCGCGTCTTCGCCGGCGTGGTGGCGCCGATCGACCCGCATGTCGAGACGCCCGAGGAAGTGCGTGACCGCGTGCTCGAAGCGGCGAAGTACATTCCCCTGCCCCAACTCGGCACGACGGACGACTGCGGGTTTTCCCCTTTTTGCGACGACACTTCCACCACGCGCGAGAAAGCGTTCCAGAAAATCGCCGCGCGTATCCAGGGCACCCGGCTGGCCGAGAAAGCGCTGGGCGTGGGTTAGTGGCCGTGGACAAGTCAGAGGACGAGCTTCTCCGTTCGGTCGCCCTCCAGAACACGCGAAGCATCCTGCTTGCGCGAGAGCGGGTCGAGCGGGAGCTGCTCGCCGCGCAGGGGGAAATCCGCCGGGGCGCGGAGAAGCTGCAGCTTGCCCTCGATGCGGGCAAGCTCGGCGCCTGGACGTGGGACCTGGCCAGCGACGAGATGACGTTCAATCCGCGAGCGGCGGAACTGTTCGGGGTCGCGCCGGACGAGCCGGTTTCGCGAGCAAAAATACGCGCGCTCCTCCACCCCGAGGACGCGGAGCGCGCACGAGCCGCTTTCGACCTGGCGCTTGCCACGCATTCGGATTACGAAACCGAGTACAGGCTGAAGAAGTCGCCTCATAAGGAGGTGTGCTGGATCGGCGCGAACGGCCGCGGCAACTACGAAGCGGACGGCAAGCCCGTGGGAATGAGCGGGGTCTTCCGCGACATCAGCGACTACAAGCTCGCCGAGGAAGCGCTCAAGGACGAGACGCGCGTGCTCGAGCTCCTCAACAAGACCGGCGCTGCCATCGCTTCGCAGCTCGACCTGCAGGCACTCGTCCAGACGGCCACCGACGCCGCCACGCAAATGAGCGGCGCCAAATTCGGCGCATTCTTTTACAACCTCACGAACGAGCTTGGCGAATCGTTAACGCTCTACACGCTTTCGGGCGCGCCGCGCGAAGCGTTCGAGAGGTTCGGTTTGCCGCGCAACACGCCCGTGTTCAATCCGACATTCCGAGGCGAAGGCATCATTCGGTCGGCCGACATCACCAAGGACCCGCGTTACGGGACGATGTCGCCCCACTTCGGCATTCCAAAAGGACACCCGCCCGTCTGCAGCTATCTTGCGGTGCCGGTCATCGCCCGCTCCGGCGAGGTGCTCGGCGGGCTCTATTTCGGCCATCCGCAGCCCGGCGTGTTTACGGAGCGCTCGGAAAGGATCGTTGCGGGCGTCGCCGCCCAGGCGGCGGTGGCGATAGACAACGCGCGGCTGTACGAGGAGGTCAAGCGCGCGGCCGAGGAGCGAAAGGACCTGCTCGACCGGGAGCGCGCTGCCCGCAGCGAGGCGGAGCGCACCAATACCATGAAGGACGAATTCCTCGCCACGCTGTCGCACGAGCTGCGCACGCCGTTGTCGGCGATCCTCGGGTGGGCGCACGCGCTGCGCAGCCGCCGCATGGACGCGGACGAGCTGCGCGACGGCCTCGAAAAGATCGAACGCAATGCCCGGGTCCAGGCGCAGCTCATCGAAGACCTGCTCGACATGAACCGCATCGCTTCGGGCAAGATTCGCCTCGACGTGCAATCCGTGAATCCGGTCTCGTTCATCGAGGCCGCAATAGAGACCGTGCGCCCTGCAGCCGACGTCAAGGGGATCCGCATCAACCCCCTCCTCGACCCGGGCGCGGGGCCGATCTCCGGCGACCCGCAGCGGCTGCAGCAGATCGTCTGGAACCTGCTTTCGAACGCGATCAAGTTCACGCCCAAGGGCGGGACGGTCCAGGTGCTGCTCGAGCGCGTCAATTCCCATATCGAACTTTCTGTTGCCGATACCGGAATCGGCATCGATCCCGCATTCCTGCCGCACGTTTTCGAGCGCTTCCGCCAGGCCGATGCCACCACGACGCGCCACTTCGGCGGCCTCGGCCTCGGACTGTCGATCGTCAAGAACCTGGTCGAGCTGCACGGCGGCACGGTGAGGGTAAAGAGCCCGGGCAAAAATCATGGCACCACCTTCACAGTGCACTTGCCGATCACCGTAGTGCATCGCGACGCGGACATCGAACCAAGGACCCATCCCAGGACACTGGTCGAGCAACCGGTTCACGATTTCCAGCGGGTGGACCTCAAGGGCGTGAGAATCGTGGTCGTGGACGACGAGCCCGACGCGCGCGAGCTGATCAAGCTGCTGCTCTCGGACTGCGAAGCCGAGGTGCACATTGCGGCCAACGCGCTCGAAGCGCTCGCGCTGGTCGAGCAGGTCAGGCCCGACGTGCTCGTGAGCGACATCGGTATGCCCGAAGTCGATGGCTATGAGCTTCTCCGGCGCGTACGCGCGCTGGGCCCGAAACGGGGCGGCAACGTCCCGGCAATCGCGCTCACCGCATTTGCGCGATCCGAAGACCGCACGCGCACGCTTCGCGCCGGCTTCCAAGTCCACGTGTCGAAGCCGGTGGAGCCGCCTGAGCTGATCGCCACCGTGGCCAACGCCGCCCGGCGCACGTAGAAATAAAGGGGCCAGGCTCAAAACAGACAATGTAAGAAGGCCGGTTTGTTCCGGGCCCCATTATTTGTAAGTGGGCCGGGGGGGGTTGGGGCCGGGGGCGGTGAGGGCCGGGGGGGCCACCGGCGTCGGCCCGTGG
>JANMDK010000245.1:0-5233 GCA_031376265.1 Pseudomonadota bacterium
GCCGATGGCTTCGGCGCGAGCGGCGCTCGAGCCGACGACTTCACGCGCCAGCCCTGCGATGTCGTGCGGCACGAAGGCCTCGGCGCGCACCGTTGATTCGAGCTTGGCGAAGTCGAGCAGTTGCTGCACCAGGCGCCTCGCGCGCTCGATGCCCCGCCCCAGTTCCTGGAAGGCCGCGGCGCGCGCCTTGTCCGTTTGCGCGCGCGCCGCGAGCTGTACCTGCAGCGCAAGCGCGGCCACCGGCGAGCGCAGCTCGTGCGCCGCATCCGCGAGGAAGCGCCGCTCGGCGCCGAGCGACGCTTCCAGCCGGCGCAAGAGGCCGTTGATCTGCTCGACCAGCGGGACGAGTTCCTTGGGCACGTCGACCAGCGGCAGCGGATCGAGGCGCGAGGCGTCGCGGTCTCTCACGCTGTCGGAGGCCTGCCGGATCGGCGCGAGGCCGCGCTGCAGCGCGATTGCGACGAACAGCGCGAGGAAAGGAATCAGCAGGAGGAGCGGCAGCAGCGCGCGCAGCGACAGGTCGCGTGCCAGCGCGTCCCGGCTCGCGAGCGATTGGCCGACCTGCACCACGCCATCCTCGGTCACGTGGGTGTAGAGCCGCCAGCTGCCTTCCGACGATTCGAGGCGCTCGAAGCCTTCGTTGAAGGTTTTCGGCAGGTCGAGCGGCAGCGAAGGCAGCAGCGTCTCGAAGAACACGCCGCCTTTCTCGTCGTAGGCGCGCACCGAGAGGAAGAACCCGGGCCGCGCAATCCGCAGTCGCCGGTCCTGCCAGTCCTCGCGCAGGTGGACGGCGAGCGCGACGAGCTTGAGCTCCTCGTCGAAGAGGTGGCCGACCTGCACCCGCACCAGGTAATAGGTCGTGGAGAGCACGAGCGTCACGCCGAGCATCAGCGCGCCGACCACCCACAGCACCAGCATTGCGCGGATGGATTTCACGGGGACCGCGTGTTCAAGAGAGCAGGGCGACCCGGTAGCCGACCCCGCGCACGTTGCGGATGAGCTGCGCGTTGAGCTTGCGCCGCAGGTGGTGGAGGTGCACCTCGATCGAATTGCTGCCGACTTCCTCGCCCCAGCCGTAGACGGCGTCCTCGAGCTTCTCCCGCGAGACCACGGCGCCGGGCTCCCTCATGAGCGCCTCGAGCACCGCGAACTCGCGCGCCGACAGGTCCACCGGCTCGCCATTGAACGTCACGCCGCGTTTGACCGGATCGAGCGTGAGCGTGCCGTAGGTGACTTCCGGCGAACTGCGGCCGCTCTGGCGGCGGATCACGGCGCGCGCCCGCGCGAGCAACTCGTCTAGGTCGAAAGGCTTCACGAGGTAGTCGTCGGCGCCGGCGTCGAGCCCCGCAATGCGATCGGCCACCGAATCGCGCGCGGTGATGATGAGGATTGGCAGCTTGCCGCCGCCCTTGCGCACGCCCTTGAGGAGCTCGAGGCCGTCGCGCCGCGGCAGGCCGAGGTCGAGCAGCGCGAGGTCGTACACGTCCGTGCCGACGGCGAGCTCGGCCTCCGCGCCATCGCGCACCCAGTCGACCGCATAGCCCGCGCCATGCAGGCCGGCCATCACCGCGCGGCCGATCATCGGGTCGTCCTCTACGAGCAGCACTCTCATGCGGCTTGGATATCACCCGCGTGGCATGCAGTCAATGCAGCCGTTAAGGAAGCCTTAAGCATTGCTCAGGCAACCTTCGTCCTGTCCTGGAAGGACGAAGCAGCAGGGTTGAAGAGCGGTGCCGTGAGGGTCACCGCTCTTTTTTTGCCTGCGCCCCGCGTCTTAAGGAACGCTTAAGTTTGCGGGCGCTAGCCTCGAACCGTATTGAGTGCCGTCGTCTCCCAGCGGCGGCACGGAGGCGTTGGTGCGAGGAGGAGCCGGGACGGAAAATTCTACCATTTTCCGTCCCGGCTGCAGTACGCGAAATCGACGATACCGCGCGACGTTACTTCTTCTTCATTTCCTTCGCGTCGGCTTCGCACTTCTTCATGAAGCTGCCCTTGGCTGCGCCCGCGAGTTTCTTCTCGGCGGCCATGTCGGCGCAATGCGCGTGCGGGTTGGCGTTATGGGCCATGGCGCCGGGCTTGGCGTCATCCTCGCATTTCTTCATGAAGCTGGTCTTGGCCGCGCCAGCGAGTTTTTTCTCCGCGGCCTTGGCTTCGCAGTTGACGGCCGCGGCGACCGGCTTCATGTCGGCGTTGCATTTCTTGAGGAAGCTGTCCTTGGCGGCGCCGGCGAGCTTTTTCTCGGTGGCCTGTTCGACGCAGGTGGCAGCAAATGCGGAATTGGCTGCGAACAAGGCGGCAAAGGCCAGTGGCATGAGGATGCGCATGGTCGGACTCCCCTTTTAGGTTGATTGCAAGGCCGCCTTCCTCGGCGGCTGGGGGATTCTAGTCCCCGCCGGCGTGCAGCGCGAGGATGTCGCAGACCGCGCGGTTGCAGGGCGTGGGTACCCCTTTCTCGGAGCCGAGCCTGACTACGCCGCCGCTCAGCCACTCGACCTCGAGGCGGTTGCCCTTTTCCAGGTCGTGGTGCATCGACGAGGTCATGTCCTCCGGCAGGGAATCGCCGAATGCGAGGCGGTTGTCGGCGTAGTCGGCGGGCAGGGCGACGCCGTGCGCGCGGCCGACTGCGACGACTTCGCGCATGATGTCGTGCAGGAAAGCGCGCGAGCGGGGGTTCTTGCGGATGGGGCCGAGCCGGCTGCGCATGCTGGTGGTCGTGGCCGAGAGCGCGACCAGGAAGACGTACTTCTCCCAGATCGAGCGGCGCACGTCATCGCTCAACTCGGCGGTTACGCCGGAGGAGGCGAGCGCCGCGTGAAGCGCCTGGGCGCGCTCGGACTTGCGGCCGTCGTATTCGCCGACCACGATGCGCTGCATGGTGCCGGTCTGCTCGATCACCCCCGGGCGCGAGATATGGGAGGCCACGTAGCAGACGCCGCCCATGACCGCGGCGTCTCCAAATAAGCGACGTAGGATGTCGTCCTTGATCACGCCGTTCTGCAGCGACAGCACCGCAGTGTTCGGGCCGACGATCGGCTTGACCTGCAGCGCGGCGGCTTCGGTGTCCCAGAGCTTGACCGAGAGGATCACGAGGTCCACCGGGCCGATCGAGGCGGGGTCTTCGGTGGCCCGCACCCTGGGAACATGCAGGTTGCCCTGCGGCAGGTTCTCGATCGTGAGGCCGTTTTCGCGCAGGGCGGCCAGGTGCGGGCCGCGCGCGACGAATGAAACGTCGTGCCCCGCCTTTGCGAGGCGGCCGCCGAAGAAGCCGCCGACCCCGCCAGATCCCATCATCGCGATTTTCATGCGGGCATTGTAGCGAGGCCCGCGGCGGTCAAGCGGCCGCTTTTCGCTCTGTGGAAATCGGGGACAGACAACCTTTCACATTAAACGTGGTCTGTCCCTGATTCTTCGCGTCACCTCCCGATCGCCCGATTCAGCTCCGCCATGGGCACGATGCGCCCGTGCAGCGGCAGGATGCGGTCGACCTGCAGGTTGAGCCTGGTGATGTTGTCGGCGAGGTTCACATTATTGCCGTTCGCCGGCTTGGGCGGCGGCGCGTTCGGCGCCGGCGGCGTAAACGCATCCGCCTCCACCAGCAGCTTCTCGGCCGGCAGGTAGACCATGAGGAAGGCGTTGGAATGCACGCTGTCCTTGAAGGCATGGACCTCGACGTTGCGCTTTCCGTCGGTGAAGACCCGCTTGCCGCTGACGCCGATGACCTTCGCTTTCTTGCCGGACTTGGCGAGGAGGTCCGGCTGGATGCGGCTGGTGTTCGCCATCGCGCGCTCGAAGTAAGGCTTGGCGTCCGCATGCACGACCAGCGTCGCGCCATGCGCGACGGCCGCGCGCAGCCCGCCGGCGTGATCGAAGTGGTCGTGCGAGTTGATGGCGTAGCGCACCGCCTTGCCGGGCACGAGCTTGCCGGCAACCTCGAGCATCGCGGCGGCGCGGCCGTCGTAGAGCGGGCTCTCGACCACGATGAGGTGGTCTTTCATCTCGATCGCGACGCTGTGGTGGCTGCCGCCGGCCAGGTACCAGACGCCTTCGGCCGCTTTTTCGGTGGTGACGCGCTCGGCCGCGGCCTTGACGGTGTCCGGGACGATCATTTCCGCCGCGGCATTGGGCCTCACGTCCTTGATCGCGATGTCGAGCACCGGGAACCCCCCGGCCGACTGCTGGATGCGCGAGGGAAACTTGACCCCGTTGTAGTCTCGATAGTCCGAGTAGGTGGTGACGACCGTGGTGTCCCCGAGCACCGGGCTCGGCACGCGCGCGTCGACCTTTTGCACGAGGTAGTGGTCGTCCAGCGTGACGACGGCCGTAAAGCGCCCAGGCTCGGTGAAGGACACCTGCGTGACCTCCTTGCCGCCCTGCGGCACCCAGCGCACAGTGGCCTTGTTCTTCAGCGCGGCCTTGATCACGCCGTGGGGCGTGGTCCACAGGTCGGCAATCCGGGAAGTGAGCGCGACCGGTGCGGGGGCCGGCGTCGGCCCGGCGACGTTCCACGCGTAGTTGCCGTTGACGTAGGTGGTGAGCGTCTGCTCGCCCGACAGCGGCGTCGCGCCGCCGCCGGTGGGCTCGCCGCGGCTTCGCGACCAGTCTTCGCGCAACGCGCCGTTTTCGTAATCGGCAACGCGCGCGAAGTTGGAGTAGTTGAGCTTTGGCCACGCCGCACCGGGCTTGTACGCCTGCCCGAAAGTGGCGCCTGTGCCGCTCCCGGCAAAGCGGATCGTCTTCACCTTGTCGGCGCCCATCGCCGATGAGGCGCGGCGCAGCACGGATTCGGCGTCTTGGGCCTGGGCCGCAGACGGTGCAAGTGCGAAGGGAAGGCTGAAGGCAAGGGCGATGAGCAGGGGCTGCAGCGTGCTTTTCATTTTGACTCTCCCGGGTTGCTACCATGGTAGAACAAGTCGCGTTGCCGATAAATTCCGCTGCAAGGGAGCCGAACCGTGAGTGAAATCCAGAAGGACAACCGCCTCAAGGGCCGGGTGGCGATCGTGACCGGCGCCGGGTCTCGCGCCGAGGGCATCGGCAACGGCCGCGCGGCGTCGATCCTCATGGCGCGCAGCGGCGCCCGGGTTGCGCTCATCGACGCGGTGCCCGAGTGGGCGGCCGTGACGCAGCGCATGATCGCCGACGAGGGCGGCGAGTCGATCGTGCTCGAGTGCGACGTCACGCAGGCGGCGGCATGCAAGGAGGCCGTCGCGCAAACGATCACCAAATGGGCCCGGGT
>JANMDK010000248.1:0-11895 GCA_031376265.1 Pseudomonadota bacterium
GGGAATGACTGGGCGAGCGCGGAGCCGCAGGCGAAAGCCCCTGCGAGCATGGAATATCCCAGTTTTGTAATTGAAATTGGCATGAGATCCGCTCCGGTATTGGTTCTACGAATTGTAATGTCCAGGATTCAGGCGTGCGCGGCGGTTTCAGGTAGAGTTCGACCATCGAAACGCGCTCCCCGAAAACATGGCCGCCATCGCTCCGAATATAGTGCCCGCCGTTGTGCCTTCGGTCTGCACGCTGGATTGCCCCGACACCTGCAGCCTGAGCCTGACCGTCGACAACGGCCGGGTGGTGAAAGTCCGCGGCTCGCATGCCAACCCGTACACGCGTGGCGTGCTCTGCGCCAAGGTGCCTGCATTGTATCCGGCGTTCGTTCACGGTCCTGGGCGGATTCGCACGCCGCTGCGCCGCGTCGGCAAGAAGGGCGAGGGCCGCTTCGAGCCGGTCTCGTGGGACCGCGCGCTCGACCTCGTTCACGAGCGCTTCAAGTCGATCATCGAGCGGCACGGCCCGCAGGCGATCCTGCCGCTGAATTACGCCGGGCCGCACGGCATGCTCGCCGGCGGCTCGATGGACCTGCGCTTTTTCCACAAGCTCGGCGCGAGCCTGCTCGACCGCCGGCCGTTGTGCGGCGGCGTACGCGGCGAGGCATGGGCCGGCACTTTCGGCGCCGTGCCCGGCATGCCTCCGGAGCAGGCCGAGCACGCGAAACTCATCATCGCGTGGGGCAACAACGTCACGTTCTCCAACCTGCACCTGATGCCGGTGATCAAGCGCGCGCGCAAGCGCGGCGCCAAGCTGGTCGTGGTCGATCCGCGGCGCACGGTCGTGGCGCGCCAGGCGGACATGCACGTGGCCTTGCGGCCGGGGACCGACGTTGTGCTTGCCTGGGCGCTTGCGGCGGAACTGGAGCGCAAAGGTGGGTTCGACCTCGCCTTCATCGAAAAGAACGTGCAGGGGTTCGAGGAGTTCATGGCGCTTGCGCGCGAATGGACGCTCGAGCGCGCAGCGGCCGCGACCGGTGTGCCGGCGGACACGATCCAGGCCCTGGCCGAGTGGTATCGCACGCTTTCCCCGGCAGCGATCAGCGTCGGCAACGGCCTCGAGCGCAACCAGAATGGCGGCAGCGGCATCCGCGCGATCTTTGCGCTGCCGGCGCTGGCCGGGAAATTCGGCGTGCTTGGCGGCGGGCTGGTCAATGGCGCAGGCAATGCCTTCCCGAAGACGATTGCGAAACTCACCCGGCCGGACTTCGTGCCTGCGGGCACGCGCACGCTGAACATCATCGACGTTGGCCGCCACCTGAACGACGCGAGCTTGAAGCCGCCGCTGCAGGCGCTCTTCGTCTACAACCACAACCCGCTGATCGTCCACCCGGACCAGAACCGGTTTCGCCGCGGGCTTGCGCGCGAAGACCTTTTCGTCGTCGGCAGCGACGTGGTGATGACCGACAGCCTCGCGTGGGCCGATGTGGTGCTGCCGGCGTGCAGCAACTTCGAGCATGACGACATCTATCCCGCCTATGGGCAGCACTGGCTGCAGCGCGCCAAGGCGGCGATCCCGCACCAGGGCGAGGCGCTGCCGAATACCGAGATCTTCCGCCGGCTGGCCGAGAAGTTCGGGTTTGACGAGCCGGCCTTCCGCGCCACCGACATCGAGCTCATGGACGATGCGATCGACGGCGGGGATCCGCGCGTCGGCATGAAGCCGAGCACGATCCCGCTGGATCGCGCATTGCCGATGACCAAGGAAGGCGCGAACACGATCCTCTTCAGCAGCGCGCCGCCGAAGACGAAGTCCGGCAAGGTGGAGCTGTCGTCCAGCTACCTCGACGAAAAATACCAGGCGCGGATGCCGTCGTTCCGCCCGGTCACCTCGACTTTTCCTCTGATGCTGATCTCGCCGGCCTCCGACAAAAGAATCACGTCCACCTTCGGGGGCGCCGGCCCGGCGGAAGGCCCGCCGCCGCTCGAGATGCATGCCGAAGACGCGAAGGCACGCGGACTGCGCGACGGCCAGCACGTGCGCGTCTGGAACGACCTGGGCGAAGTCTTCCTGCCGCTCCGGATCAGCGACGAAGTGCCGCGAGGCGTGGTGAGCTCTCTCAAGGGCGCCTGGATGGGCACCAGCAACAACGGCCAGACCGTCTCGGCGCTTTGCCCGGCGCATCACGCCGACATCTCCGGCGGCGCCTGCTACAACGATGCGCGCGTGGAGGTGGCGGCGCAGCCAGCCTAGTTTCGCCGGGAGGGTCCGGAGCGCCGCCGCCACAGGATCATCAGCCAGCCGCCGAGCATGCCGCCGAGGTGCGCGAAATGCGCAACGCCGGAAGCGGTGCCGGTAACACCAAACACCAGCTCCACCACAGCGAAGACGATCACGAAGGTGCGCGCCTTCATCGGGATCGGCGGGATCAGCAGCACCACCCTGCGGTGCGGGAAGTAGACGCCGAAAGCCAGCAGAAGCCCGTAGATCCCGCCTGACGCGCCGACCACCGGGATCGCCGGCCCGCCGATGAAAGCCGTGATCACGAGATGCGTGACGCCCGCGGCGATCACACTGGCGAAATAGTAGAGCGTGTAGAAACGCGAGCCGAACAGCCGCTCGGCCTCCGAGCCGAACATGTAGAGCCCGAACATGTTGAAGGCCAGGTGCGTGAGGCTGCCGTGCAGGAAGCTGTAGGTCACCAGTTGCCAGGGCAGGAAACCCGGCGCGTTTAGGTCCGGCGACCCCGGCGGCCAGAGCCCAAAAGACTCGACCAGCGAGAAAATGCCGCTGGCCTGGAGAAAATAAATCGCGACGTTCGCGATCAGCAGCGCGCGGGTAACTGGCGGCATCGGGCTACGGGCCTACGGAGCGACGGGCGTGGCGGCAGGCAGGGGCATGCCGCGCTTTTTCATTTCCTCGCGCACGAGGTCGGGCCGGTCGCTGATGATGCCGTCCACCTGGAGGTCGAGCATCGTCGCAATGTCCTTCGGATCGTTCACGGTCCACACCACGACCTTGAGCCCGAGTGCGCGCGCCTCGGTCAGCCGGGTGGCATCGATGTCGCCGAAGAAAGGCGCCCAAATGCGCCCGCCCGCGGCATGGACCATCTTGGCGATCGAACCGAAGTCCGCCAGCCGCAGGCCGGCAGTCCACGCGCTGTCGGCCGTGGCTGCCTTGAGCCAACCGCGCTCCGTGGACAGATAAACCGTCGCTATCTCCGGCGCCTCGGCCTGCACCACCTTTAGCGTGCGCCAGTCGAACGACTGGATCGTGGTGCGTGCGGTCATGCCGGCCGCGCGAACCTCGCGCACCAGCGCCCGCGCAAAAGCCTCGGGCGGCAGCGTTTCGCCGGGCTTGCTTGGGTCGAGCTTGGTCTCGATGTTGAAGCGCACCGAGGTGTTGCCCGATTTCCTCACCAGCTCGAACAGGTCGGCGAGGCGCGGGATGCGCGTCCCGTCGATCGCCTTCTGCGCCGGGAAGGGCTTGCCATAGTTCGTGGCGGGGTTGAGGCGGCCGACGTCGTAACGCTGGAGCTCCGCATAAGTGAGCTCTAGGATCGCCGGCCCCGGCACGCTGAGCCACTGGCCGTCGGGCCCGCGCGTCGTATCCGGATGCAGGCGCCGCTCGTGGGAGATCACCACGACGCCATCCTTAGTGACGCCGGTGTCCAGCTCGAGCGTGTCGACGCCGAGGGTGAGCGCAGCGGCGAAGGCGGGCAGCGTGTTCTCGGGCGCAAGCCCGCGCGCCCCGCGATGGCCCTGCAGGTCGAGGGCCTGGGCGCCACAGCAGGCAGCGAGAGTGGCGAAGGCGATCAGCGCGCGAAAAGGGAGTTTCATTCCGGTACTTTAGCCGTTCCGCGGCGGGTGTAACAATCCGCTTATCTTCAACCGGAGGCGACATGGACCAGGATCTCGCGCGCTACGACGCGCTGATGGACGTTGTGCGCAATCGCATGACCACGCGGCAGTTCGATCCGGCGCAGGCCGTGCCGCGCGGGCACTATGAGCTGATCCTCGAAGCGGCGCGGCACGCGCCTTCGGGCGCAAACGCGCAGCCGTGGCATTTCATCGTGGTGACCGACCCGGCGGTGAAGAAATCGATCGCCGATTATTTCGTCGACGAGCAGCGGCAGCGCGCGAAATTGAAAATGAAATTCCCGACGCCGAACTATCGCGGGCTCGAGACTGCGCCGGGCTTCGTCGTGATCGCCTCGGACTTCCGCTGGATCCGCGCTTTCCCGGTGCTCATGGACGGCTCGGATCTCGACCGGCAGTACCGCGAGAACGCGGAACGCATCCTTTTGCAGAGCGTTGCCGCCGCAACGATGTCGGCGCATCTCGCGGCGGCGGCGCTGGGCTACAACGTGTGGTGGGTGACGGCGATCGGTCAGGCCAGCGCGCAAACGGCGATGAAGCCGTTGCTGGGCATCCCGGAAGCGCTCTCGGTGCTCGACATCATGCTGTTCGGCAAGCCCGCGAAGGCGCCGTACAAGCGCTGGAAGAAGACGCTGCCGCAGATCATGAGCTGGGAGAAATTCGACCCGGCGAATTACGCGACGCTGGAGGAGATCGACACCTGGGTGAAGGAGACGCGGCACAAGGTGATGTACCGGGACGAAACCAAGGTGGACTGAAAAAAGAAACTCCAGCGCTGCAGTCAGAACCCGTTACACATACATGGTCCGGGTTCTTGCCGCGCCGTGTCGGGGGCGTCTCCAGGATCGGGGGGAGCCTGTCGGGGACGCTGGCCTTTCGCGGCGCTTGGCTCTTTCCCGCACTACTTTGCGAGACAGGTCCTGACTGCAGCGCTGGAGCTGAGGAGGAGAAACGAGCACCGACAGGCTACTTCCCGGATATCGCCTGCGCTGTAGGACAACGCCACGTCCGCATGTAGGACAAGCGCCGACAAAAACGTTCTTCTGCCGCCATAAGGGGTTGTGTACGGAACCGTACAGAGCCGAAACCCGCTCCCCCGGAGGATGGTCGCAGGCGTCATCTACAGGGGGAAAGGCCATGAACGTCAGCGTGCAACGCACCCACGAGCTGTACGACCTGGGGCTGGCCTACATCCGCGCCGCGATCCGCGCCAACCTGGCCGAGGTCGACACCGAGATCGCTTCGGCCGGCATCCTGCATCCGGCGTGGGCGCGCAGCCTGCCGCCCCCGGACGCCGTTCCGGTTTCCGTCATGCCCGCTTATGCGCCTGTGGTGACGGTCGAGTTTACCGGACGCGAAATCCAGGATTGCTGGCGCGGCATCGATGCCGCCGGCACCTGCGCCAAGGTCCGCTCCTTCGCCCTCGAGTACCAGAGGCTCAGGACCGAGGTTTCCAGCTACCCGAATCGCCGCGATGCGGCGCGCGCCGCGGAACGCAAGATCGGCCTGACCGACGGCTCGGCGCCTCAGGCACGGCACTAGGCCGCCGGTCGGTTGCACGCGGACACCGCCGCGCTCAGCTCAGCGCGAGGCTTTCTTGTCGCTGTTGCGGTCCTGGACGTAGATCCCGATCACCAGCCAGAACCCGCCTGCGGCCGCCGCGAGGAACAGCAGCATCGCCAGCCCCGGGTAGCCGAAGATCTTGAACGGCGTCTCCACGCGCATCAGGAGCGACGCGCCGATGATGAGCGCGGCGAGGATCAGGCCCATCGTGACCCGGTTGGCAATTTTCTGCAGGCCCTCCATGACGAGCTTCGCGTCCAGGGCGCGCACCTTGACCTCGAGCTCGGCATTTGCGACCGCGTCGAGGATCTTCGTGAGGCGCGAGGGCAGGCCGGTGAGGAAATCCTTCATCTCGAGGATCGAGCTGAGGATGCCGCCCTGGGTGGCATTCTTGGCCATGCGCTGGGAGGCGATCTTCGAGACGTTGCGGCGAATCGACTCGCTCGCATTGAATTTCGGGTCGAGGATGCGGCCCACCTCGTCGAGCTGCAGCAGTGTCTTGCCGAGCAGCGTGAGCTCGCTCGGCACGAACACGCCGTTGACCGCCGCAATACGGCTGACCTTCAGGAGCGTCATGCCGACGTTGAGGTCGCCGAGGCTCTGGTCCTGGTGCACCGCGAGCAGCTGGCGGATTCGCCGCTTGAATTCTTCGGCGTCATGTTCCTCGGTGGTCCGGCTGATGCGGATCGCGAGATCGGCGGCTTCGTCGCTCTTGCCTTCGCTGATCGCCAGCAGCATCTTGAGGAGGTTCTCCTGCATTACGGGCGCCGTATGCCCGACCATGCCGAGGTCGAGCAGCGCAATGCGGCCTTCGTCGGTGACGAACACATTGCCGGGATGGGGGTCGGCGTGAAACTTCCCGTCGACGAGCACCTGCTTGAGATAAGCGCCGAAAAGCGCCTCGGCCAGCGCGCTGCCTTTGAGCTCGAGGTTCGCCAGCGGGCCGAGCGACGTGATCTTGCGCCCGCTCACGAATTCCATCGTCAGCACGCGCCTGGTGCTGTAGTCGGGGATCGGCTGCGGGATGCGGATGAGTTCGAACTCCGCGAGATTGGCGCCGACCGAGACCAGGTTCTGCGCCTCGCGCTCGTAGTTCAGCTCCTGCTGGATCGTGATGCGCATTTCCTCGAGCATCGTGAGGAAGCGGTACTGGCGGCCGACTTCGGTATGCGAGTCGAAGAATTCCGCGATCTGCGCCAGCACCTCGAAGTCCTCGGCGATCTGCGCGGCGATGCCGGGCCGCTGCACCTTGACGACGACGGGCCGGCCGTCGCGCAGCGCCGCAGAGTGCACCTGGCCGAGCGACGCCGCCGCGATCGGCACCTCGTCGAATCGCGAGAACGCCTTGGAGATCCGCACGCCGAGTTCGGCGGTCACGATCTCCTCGACTTCGCTGAAGGGGAAAGGCTTGACCTTGTCCTGCAGGCGGGCAAGCGCTTTCAGGTAGGGTGCGGGCAGCAGGTCCGGGCGGCTGGCGAGCACCTGGCCGACCTTGACGTAGGTCGGGCCCATGGCTTCGAGGTCATCGGCGAGCTGCTCCGGCGGGCAGGCCGGATCGTTTTCAGAAGGGCGGCCGTCATCGGGGTCCGCTTCCAGGTCATCCCCGCCCATCTGCTTGACGAGGTCCGAGCGGCCGTATTTCCATAACAGCGCGCAGATCTGGCGATAACGCTTGATGTGGCTTGCGGCGACGTCGAGTTTCATGCGGGCGGCGCTATTCGGCGGTGAGTTGAGGAATAAGTCGCGAGATTAGTCCGGCGCAGGGGGGCTTCTCTGTACTCTTACGTACACAGCCACCGCCAAGCTGCCCGCCGCGTGTTGTCAGACACAAGGCGACACGCTGTCGCGCCATCCGCCCGCCGACAGGTCGATAGAATGCGGATCTAATCAGGCTCGGGCATGATTGCCCGCAGGAGAGCAGGATGCTGAAGAAACTGTTTACGCTGGCGGCTGCCACCGCGATGCTGGGTGCGAATGTTGCGGCACACGCCCTCGATACGGCGCGTTCCGCGGTCAAGGGCCTGTCCGGCGCTCCCGGGGAAGAGGCGAAGCCAGGCGACGGCACGAAGATCCAGCCTTCGATCCCGCCGATGCCGCCGATGGAAAAAGCGCAGCCCGCGCCTGGCGGGGGACCGGACAAGAAGGTCGCTGTGCACAAAACGACGAAGGCGACCAAGGCTGGCAAGGCCACCAGGGCACGCGCCCGGCTTTCCGGTTCGACCGCCAAGGCTGCGCCTCGCAAAACACGCCAAGCGGCTCGTCACGCGTCGAAGTAGCCTCGCAATCTAATCACGCGGCCAAAGCAGGTACTGGTCGGCGTCTCGAGCCGGCCCTCGAAATCAACCACGCCACGATGGCGATATTGAGCAGGTTGGCACCGGCCGCAAGAGCGAAGGCATTGCGATACGAGCCTGTCAGGTCGAAGACCACGCCGCCGAGCCAGCCGCCGATCCCCATTCCGAACAGAGCAACCATCAGGATTGCGCCGGTCCGGCCGCTGGCCTCCGAGGGGCTGAAATATTCCCTCACCACCAGCGGGTAAGCGGGCACGATGCCGCCCTGGAAGAACCCGAACAGGATCGACAGGGCATAGAGCGAGCCGACGCTGTCGAAAGGCACGAACAAGGCAAGGCCGATGCACTGGGCCACCGAGCCAAGCAGCAGCGTACGCAGCCCCCCGATAATGTCGGAGAGCCAGCCGCAGAAGATGCGGCTGGCGATGCCGGCCGCGAGCATCAGCGACAGCATCTGGGCGCCGCGTACCGCCCCGTACCCCAGGTCGCCGCAATAAGCGACGATATGCACCTGCGGAATCGCCATCGCCGTGCAGCACGAAAGGCCGGCCACGGCAAGCAGGGCCTGCAGCGTGCCGGGCCTGAATCCCAGCGGGCGGCTCGCGGAATGTCCGGCAGCCGTTTGCGGGACGGCCGCGCCGACCGGCGAGCGCTTCTTCAGCATCAGGGAGAGCGGGATCATCACGAGCAGGCACACAACCGCCGCGCCGTTGAACGTTGCGCGCCAGCCGTAGAGGTCGAAGAAATACTGGAACACCGGCGGCCAGATCACGCCCGCGGCGAAATTGCCGCTGATGCAGATCGACATTGCAATCCCGCGACGGCGCGAGAACCAGTGCGACACGTCCGCCACGAGCGGAATGAAGCTCGCCGCGCCGCCGAGCAGCGAGATCACGATGCCCTGGATGAGGGCGAACTGCCAAAGGCTTTGCGCCTGCGCCGCCGCGATGAATCCGACGCCAAGGAAAACGCCGCCGCTGATCGACGGCCAGTAGATGCCCCAGCGATCGCTGATGCGCCCGATGGCGATGGCGCCGAAACCGAACCCCAGCGTGGTGAGCAGCCACGGCACCGAGGCATCGGCTCGCGTGCTGGAGAACTCCTTCTGCAGGAGCGGCAGCACCACCGTCACGACGTACATTCCCGAGCCGCCGATCGTCATCAGCGCGAACGAGACCCACAGGCGGCGCCAGGCGTAACCCGTCTCGATCAGCGCGGCGGACGGATGGGCGCTCATAGCATTTCCAGCGGCCGTGAATGCCCGGGCGGCGGAAACAGCGTGTCCAATTCGGCCAGCTGCGCGGCGGTGAGCTGCTTTTCGGCCGCGCCGACATTTTCCTCGACGCGCTTGCGGTTGCCGCTTTTGGGAATCGCGATGACATTCTCCTGCGCGAGCAGCCACGCGAGCGCGGCCTGCGCCGGCGTCATCGCGTATTTCGTCCCGAAGGCCGCGAGTCCCTTGTGGTTGACGAGCCGCGCCTGCTCGAGCGGCGAATAGGCCATGAGCGGAATGCGCTTCCCGCGCAGCCACGGCGCGAGATCCCATTCGACGCCGCGGCGCGTGAGGTTGTAGAGCACCTGGTTGGTTGCGACTTGTTCGCCGCCGGCAAGCGAATGCCATTCGCGCATGGCGTCGAAATCCAGGTTGCTCACGCCGTGGCTGCGGATCTTGCCGTCCGCCTGCAACCGGTCGAACGCCTCGAGCGTTTCGGCAAACGGCACACTGCCGCGCCAGTGCAGCAGGTAAAGGTCGAGGCGGTCGGTCTTGAGGCGCTTGAGGCTCTTCTCGCACGCGGCAACTGCGCCGCGCAGACTGGCGTTTTCGGGGAGGACCTTGCTGACGAGAAAGACTTCTTCCCGGCGGCCGGCGATCGCTTCGGCCACCAATTCTTCGGAGCGCCCGCTGCCGTACATCTCGGCGGTGTCGATGAGGGTGAGACCGCGATCGATGCCAAGCCGCAGGGCGGCGATCTCCTCGGCGCGGGTCTCCGGCCGGTCGCCCATGTTCCAGGTGCCCTGGCCGAGGGCTGGCACGGTGCGGCCCGAAGGCAGGGAGAGGGTTTTCATAGGGTGGTTTTCAGCGTGGAGTCTAACCGGGCGCGGATATAATCGCGGCCGACCGACACCATAAGCCAAGGAACAAAGGCAATGCGCATCCTGTTTCGCACCTCCCGTCCAGTCCTGATCGCCTCCGCCGTGCTGGCGGCTTGCGCATTGCTGCCATTGCAGGCCTCGGCGCAGGCGTGGCCCACCAAGCCGGTGCGCCTCGTCGTGCCTTTCGCGCCCGGCGGCACCACCGATATCGTCGCTCGTGTGTTGAGCGAGCGGCTTTCGAAAGAGCTGGGGCAGGTCGTGGTGATCGAGAACCGCGCTGGCGGCGGCGGGGCGATCGGCGCCGAGCTGGTCGCCAAGGCGCCGCACGACGGCTACACGCTTGGCGTGGCCACGGTGTCGACGATGGCGACCTTGCCGGCCACGAACCCGAAGAATCCTTACGACCCGGTCAAGGATTTCACGCCGATCATCAACCTCGTCAACGTGCCCAACGTGATGACGGTGAATCCCAAGAACGTGCCGGTGGCCAACATGAAGGAATTCATCGCGCTGCTCAAGCGCAGCCCCGGAAAATATTCGTATGCCTCGAGCGGCAGCGGCGGCATCTCGCACCTCGACGGCGAGCTCTTCAAGGTCCTGACCGGCACCTTCATCGTGCACATCCCGTACCGCGGCTCGGGCCCAGCGCTGAACGACACGATCGCCGGCCAGGTCGACATCCAGATGGACAACCTGCCTTCGTCGATCCCGCATATCAAGGCCGGACGCCTCAAGGCGCTGGCGGTGATGTCGGACAAGCGCGTCGACACGCTGCCCGATGTGCCCACGTTTGCCGAGGTCGGCCTGAAGGAGGCCAACAACATGGCGTGGTACGGGTTGGTCGGCCCGGCGCAGCTGCCGCCTGAAGTAGTGCAGAAGGTGAACGCCGCGGCGAATGCCGCCCTCAAGGACACCGAAGTGCTCAAGCGCTTTGCCGAGGGCGGCTCGATCGCCGCCGGCGGCACGCCGCAGGCCTTTGCGCAGACGGCGGCGAGGGAGCTCGCCTTGCGCAAGGACATCGTCAGGAAGCAGAAGATCGTTCTCGACTGACCCATGCGCGCCCTCCCTGCACTAGTCGCGATAGCCGCCATTACCGCGGGGTGCGCGTCGATCAATGCCCGCTGGGATGGCTGCGAGAAGAATGCGTCCACGTTCGTGCAGCTTGCAGACTGCACGGTCGAGGCAGTGCAGGCAGACGCGCGCACCGCGAGCTCGCCAGTGTTGCGCATGCGAAGCGAAAATCGCGCCAAGCGCTACGCGCAAAAAGCCGAGGGCCTCATGGAGATGGTCGGCACCGGCCGGATTCCGGATCCGCAGGCGCGCATGGAGCTTAAGCGCGCGCTGGACGAATTGCTCGACGAAGAGCGCGACGATCGCCTGCAGCCGATCCGCCAGCCGCAACGCTCAGGCGTTACCTGTTCGCCGGTCGGCAACTCGGTCTCCTGCACTGCAAACTAGAAAAATGTAGGACATCTCCGACGCCAGTGTCGGTGATCGGCTGACAGCAGGCCACCAAAGGTTAGACTAAGCTTCCCGCCCATTGCGGTGGCTACGTGCGCCGCGAACTCGAAAGGGCGTTCATGAGCGCATACGTCGAATCCGTGCTGGCCGCAGGTGAAAGCGTCGTCTATCGCGCGGCCATTTCGAGCTGGAAATACTTTCTCTCGTACTTGGCCGGGATCCTCCTGATAGCCGGCGCTGCGGTGCTGATGTATCTCTCGCCCTTCGAATCGGCGCAGTGGACTCGAGGCCTCGCGATCGCGCTCTTTTCGGTGGGTCTCGCGACGCTGCTTTCGGCCTGGCTCCGCCAACGCACCACGGAGCTCGTGCTGACCGACCGGCGCATCATCGCCAAGCGAGGCATCATGGGGCGCGAGACCGTCGAGATGAACCTCTCCAAAGTCGAAAGCCTGCATGTGAGCCAGGGCATCATGGGCCGCATGCTCGACTATGGCGATGTGGCCGTGGTCGGCACCGGATCTTCGCTCGAGCCGCTGAGAGGGGTTTCGCACCCGCTTGAGCTGCGCCGCAAGCTGGGTGAGCTCGCCGACCTGCCGGTGCTCCGCGCTTAAAAGGG
>JANMDK010000249.1:0-5426 GCA_031376265.1 Pseudomonadota bacterium
GCGAGATCATCGGCCACATCAGCGGGGCCCAGCACGTGATCGCCGCCGCGGTCGAGGAGCAGACGGCGACGACCTACGAGATCCAGACCAGTGTGCAGCGCGCGTCGGCCAGTTCCGCACCTGACCGGGTCGGCCGCGCCGCTCGGCCCGGTCCATCGGGCGGACCGGTTGCGGGTTTCGTGACAGAGATGCGCCTGAGATGACAGCGGGGTGACGGATGTCGTAACATCTTCGTCATCATGACGGACGGGAGCGACCAGCCGACACCGAAACATCGGCGGCGGGCCGTCGGCGTCGTCGTGCTCCTCGGTCTCGCCCTCACCGCCCTGCCCGGCCGGGCCTCGGCCGACGCCATCAGCGACAAGCGGGCCGAAGCCAAGCGCATCGCCGCCCAGCGCGAGCAGCTCACCCAGGAGGCCGAGCGGCTCAACGAGCAGGCCAAGCAGACCCAGGACGAGCTCGCCCGCCTCGACGGCCAGGCCGCCGACACCACGGCCCGGCTGGCCGGGCAGCAGTCCAGGACCGCCACCCTCAACAAGCAGGCCGCCGACCTGGCCATCAACGCATACATGCACGGCGATGCCTCCAGCGGGCTCGCCGCCGTCATGGTCGACGACGGCGCCGTGAACCTGCAGCTGGCCCGGGGCTACACCCCCGTCGCCCTCGGCGGCAGCACCGATGTCATCGACCAGGCCAGGGCCTCCGTCGAGGACACCCAGCGGCTGGTCGACCAGCTCAGCGCCCAGAAAGCCGAGCAGGAGCGCCTGAACGAGACGCTGGCGCAGCGCAGCGCCGCCGTGGTCGCCACCCAGCAGAAGCTCACCACGCTGGCGTCGAAGGTGAACGGCGCGCTGACGCAACTGGTGGCCGAAGAGCAGGCCCGCAAGGAGGCCGAAGAAAAAGCGCGCCGCGAGGAAGAAGAGCGGCGGCGCATCGAGGCCGAGCGCAAGGCGAAAGAGGAAGCCGAGCGCAAGGCCCACGAAGAAGCAGAACGCCTCGGGCGCGAAGCGGAAGAGCGCGCCCGCAAGGAAGCGGAAGAAAAAGCGCGCAAGGAGGCCGAAGAGACGGCCCGCCGCGATGAAGAGGAGCGGCTGCGCATCGAGGCCGAGCGCAAGGCGAAAGAGGAGGCGGAGCGCAAGGCCCGCGAGGAAGCCGAGCGCATTGCGCGCGAAGCGGAAGAGAAAGTCCGCAAGGAAGCCGAGGAGAAGGCGCGCCTCGAGGCCGAGCGCAAGGCCAAGGAAGAATCTGAGCGCATTGCCCGCGAAGCCGAGGAAAAGGTTCGCAAGGACGCAGAGGAAAAAGCGCGCAAGGACGCTGAAGTCGCGGCTGCGGCCGCAGCAGCATCCGCAGCTGCGGCGGCTTCTGTTGCCGCGGCTGCTGCAGCGGCATCGGCGCCCGCCGCCCCGGTGGCGCTTGAACCGCCTGCGCAGCCTGCAAAGCCAGCGGACTCGCTGAACGATTCGCTGCTAGCCGATCTCGATTCGTTCTCGGTTCGCGAAGACGAAGAGCGCGAGAAAAAGGAAGCCGAAGAAAAAGCGCGCAAGGAGGCCGAAGTCAAGGCCCGCCGCGAGGCGGAGGCCAAGGCCAAGCGCGAGGCGGAGGAAAAGAAAGAGATCGAGGAAGCCGAAACGAAGAAAAAGCAGGCCGCCGAGGCGCAGGCGGCCCGCGAAGCCGAGGAACGCGCGGCGCGCGAGGAAGAAGAACGCAAGCAGCGCGCGAAGGAGAGCCGGGAAAAGCTGCTCGCCGGGATCCAGCCCGCCAAGGCTGCGACGCCCTCGAAGTCCGGCGACGAGTTCGACGACATCGACATTTCGGATGCCGACCTCGACATGGACGACGTCAAGGCCGACGCGAAAAAGCTCGCCAAGGACAAGGGCGCTGCCGACCCGGCTGGGGACAAGCGCGTGCGCGCCGACATCGATTCGGCTGCGCGGAAGGCTGCGCGAACGGCCGAGCCGCCGCCATCGATTCCTGATATTACGGAGCCGGTGCGGCCGAAGCGCCAGGTTCGCTGGGGCAAGCCGGCCGCGATCGCACTGTTCGTCCTGGTCGTCGGCGGCCTCGGCCTGCTGCACGTGATGCCTGTATCGACCGCGCCTTACGAAAAGGCGGCTACCGAGGCGATAGGCCGGCCGGTCAAGATCGGCTCGGCGCACCTTTCGTTGATCACCGGCGTGCAGGTCAAGTTCGACGGCGTCTCCATCGGCGAGGGCGTGCGGATCGCGACCGTGCATGCGAACGCGCCGGCCGGATCATTGTTCGGCGACAAGAAGACGTTCACGAGCATGACGCTTGAGGGCCTTTCCGCGCCCCAGAGCGAGATCGGTGCACTGCTTTTCGGGGCGCCCAAGGGCGATGGACTTGGCGTGAGCCGCATCACTGCAACCAAGGCCAAGCTGACCGGCCCGCTCGCGCTGCCCGATCTCGACATCGACATCGCGATGGCGCCGGGCGGCGCAGTGCAGGCCGTTACCCTCAAGTCGGCCGAAAACCAGCTCGCCGCCCGCATCCAGCCGCAGGGCGAGAGCGCAAGCGTGGAGATCAGCGCCGCATCGATGCAGTTGCCCTTCGCTCCCTCAATCGCCCTTTCCGCCTTCGCCCTCAAGGGCACGGTCAACGCGAAAGAGCTCGTGGCGAGCGCATGGGACGGCAAGCTCTACGACGGCATCTTCACCGGCAACGCGAAGATCCGCTGGAGCCCGGAGTGGACGGTGGAAGGCGATATGCAGGTCAAGCAGTTCAACGCCAGCGTGCTGGCGCCGGCCGTCCTTTCCGAAGGCCGCGCCGATGCGCGCGGCACGTTCACGATGAGCGGCCCGGCACCCGAAAAGCTCGGATCCGCGGCCCGCATGGAGGGCACGTTCATCGTCGGCAAGGGCGTGCTCGGCAGCTTCAGCCTGCCGCGCGCATTGCAGGCGACCAGCGCCCAGGCGGGCGGGCGCACCGAATTTTCGGAGCTGACCGGGGTTGGCGTCTACAACAAGGGCGCGGTGCAGGTGCGCAACCTGAGGCTCTCCGCGGGGCTGCTGAATGCAAACGGCGCGGCCGACGTCGATCCGTCCGGCGCCTTGTCCGGGCGCGTCAATGCCGAGCTCGGCCAGCAGCGCGGGTCCTTCACGCTTGGCGGCACGACGAAGGAACCGGTGCTCAAGAAGTAGAAGTCGGTTTTGCGCAGGGCGAGGGCAGTGCCGCGGGTATAATTCAGCTTTACCGGCCCCAGCCCGCGATGTCCACGATTCTCAAGCTGCGCGGCGCAAGTGCGCTGTCTGAATTCCGTCTCGCCAAGCTCCTTCCGCAACTCAAGGCAGTCCACCCCGGCGTGCAGTCCCTCGCCGCCGAGTTCCGCCATTTTGTCGAAGTGTCCGCGCCGCTCGGGGCCGATGAAGGCGCGCTGCTCGACAAGCTCCTCGCCTACGGCCCGCCGCTCGCGGGAAATCACGCCAAGGACACGCTCTTCCTGGTCGTTCCGCGCATCGGCACGATCTCTCCCTGGTCGTCCAAGGCGACCGACATCTCGCGCCAATGCGGATTGCCGGGCGTGCGCCGCATCGAGCGGGGCACCGCGTATTACCTGAAAGTGTCCGGCCGCCTTGCGGACGGCGAGCGCCCGGCCCTGGCCGCCCTGCTGCACGATCGCATGACCGAGACCGTGCTGGCCTCGGAATCGCAGGCCGAGGCGCTGTTCGAGCACGTGCCGCCCCGGCCGCTCGGAAAGATCGCGCTGGGCGCCAACGCGCGGGCGGCGCTGGAGGCCGCCAACGCGCGCCTGGGCCTCGCGCTTTCGCCCGACGAGATCGACTACCTCGCCACCGCCTATGCCTCGCTGGGCCGCGACCCGACCGATGCCGAGCTCACCATGTTCGCGCAGGCGAACTCAGAGCACTGCCGCCACAAGATCTTCAATGCCTCGTGGATCGTCGACGGCGAAAAACAAGCGCAGTCGCTCTTCGGCATGATCAAGCACACGCACGCGGCGAACCCCCAGGGCACCGTGCTTGCCTATACGGACAACGCCGCAATCATGGAAGGCGCCGGCGCGAAGCGCTTTTACCCGGACCCCGATCGCTTCTATCGCGCTCATGACGAGCTCACGCACACGGTCATGAAGTGCGAGACGCACAACCATCCGACCGCGATCTCGCCGTTTCCGGGGGCGGCCACGGGAGCCGGTGGCGAGATCCGCGACGAAGGCGCCACCGGCCGCGGCGCCAAGCCCAAGGCGGGGCTGGCCGGGTTTTCGGTCTCCAACCTGCGCATCCCGGGCGCGCTGCGCGAATGGGAGGCGGAAAACTACGGCCGCCCGAACCGCATCGTCTCGGCGCTCGACATCATGATCGAGGGCCCGATCGGCGCGGCGGCGTTCAACAACGAATTCGGGCGCCCGAACCTCGCCGGCTATTTCCGCGTCTTCGAGCAGGGCGTCGGCGGCGTGCAGCGCGGTTACCACAAGCCGATCATGCTGGCCGGCGGCATCGGCAGCATCGCCGAGGCCCAGTCGGCCAAAAAAGGCCTGCCGCCCGGCACGCTGCTGATCCAGCTCGGCGGCCCGGGCATGCTGATCGGCATGGGCGGCGGCGCCGCTTCGAGCATGGGCGCCGGCACGAATACCGAGGACCTCGATTTCGATTCAGTCCAGCGCGGCAACGCCGAGATCGAGCGCCGCGCGCAGGAAGTCATCGACCGCTGCTGGCAGCTCGGCGCAAACAATCCGATTCTCTCGGTCCACGATGTCGGCGCTGGCGGGTTGTCGAACGCGATGCCCGAGCTGGCGCATTCGGCCGGGCGTGGCGCGCAGTTCGACCTGCGCGCAATTCCCTCCGAAGACACCGGCATGTCGCCCCGCGAGATCTGGTGCAACGAAGCGCAGGAACGGTATGTGCTGGGCATCGCGCCCGCGGACCTTGCGCGATTCAGCGCGCTCTGCGAGCGGGAGCGCTGTCCTTTCGCCGTGCTTGGCACGGCCACCGCGGACGGGCAACTGGTCGTCGAGGATCCGCAGCTTGGCGGCAGGCCGGTGGACCTCGCGATGGAGACGCTTCTCGGCAAGCCGCCGAAAATGCTTCGCGACGTGAAGCGCAGGAAGAATGCCCTGCGCGCGTTCGATGCGGCTAGGGTGGACCTCAAGGATGCTTGCTATCGCGTGCTTCGCCATCCCTCGGTCGCCGACAAAACATTCCTGATCTCGATCGGCGACCGGACCGTGGGCGGGCTTTGCTCGCGCGACCCGTTCGTCGGCCCCTGACAGGTGCCGGTTGCAGATTGCGCGGTGACCCTGCTCGATTTCGAAGGCTATGCGGGCGAAGCCTTCGCCCTGGGCGAGCGCACGCCGCTTGCTTTGATCGACGGCCCGGCCTCAGGCCGCATGGCCGTCGCGGAAGCTCTGACCAATCTCGCCGCCGCGCGCATCGATTCGCTCGATCGCGTCA